>DATDHU010000134.1:0-40688 GCA_036521415.1 Acidimicrobiales bacterium
CTGTCCGGGGAGAAGCAGTGAGGATGCGTGCCCTGCGCCATCGGCCGGTACGACCGGGTCGGCCCGACTAGCCGACGAAGACGGATCGGCCGCCGGTGCCAGTGCTCATCGGGACTTCGGGGTGGCAATATGCCGACTGGCGGGGACGCTTCTACCCCGAGGGTCTGGCCCAAGCCCGTTGGCTCGAGCACTACGCGGACCGCTTCCGCACCGTCGAGGTCAACAACGCCTTCTACCGGCTCCCCGAGGTTTACACGTTCGAGGCGTGGAAGGACAGGACGCCCGAGGACTTCGTGGTGACGGTGAAGGCCAGCCGATACCTGACCCACATCCGGCGGCTCAAGGACCCGGCTGAGCCGGTTCATCGCCTCATGAGCCGGGCCGACCATCTGGGGACCAAGCTCGGCCCGGTGCTTCTCCAGCTCCCGGCCAACTTCGGCATCGATCTCGATGCCCTGGCCGAGACGCTCGATCGCTTCCCGCACGGGACCCGGATCGCCTTCGAGCCCCGCCACGACTCGTGGTACACCGACGAGACGGCCGACCTGTTGGCCCGGCACCGGGCCGCATTCTGCCTGAGCGACATCCCCGGCCGGCGCGCTCCGCGGTGGCGTACCACCGACTGGGGCTACCTCCGGATGCACCAGGGTCGGGCCGCGCCCGCACCGTGCTACGGGCGCACCGCACTGCGCTCGTGGGCCGAGCGGCTGGCCGATCTGTGGTCACCGGCCGAGGACATCTATGTCTACTTCAACAACGACCGCGGGGGATGCGCCGTCCGGGATGCGCACCGGTTCGCGCTGGCCGCCGACCGGGTCGGGCTCGAGCCCTCCCGGGTCCCTTCGGCCCGGGAGGTCCCCGTGGCCGGCCCCGAACGCGGGACTGAGGCGGGCCGGAATGCCCCGGCCCGTGACGCCGGGGCTCGAACTACCGGTCCGGCCGCTCGAACCGTCCGACCAACGGCAGGACGAACCAGAGCCCGATGAAGACCACAGGCATCACCGCAGCCAGGACGGGCACGACGGCGCCGGAGTCGACCGTGCTGACCACCAGCCACACGGCGGTGGAGATGGCCATCGCCACCGCGGCCAGACCGCACAGGGCCATCGCGTTCGACACGGCCAGGAACCGGCGCTTGGCGTGCCGGCGGAACACGATCCGGTGGTAGGCCACCGGTGCGGTGAGCAGGGCGGTGGCGCTGGCGGCCAGCAGCAGGCTGGCCTGGTAGAGGATGCGTTGGCCATGGTCGAGGTGCCCGAATCGGTTGGTGAACGGCAGCGACAGGAGGAACCCGAAGAGCACCTGCACCCCGAGGCCGGCCACCCGCAGCTCCTGGAGGAGCTCGCCCACGTTCCGGTCGATCCGCTCCTCTTCTGACTCGTTCCTGCCGTCGTCGGCCGGCCTTGCGCCCTCCGCTACTCGACTGGCGGTGCCCTCGGCCGGTCTGGCCCGTCCCTCGTCGGTCACCTCTGGAAGATACCCGTCGGTGAGCGAGGTCGAACTACCCTCACGGTTGACAGACGGCTCCCACGATATCGGTGCGTTTGCCCAGGTTGAGGCCGAACCACGACCACCTGGTCGGCTTGGTTCCTTCCGTCTCGTCCCGCGCCTGTTCGGCCGGCGATCGTGCCGGTCCCGGGGTGGCGTAGCCTTCGACAAACCAGATCACTCGATCAGGATTCACCCATGCCCCTTCGCCGGCCATATGAGTCCAGGCACGGACGGTGTCGGTCGCCCCGGGCAGCCGGCGCTCGGATGAGGTGTGAGACGTGGCCGGTGGCGGGTATACCGGGCGGGGACACGGGTCGAATGAAGAGTCGAATGGAGAAGGGCAAGAAACCATGGAGCTGACCTTTGAGATCACCGAACGGGTCACCGGAGGGGTACCCGTCGTCTCGGTCGTCGGAGAGATCGACGTGGCAACGGCGCCGGCCCTTCGGGAGCATCTCGCCGCCCACGAGGAAGCAGGAGTGGGCGCGGTGGTCGTCGACCTGCTGGGGGTGTCCTTCCTGGACTCGACGGCACTGGGTGTTCTGGTGGGGTCGTTCAAGCGCATTCGCGAATCGGGAGGCGACCTCAAGCTGGTCATCGCCGAGCCCAGGATCCTCAAGGTGTTCGAGATCACCGATCTCATCCGGGTGTTCCCCATCTTCTCGACCCTGGACGAGGCCTTGGAGGCATGAGCGACACGGTCGCACTGTCGCTGCCGGTCCGCTCCGACCTCCTGGTGTTGGCCAGGATCACGGCGGCCACCATGGCCGCTCGGGCGGACTTCGACATCGAGGAGATCGAGGACCTGCGCCTAGCCGTCGACGAGCTCTGCTTGTCGGTGGTGGGCGGCGCACGGTCGGGAACGGTACGGCTCGAATTCACCCTGGACGGCGCCACCATCACCATCGCCTGCGAGCTCGATCGAAGCGGGGAACCCAGCGATGGCCCGGGTCCGGGCGGCCCCGACGACTTGTCCATCCGCCTTATCGAAGCCCTGGTCGACGAGCACCGTCGCGACGCCGATGGGCGAGCATGGCTGTCCAAGCGCAGGAGCAGGGTTGCCCACTGATGGCCGATGATGCCCGGCGGCCACCCGTGCCCCGGGAGCGATGGGTCGAGTTTGCCACCACCCGCGACGAGCGGTTGCGGGACGAGCTGGTCACCGAGCACATAGGCCTGGCCAGGCGCCTGGCCCATCGCTTCGCCAACCGGGGCGAGCCCTATGACGACTTGGTGCAGGTCGGCTCCATCGCCCTCATCAAGGCGGTCGACCGCTTCGACCCCGATCGAGGTGTGGAGTTCACGACTTACGCCACCGGGACCGTCATCGGCGAGCTCAAGCGGCATTTCCGGGACAAGGGCTGGGCCGTCCGGGCCCCACGCCGCATCCAGGAGCTGTACTTGGAGCTCGGGCACACCATCGACGCGCTGTCTCAGGAGCTGGGCCGCCCGCCCACCGTTGCCGAACTGGCGGACTCGATCGGTGTCTCCCAGGACGCCATCCTCGAAGCGATCGAGGCCGGCCAGGGATACCGCTCGTCATCGATCGACGCCCCGGGTCAGCGGGACGAGACCCTGGCCGACCGGTTGGGATCGGACGATGCCGGCGTCGCCGTGGTGGACGAGCGCTCCGTTCTGGCCCCGGCACTGGCATCCCTGCCCGAGCGTCAGCAAGAGGTGGTCCGGCTCCGGTTCATCGAGGGCCTGACCCAGTCGGAGATCGCTTCCCGCGTGGGCATCAGCCAGATGCACGTCTCCCGGCTCCTGGCCCAGAGCCTGGCCCGGATCAGGGAGAACCTGGCCGAAGAGCACTGAGCCGGCCGATTTCTGTCCGCTGCTCGGTTTCACCCCGATTCGGTCGGGGTACCTCCCCTCCCGAACGAAGGAGGGGTGCCGATGCGTGACCGAAACACGAAGGCCGGATCAGTGGCGACCGAGCCGCTCGGGGGCCATGGTGCGCCGCCGGTGTACCGATCGGGCCGGGTGTGCGCCAACGAAGGGTGCGGCGCCCGGCTCTCCATCTACAACGGCGCCGAGTGCTGCGCCCTCCACGACATGTCGGCCATGGCCTCACGGCCCCCCAGGGGGACCGCCCGACGTCGTCGTGACGCCGGCCGGTTCAGGAGCCGCGCCGCCTGAAGCCGTCCGGGTCGGACGACTCGAGAGGACGGCACCTGCGTGATGGGTGCCGCCGGTGGCCGCCAAGACCGGTGGCCACTCGGGCCCTAGGCCTCCGGAAGATCGAGTTCGCACCAGACGGTCTTGCCCAGACCCCGACGGGGACGGAGCGTCCCCCACGCCGCTGACAGGGCGTCCACCAGGGCCAGGCCCCTTCCTCCCTCTGCAGTGACCTCTCGGTGCATCCGGCGGGGCAGGCGGCTCGAGTCGCCATCGGATACCTCGATGCGCAGGCGGTCGTCCTGCAGCATCAAAAGGAGTTGCGTCGGCCCGGCATCGGCGTGAATGACTGCGTTGGTTACCAGCTCGGTAGCCACCAGGCTCGCCACCGGTTCCAACTCCGGGATGCCCCACGCGGTCAGGCTCTCGCGCACCGCCGCCCGCGCATGCGCGGCGCTTGTGGTGTCGTCGGGAAGGGGGATCAGGAATTCGACCCGCCCGACTCTATCGACACGACCGGCCTGACCGGTGTGCAGGTCTGAATATATGGACACCTCCGTGGACTGTCTCCAGTGAGTGGATCGGGGAGACCAGCGTCGGGCCACGGCACGAGGCCCCGACCGAGGGTCTCGGGGCCGGGACTCGGTGCCTCAATGCTTGAGGGCGTCCTTGACCTTCTCGCCCGCCTGTTTCAGTCGGACGCCGCCCGGTTGGCCTTCCCCTTGCCCCTGAGCTCGTCGTCCCCGGTGGCATCCCCGACCGGCCCGTTCGGCGCAGTGGGCAACCGCCCATCTTGCTCATGAGCGCCGTGTGAGGTCGATCTCGCCGTTCCCGGAGACCGGAGTCACTTCGCAGCTCATCGTGCCGCGTCGGTACACTCGGCCCGAACAGTCAACCCAAATTCAGAATTTGTCACTGCACTGCAGCCGCCAACGCAGTTCGTTCGGCACCGCCGCAGGAAGACAACCGTGGGGAGCGAACGATGCAGGGAGACGAGCATGCCGCCGAGGCTCGGCTGGCTGGAACGGTGGCTCTGGTCACCGGTGCTTCGAGCGGGATCGGCGAAGCGACGGCGACGTCCCTCGCCGCCGAAGGTGCCTCGGTGATCATCGTCGCCCGGCGTCTCGACCGGCTCGAGGCCCTGGCCGACTCGATCGGCGATCCGTCCCGGGTCGAGGTGTTCGAGGCCGATATCACCGACGAGGATCAGGCCCGCTCCGCCGTGGAAGCGGCGGTGTCCCGGTTCGGCCGCCTCGACACCTTGGTCAACAACGCCGGCGTGATGCTACTGGGACCGATCGTCGATGCGCCGATCGACGAGTGGCGGCGGATGGTGGAGATCAACCTGCTCGGACTGCTGTACTGCACCCATGTCGCCCTCCCTCATCTCCTGGCCGCAGCCGAGGCCGGACCCAGGCAGGTGGCCGACGTGGTCAACGTGAGCTCGGTGGCCGGACGCGCCGCCCGCGAGGGCAACGGGGTCTATAGCGCCACCAAGTTCGCGGTGGTGGCCTTCGGCGAGTCGCTTCGCCAGGAGGTGGCGGCCCGGCACGTCCGGGTCACGGCCGTGGAGCCCGGGGCGACGGCCACCGAGCTGGCCGGCCACAACCGGCCCGAGATCATCGAGGGCCTGCGGGGCACCTTCGAGGGCGCCCAACTCATGACCTCGACGGACATTGCCGAGACCATCACCTTCGCCGTCACCAGACCTGGGCACATGGCGCTGAACGAGATCCTCGTCCGACCCACGGAGCAGGTGCGCTGAGTGCCGCCTCACCCCTATCCGCCAGCTGAGCACATCCTCCGCCATCTGGACCTGGAGGTCGAGGTTCGACCCGATGCCACCGCCTCGGCCTGGCTCCCGGTGTCGGAGCACCTGCTCGCCTCGGACGGCGGTGTCCACGCGGGTGTGCTGGCCATCCTGGTCGACATCGTCGGGGGAGCTGTCGCCACCCGGGTGCTGTACCCCGACCGCACGGCGACGGCGGACCTCCAGCTGCAGTTGTTGCGGCCAGCAGGCGGCCCGGAGGTCGAGGCCCGGGCCTCGGTCCTGCGCAAGGGGCGCACCACGTTGGTGCTCGAAGTGGTACTCCTCGACGCCCCCGGGGGCAGGCTCACCGGTGACGGCTCACCCAACGCCTGGGCCACGATGACCTACGCCGTGCTGCCGCGGACTGACGCCCCACCGCTCATGCAGCCGCTACCCATCGAGCCCGAACGCACGACCATCGGATCGGCATCGCTGACCCGACCCGTCCTCGAGGCGATCGGGGTCAGGACGGACCGGGGCTCGGCCGGCGTGGCCCTTTCGGTGGGCGACTACGTGAGCAACACGTTCGGCGCCCTCCAGGGCGGTGTGATGGCCCTGCTGGGTGCGGTCGCCGGCAGCTCGGCCGTCGACGACGCCCTGGGGCTACGCACCGGATCGGCAGCCACCGTGGATCTCCAGGTGGCCTATCTGGCCATGGGGCGGGTGGGGCCCATCATCTCGGAGACCGACTCGATCACGGCCGAGGCGGGCCCGGCGACCGGCGGCACCGGGGATGACGGGCAGGGGACCGTCGGCACGGGAAGTGCGGTGATCCGTCTGCTCGACCAGGGTGGCGACGCCCGTGTGACCGCGGTGGTCCAGGTCGGGGCGGTCACCCGATGACCGGGCTCGATGCGCAGCCGGACCACGACGGCCTGGCCGCGCTGTGGCCGGTCGGCACCTACCTGCGGGTGGAACAGTGGGCACCCCCGTCGCTCGATGGCGACCGGGTGCCGACCAGGCTCCGGTCCCGCGTTCCTGTCGAAGCCCATCTGGTGGACGAGGCCGGCGGTCTCCACGCCGGGGCCCTCGTCACCGCGGTCGACGCGCTGGGTGGCTACCTCAGTGGCCTGGCCGTGCAACCCGACGGGATCGTCACCACCTCCATGGCGCTCCGAGTGGGTCGCCGTCGCCACGTCGGCCCGCTGCTGAGCGAAGCCACCGTCCTCCGGAAGGGTCGCGCCTCGGTGGTCACCCAGGTCTCGGTGGTCGACGAGGGGGACGGCGGGGCTGCGGTGGCGTCGTGCCTCATGACGTGCGCCGTCCTGCACCGGGGGGCGTCGGCGCCCACCCCTGGTCGCCAAGTGCACCACCCCATGGCGCCGGCCCAGCCCGACCCGGTCCCGCTCCAGGAGTTCTTCGGGGTGCAACCGGGGTCGGGCCCGGTCACCCGCCTCGACATCGGGGACCACCTCCGAAACAACTGGGGCATCCTCCACGGTGGTGCCATCGCCGTCCTGTCCGACCTGGCTGCGCTCCGCGCTGTCCAGTCGGGCGGCCCGCCGCCAATGAAGCGGTCCTCGACCGGGACGTCGCCCGCCGCACTGTCCTCGACCGACATGGTGCTCCACTATCTCGCCCCGGCCCGCGTCGGGCCGGTCGAGGCCCGGTGCACGGTGATGGGGACGAGGCCCGACGGCACGGTGGTCCGGGTGGCCCTCTACGACACGGCCGTGAACGACCGCATGGTGGCGCTCGCTTCGGTCACCGTGCGGCCGGTGTGATCCGGCCCTCCAGGTCGAGGCCGATCTGGAGGGCAGCAGTGCACGAGTCGGGACCTCGGCGTCAGCCCGCGGTTAGCCCTGGGCGGCCTCGACCGCGCCGAGCACCTCGAGCGCGTCGCCGGCCGGCTCCTCGACCGGCCACGTCACCACTTCCCCGCGGGCCACGACCATCACCGGCGCACCGACGGGCGCGGCGAACTCGCCATCGGCGCGGATCACCACGAACGGCGTCCCGATCGGCCGATCGGGCTCCACCGTGATGACGCTGTCGTGCCCGTGGAACTGGTTGCGCACCACCCGGGCGGCCACGCCGGGCCCGTCGGTCCTGGTGGACACGACCAGCTGTTCGGGTCGCACCAACGCAATAGCCGATTGCGACTGGATCGGGATGCCCCCGGCGCGCACCGGGAGCGGACCGAACGGGGTGGCCGCCACCGTGCCGGCGACGGTGCAGGGGACCAGGTTGGCGTCGCCGAGGAACCGGGCGATGCCGGGATCCCCGGGGTGGGCGTAGAGGTTCTGGGGGCTGCCGGCCTGGCCGACCCGGCCATGGCGGATGACGGCGACCTGTTCGGCCAGAGAAAGGGCCTCGTCCTGGTCATGGGTGACGAGGAGCGCGGTGGTGCCCTGCTCCCGGAGCACGCGCTGGACATCGGCGCGGACGCTCGAGCGAAGGCCGGCGTCGAGCGAGGAGAAGGGCTCGTCGAGCAGGACGATGCCCGGCTGGATGGCCAGGGCGCGGGCCAGGGCGACCCGTTGCTGTTGGCCGCCGGACAACTGGTGCGGATACCGGCCGCCCAGGCCGCCTAGGCCCACCATCTCGAGCAGCTCCTCGAGGTGACGGGACCGGCGCTCCTTGCGGGGCACGCCGAAGGCCACGTTCCGCAGCACGTTCAGGTGCGGGAACAGAGCGCCCTCCTGGGGGACGTAGCCGATGCCCCGTCGCTCCGGGGGCACGAACCGGCGACCGTCGTCGACCACATCGTCGCCGAGCACGATGGTCCCCCGGTCGGCCCGCTCGAACCCGGCCAGCACTCGCAACAAGGTGGTCTTGCCACTGCCCGACGGGCCCAGGATGGCGGCCAGCGAGCCCTCGGGAACGGTGAGGTCGATCCCGGTCAGCACGGCATGGGACCCGAACGCCTTGTGGAGGTCGGTGACGTGGAGGCTGGTCACGACGTACCCAGGGCCCGGCTGGGCAGCCGGTCGAACCAGCGACCGAGGATGTAGCTGGGGACGACGGCGATGGCGACCATCAGCCCAGCGTAGGGGGCTGCCGCCCCGTAGGAGATATTGGTCGAGTAGGCCCAGAACTCGGTGGCCAGGGTCTGGACCCCGGTGGGCACCATGACAAGCGTCAGGGTCAGCTCGGTGACAGTGGATAAGAAGACCAGGCAGAAGGCGGCGGCCAGCCCCGGAGCGACCAGCGGGAAGACGACGCGCCACAAGACGGCCATCGGCCGTCGCCCGAGGGACCGCCCCACTTCCTCGAGCTCGGCGGGCGCTTGGGCGACCGAGGTCCGGACGGCCACCAGGGCCAGGGGGAAGAACAAGATGGCGTAGCCGACGATGAGCAGAGGGGTGCTCTGGTACAGGTACGGCACCGAGTGAATGGCGAAGAAGACCAGCGACAGGGCGATGACCAGGCCGGTGAGAGCCTGGACGACGAACGTGCTCCGCTCCAAGAGGACGGTGGACCGGCGCGGGTGCCGCACCGAGAGGAGAGCCACGGGGACGGCCAGCACGGTGGCCAAAGCTCCCGCCCCCGCCGCGTACCCGGCCGTGTGCAGGGCGGCGCTGAGCAGCGAGGTGGCCGCGGTAAAGGTGGTGTGTCCCGGGTTGAACAGCCAGTAGATGATGACGCCGATGGGCAGGCCGAGGGCGAGCCCGCCGAGGAGGGTGAACCCGGCCAGCGTGGGCACCGTGGCCCGGCCCAGGCGGAGCCGGTGGCGCTCCCGGGCGACCTGGGGGCCGGTGCGGCTCATCCGTCCGCGACCTCGGGCAGCCAGGTCGCCGCCGAGGACGGCGAAGCACACGAGCACGAGGACGAGGGAGAGACTGCTGGCCGCCGGGAGGTTATAGACCCGCTCCGCCTCGAAGAAGATCTCGGTGGTGAGGGTGTTGTAGCGGAGGATCTCGAAGGCGCCGTACTCGGCCAGGAGGGCGAGTGACACGAGGACGCACCCGCCGAGCAGGGCCGGCCGGGCCTGGCCCAGCGTCACCCGCCAGAACGTCCGGACCCGGCCCAGCCCGAGGCTGTGGGCCACCTCTTCCTGCCCCGGGTCGGCGCCCCGAAAGGCCGCGGCCACGGGGAGGTAGACGAGGGGATAGAGGGCGAGGGTCATGACCAGGAGGGAACCGAGGAACCCCTGGATCGACGGGGCTACCGACACCCATCCGAAACTGGTCACAAAGTCGGGAATGGCCAGGGGCAGCACGACCAGAACCGCCCAGATGCGTCGTCCGGGCAGGTCTGTGCGCTCGATGCACCACGCGGCGGCCACGCCGATCACCGCGCAGGCAGCCGTCACGGCCAGCGACAGCCGGACCGTGTTCCAGAGGAGGTTCAGGGTCAGCTGGCGAAAGAGCAGGTGCGAAAGGGTCGCCCAGCCCGTCTGGGCCGCTTCGATGAGGAGGTAGGCCAGCGGCAGGAACAACAACAGGGCCACCGCGCCACTGATCAGCCACAGGGCGACGGGCCGCCTGGACCGGGCGCGTACGGCGGGGAGAGCGGGCGGGGCCGCTGTCGTCACGGTCATCTCACCGGATCAAGCCAGCTGGACCTGTTGCAGCAGGGCGATGGCGGTGGCGCCGTCTCCCAAGTCGGCGATGGTCAACGGCGCCGGTTGCAAGGTTTCGAAGGGCTTCTGGTCCCTGGCCGTGGTCACCCCCGAACCGATCGGGTACTCCCAGCTGTCGTCGTGGGCGATGATATCCTGGCCCTTGGGGGACACCAGGAAAGCCAGGAACTTCTGCGCCTCGGCCTGGTTCTTGGATGACTTGAGCACGCCGGCACCGGAGATGTCGACCACGTAGCCGGCGTCGCCCGGGTTGAGATAGGAGATGGCCGAGTGCACGCCGGCTGAACCTACTTGATCCTTCAGGCGGTACCAGTAGTAGCTGTTGATCACCCCGATCTCGGCCTGCCCCTTGTTGATCTGGTTGACCAGGCTCTCGTTGTCCGGGTAGATGTTGCTGCCGGCGTTGGCCTTGATCGCCTCGAGCCAGCTGAGCGCGGCCTGCTTGCCGTAGCTCTTCACAATCGAGGTGACGATCGGCTGAAAGTCGGTCTCCCCCTGGGCCAGGGCCAGCTTCCCCTTCCACTTGGGATCGGCCAGGTCCATGATCGAGGTAGGCACCTGGCTGGCCGGCAGCTTGTCGGTGTTGTGGATGAGGACGTTGACCCGGGCGCTCACCCCGACCCAATCGCCCTTGGGCGAGCTGTACCTGACCGGGACCTGGCGCAGGGTCGACGGGTCCACCGGTGCCAGCACCCCGTTCTCCTGGAGCTTCTCGAGTGCGGGTGAGTTCTCGGTGTAGATGAGGTCGGCGGGTGAGGCCGATCCCTCCGAGAGGATCTGGTTGGTCAGGACGGCCTCGTCGTTGTTGCGCACGTTCACGGTGATGCCGGTCTGCTTTTCGAAAGCGGCCACCAGCTGGTTGGTGGTCTGCTCGTGCTGGCCGTTGTAGAGGGTGAGGGTCGGTGACGAACCCGACGACGATCCGCAGGCGGCGAGGGTCGCCCCCACCACGGCGGCGCACAGCACCGCCACCAGTCGACCCGGTCTGGAGGTCCTCATTGACGGTCACCTTTCTGACGCCGACGGTTGGCGGACCTCTTCTCAGGCCCCCTTGATACAAAAGATTAGGTAAGCCGAACTTCTCATGTCAAGATGGCCTGGGTCCGGTGGTGCGATCCGCTCGGCGGTCACCGGCGCCCCAGCGGGATCACCCACTCGGGTCGGCGGTGGGCCTACTGTCCGTGGTGACGCTTCAGCGTCTAGGTGAAGCTTCCAGGTAACGAAGTACAGACACGTAACCAGGACAGAGAGGGGCGACGATGCCTGACGTGGTGGTCGACAGGGGATCCGATGACGTGCTCGAGCAGATCGGCCGGTCGTGGGGCTGGATCCTCTTCTTCGGCGTGGCGAGCATTGTGGTGGGCGGGCTGGTCGTGGCCCGACCCAGGGACACCATCTACGCCTTTGCCATCATCGTCGGGATCTGGCTCTTCATCAGCGGCCTGGTCCGGATCGTGATGGCCATTGCCGACACGTCGCCCAGCGGCGGCACCCGGGTCCTGATCGCCTTCTTGGGTTTGCTCTCGGTGCTGGTGGGCGTGATCTTCCTGCGCCACACCTTCGAGACCATCGGGACGGTGGGGTTCCTCATCGGGCTCTTCTGGATCATCGGGGGCCTGGTCGAATTCTTCTCGGCCTACGAAGACAAAGGGAGCCCCGGCCGGGCCTGGCGCCTCGTCATCGCCGTCCTCGGCTTTGCCGCTGGGATCGTCACCCTGGTCTATCCGCACATCACCGTGGACATCCTGGCCATCATCATGGGCATCTGGCTCATCCTCTTCGGCCTCTTGCAGGTGCTCCTGTCGTTCCAGGTGAGGAAGCTGGCCGCCTGAGCCCGAGGCGGCCTCCGATCAGGGTCCCTTGCCGCCCCGGGACCGATCACGATGGATGGCCATGACCCGGTCCAACTGCGGCCCCGTCAACGGGGGCCGGCTCAGTTGCTGGGCTGAGGGGCGGAGTCCGGCCAGCACCAGGTCGAGGTAGCGCTGCCACTGGTGGGGGGCGACCGGCGCCGTGGTCTCGACCACGCCGCGCAGCGACCACAGGATGACCGAGATGTCCTGGTAGACGACGTCACCCCGGACCGTGCCTGCTCCTTGGGCCCGGCGCAGGAGCTGCCGGACGGTCGCCTCGAGCTCCGTGCGCACCTCGGCGTGACCGGTGTGGTTCCACAACCGCGACAGGCAGCCGACGTGGTCAGCCTGGAGCTTGCCCACACCGCGGAGGTAGTCGGCGAACCCTGACTCGGGAGGGTCGGCATCGAGCGAGTCCCGGGCCAGGCTCAGCACCTGCTCGAAGAGCCCGTCGATGATGGCGTCGATCAGCGACTCCTTGGTGGGGAAGCGCCGGTAGAGGGTGCCCACTCCGACGCCGGCCTGGGCGGCGATGACGTCGACCCCCACGTCGACGCCGTGCTCGGCGAACGCCTCCCTCGCCGCGGCCACGATCTTGTCGCGGTTGCGGGCTGCGTCGCGACGGAGCGTGGGCTGTTGGGTGGAGATCGTCATCAGCCCTCGGTGAGCGTCCCACCGGCCACCAGCGCCAGCTCGGCATGGTCGAGGTGATGCTCATGGGCGCTGTCCGTTGCCGCCGATCCGGCCTTCGGGATGAACAGCGATGCGACGGCGGCGCCGGCGGAGGCGACGGCCAGGAACAGGAAGCCGTGGGTGTACCCCGACTCGGCCGGGAGGGAGCCGGCCGCGACACCGGAGGTCACGATGCTGGCCATGACCCCGGCTCCGATCGACCCACCGATGGTGCGGATGTTGGCGTTCATGCCCGAGGCGATGCCGGTCTGTTCTGGGGGGACGGCCTCGACGATGAGATTGGACATGGCCGAGAAGGCCAGGCCCAGCCCGGCGCCCAACAAAGCGCTGGCCACGTAGATCTCCCACCGTTGGTCGTGGGCCACGGTCAACAGCACGAAGGCGACGCTGGTGGTGGCCGAGCCGGCGATCACCGATGCCTTGGAGCCCACGGCCGCGGCCATTCGCCCGGCCAGCAGGCCGAAGACGAACATGGTGACGGTCAACGGCAACAGGAAGAACCCGGATTGGATGATGCTGGCCGAGAATCCGTAGCCGGCCGACGTCGGCGTCTGGACGAACTCGGGGATGAACACCATCACCGAGTACATGCCCATGCCGAACAGGAAGGCCACCAGGTTGTTGGTCCACACCGCCGGCACCCGCATCATGCGCATGTCGACCAGTGGGCTCTCCGACCGGATCTCGACCAGGACCCACGACACGGCCAGGACGACGGCGACGGCGACCAGACCGACCACCGACGGCGAGGCCCACCCCCACGAGGGGCCCTGGCTGACGGCCAGCAGCAACGCAACCAGCCAGCCCGAGAGCAGACCGGCCGCCACCCAACTGATGCGCCCCGGGCTGCGGACCGGCGACTCGGGCACGACCATGTGGGTGGCGACGGCGGCGACGGCGATCAAGAACAGCGGGATCCAGAACAGCCAGTGGTAGTTGAGGTGGGCCACGATGGGGCCGGCCAGCACGATGCCGGCACCGGTGGCGACGGCCACGATTGCCGCGGTGAACCCGACGCCGGTGCTCACCTTGTCCGGGGGGAACTCGTCGCGGATGATCCCGAAGGCCAGCGGGAGGACCCCGCCGCCGACGCCCTGGATGGCGCGGGCGACGATCAGCACCCCGATCGATGTGGACATGGCCGCCACCACCGTGCCGATGCCGAGGATCACCAACGTGGCGACGAGTACCCGCCGCTTGCCGATCATGTCCCCGAGGCGACCGAGGATGGGCGTGAAGATCGAAGCGGTCAAGAGGTAGGCGGTCAGCACCCAGGTGACCGTGCTCTGCGACGTGTGCAGATCGCGCTGGATGGTGGGCAGGACGGGCAGCACCAGCGACTGCAACAGCCCGTAGGCGACGATCCCCATGAGGAGGACAGAGAACGTGACCTTGTACCGGGCGCGCCGGGTCGGCAATGGCGCGGTGTCGATCGTCACGGGTGGGTCCTTGTGCTCGGGCGGGTCCGGATTCAGAACGGAGCGTTCGCTCCGGTTCGAGCATCGTAGCAAGAGCGGAATCAGGGTTCCACTTGGCGGTCCTCCCGGCGGCGCGGACCCGGGTCGGGCTCTGTCATCGCTGGAGCAGGCTGTCGCCGATTACCTCTTTGTCCCGCAGCGATGCCAGTTCGTCGTCGGTGAGGCCGAGGAGTCCACGCAGCACCTCCTCGTTGTGCTGGCCCAGGAGGGGAGCCGCCCGTCGGTACCACCTGTCCGGTCCGCCGGAGAGCCGCATGGGCCAGCCCGGGTAGCGATACGTCCCGACGACGGGGTGGCGCACGTCCTCCCAGAAGCCCCTGGAGTTCATCTGGGGCTCCAGATCGATCTCGTAAGCAGAGACCACCGCTTCGGCGGGCACCCCGGCACGTCGCAGATCCGACACTGCCTCGTCCAGGGTCTTGCCCGCTGACCAGCTGGCCACCTCCCTGTCGATGCGATCGTGGGCCGATCGGCGCCCGGTGGCGCGGCGAAGCCCGACGTCCTCGGCCAAGTCAGCGTTTTTGAGAATTCGGCACAGTGCTTGCCATTCCTCGTCGGTGCCCACGGCCAGCGCCAGCCAGGAGTGATCGACGGTCGGGTAGACGCCCTGAGGGGCGGCGGCCGGCCCTCGGTTGCCTTGGCGTTCCATCAGGTGACCGTAGGCGGCGTCCTCCAGCACCTGTTCCACCGAGACGTTGGCGGCCAGATCGAGCATGGCCAGCTCGACCTGCTGACCTTCCCCGGTTCGTCGCCGTTCCTCCAAGGCGGCCAGGACGGCAAAGGCGGCGTGCACCCCGGTGAGCGGATCACAAATACCTGGGAGCTCGGGGGGACCTTCGGGGCGACCTGTCATCCAGGCGATGCCCGAGGCCTGTTCCATGGTGGAGGCGAAGGCCGGTCGGTCCCGCCACGGCCCATCGAGACCCCAGCCCGGCATCCGTAGCATGATGAGGTCGCTCCGCACCCCTTGGAGGACCTCGTAGGTGAGGCCGAAGTTCTCCATCACCCGGGGCGTGAAGTTCTCCACCACCACATCGGCGGTGGCCACGAGCCGGAGGAACAGGTCCCTGCCTTCGGCACGCGAGAGGTCCAGCGTGATGCCCCGCTTGTTGAGGTTGATGGCCATGAAGAGGGAGCCTTGCTCGTACCACTGCTCGGTCGTTGGCGGGACGGTCACGCTGAAGCGCATGGGGTCGGGGTGTTGGACCGATTCGATCTTGATCACATCGGCGCCGAGCGTGGCCAGGTATTGGGTGCCGAACGGTCCCGCCCAAAAGGCGGTGAGGTCCAAGATACGAACGCCTTCGAGCGGCAACTCGACGTCATCGGTCGGCGAGCGTGGCGGCGACTTGCTCAGCGTGCCGGCAACGGGCTCCTCATCGTGGTTCCCCAGGCGGGGGGCCGCCTCGGCCGGCTGCGGCGTCGACCGGTTGCTTCGAAATGGGGGCCGGGGGTCAGGAAACGCTCCCCGAGGATTTGGCCGAAACAGCTCGCGAGCCACGACGTGGGGCAGTCTGGTCGCCGAGCCACCGCTCGACACGGGCGCAGCGGGCACTCGGAAGGCAGCCGCCCGGTCGAGGATTTCGACCTGGGTTCGGCCGAGGAACCAGGGGCCTATCTCGGCCTTGACCATCGCCAGCTCTCGCTGACGGACCTTCTGATCGTCCCACTCGGGGTGCGTGGCCATGAGATCGGTCCGCTCGATCATGGCCAGCACGTCGTGCCACTGTTGCACAGTGATGGTGGCCAAACCCACGTAGCCGTCCTTGCACGCCTCGATGCCGGGCACCATTCGGAAGCTCGCGGTCCGCGATCCCCCCGGGAAGCTTGCAAAGAGCGTCGGATAGCTGAGCATGGTGACGGTCAGGCACTCGAGAGCCGAGACGTCCACCCACTCGCCCTGGCCGGTCCGCTGCGTCCGGGCCCGCGCCGCCAGTGCTCCTGCCGCCGCGTAGGTGCCGGTCGCCCACTCGCCCAGGCGTCCACCGACGGCCAGGGGAGCGACCCCTTCGCCGTGCAGGTCGAGAGCGCCCATGGCCGCTTGGAGAAGGAACTCGCTGCGTGCGTCGCCGCAACGCGGCCCCTCCTGGCCGAAGGGCGTTATCGAGACCACCGTCAGCCCGGGGTTGGCCTCCCAGAGCCGTCCCGGGCCTATGCCGAGGTCGGCGAGCCTTCCGGCGGCGAAGCTCTCGACGACCAAGTCGGTGGACGCCACGAGGTCGAGGATCCGCGCCCGACCGGTCTCGCGCTCGAGGTCGAGCACCACGCTGCGCTGACCGCCGGCCAGGTGCCGAAACAACACCCCATCGGGGTCGCCATCGGCTCCGACCGAGCCCGAGGCGGACCACCGGCGCAGCGGATGGCCGCCGGGCGGTTCCACCTTGGTGACCCGCGCCCCGACGCCAACCAACAGCTTGGCGCAATAGGACCCGGCGACAGCATCGGAGAGATCGAGGACGTGGACCCCCGCCAGGGCCTGGAGCGGACCGTTGCCTGCGCTAGCCGTTGAGATACTGGTCAATGACTTGCTCGTGGTGGATCATGTTCGCCTCCTGCACCGGGTTGAGGAGGGCCCGTCGGAAGCCACGGGACTTCATGCCGGTGGTGATCTCGACGAGGTTGCCGAAGTCCTGGTTGTTGATCTCTCCCCAGTCCTTGGTCCGCCAGTCCTGGTAGAACTTGCGCTCGAAGGGCGGCGCCTCGCCGCCCTTGGGAACCCACTCGAGGGCCCAGTAGTCGAGGATGCAGCTGTCGGGATCGAGCCCGTTCGGGCGAGCCCGATAAAGGGTGGCGTTGCCGTGCACGATCGGCCCGACGAAGTTCGGGAAGAGATGTATTGTCCCGTTGCGCAAGATCTCGTTGTCGCTCAGCCCGTTGAAGTCGTAACGGTCCCGCATGGCCTGCACCCTGATCTCGTTGAAGACCTGGACGGCGGTCTTGCCCTCGGGCGGTCCGCTCTTGAGCAGCTCATCGAGGCGGTGGCGGTCCTCACGGGTGAAGAGGCCACGAACGGCGTCGATCCGGTCCGAAAGGAGCTCGACCTCGTCGTAGTCCTCCGGATCCAACCCGAGCCGGGGGCTCGGCCGCATCTCGTCACGAAACTCCTTCTCGCCGTACCAGCTGTGGGGCCCGAACTGCTCGTAGGTGAAGCGGGTGTCGTCATACCAGGTCAGCATCTGGGGGTGCAGACCCTGGGGGTGGTAGGCCTCGTTGAAAGCGTCCACGGCGGTCTTCCAGTTGCAGTCGAAGAGGATGGTCCGATACGAGCGAAAGCGCAGGTCTTCCATGCGGTAGGTGGCCATCCGATCGGGTACCTCACCGAGGTAGGTCTCAAAGCTCTCGCAGCTCGGATCCATGTTGACGAACACGAAGCCGCCCCAGCGGCCCACCTGGACCTCGCCCAGCCGGACGTCGTCGTCGGTGAGCGCGGTGGGGTAATCGTGGCGGTCGACCACTTCTTTGATCTCCCCGTCGAGGTTCCAACGCCAGGCGTGGTAGCGGCAACGGATCTCGGCAGTGGCGAAGTTCCCGGTTCCCGAGGCCAGGCGGGTCCCGCGGTGGGCACACGCATTGAAGAAGGCTGTGATGGTGTCGGGATGGCTCCGGACGACGAGGATCGACTGGTCGCCGATCGTGTACTCCAAGAAGTCGCCCGGGTTCGCGATCTCTTCCTCCCGACAGGCCACTTGCCACACTCGTGGCCAGAGCCGCTCCATTTCGAGGTCGAAGAACTCCTGTGAGGTGTAGCGGGACCCTGGGACCACGACCATGCCCCGGAACTCGCTCAGGGCGAACTTCTCTGGCAGTGCGACAGCACCGGCAGCATCCATCACCGCTCTCCTTTCAACATGCTCCGTCAAGCTCCCCCACCTCGAGCGTAATTTGTCCTGTGATCCGACACGGCATCACCACTTCAGGCTGCGCCCGACAGCCGGCACAGGGCGACGGCGACGGCTCCCATCCGAGGCTGACCGGAGATGGGATCGCATTCGACCTCGGTGCTGAACAGCCGGTTGGTGTTGGCGCCGTCCACCTTCGGGTCCTCGGGCTCTCCCGGATTGGCCCCGAAACCGTGGCTCATCGAGACGACGCCGCGCTTGAGGTCGCCGTCGGTCTCGGCAACACCCACGACGGTGGCGAAATCGGATTCGATCTGCACAAGGTCACCCGAATCGAGACCGAGTTCGGCCATGTCCTCAGGGTGGAGGAAGGCCGGATTGTAGCGACGGTTTCCCATCAGGCCGGGCACCGTGCGCCCGAATGTGTTGATGACCCGGTTCTCTCGGCGAGGAATGAGAAGGAAGGGCCGGGCCGGGTTGGTTCGTCTGGCGGGCGCCGGATCCGGCACCAGTTGGGCCAGTACGTCATGATTGCCAATGTCGAGCCGAGCGCCGTCATCCTCGTCTGCCGGAGCTACCCGCAGATCCTTCAGCTCTTCGAAGACCTTGCCGCCCAGGTGACGTCGTACTTCGTCGAGTGGGATGCGAGATCCCCGGCACATCAGGTCGTAGAGGTCGTCGGTGGTCGGCTCGGTCTCCATGTCGAGCGGCAACATCTCGATCGGCGCCTCCAGATAGCCGCCCGCCGACCCAGAGAGGTTGACGATCTGCAGCTCGAGGTCCAGCCGCTGGGCGACCCTGTAGTAGAGCTGCCAGTCCTCGATGACGTCGGCGCCTGGAGGGGGGTCAACGATCGCCGGTGAGTACTGGGCATAGGGCAGGGCGAACCCGTACCCGAAGTGGAGGTACTTGATGATCTCGGTGCCCTGTGTCATGCCCGGGGTCTCAAGCGCCAGCTTGGTGGCCACCACGTAGTCGGCGAGCCGGGCGGCCGGTGAGTACTCGACGTCGGTCGTGACGAACAGGTCCAGGTCTTCGAGCGCCCGTCGGGCAAGGCGCTGGTCGGGCCACGCGGTTGCCGGGCTGCCACCCACGTTGAAGAGCGCCCGGATCTGTCCCGGTCCAGGCGTCAAGATCTCTTCGGCCAGGGCACCCGTCGGCAGTCCGGCAACGGTCTGCTCCAGGTTCCGCACCCGCATCCGCCGCCCCGTGCTGACCGGATAGGGGGGGTAGGCCTGCGCCCGTGCCGGGTTGGGGGGCAGGAGGACGTTCGGACGGCTCACCGGTTCGCCTTCGCGGGACCACCAGCCGCGCAGGCTGGCGAGACAGAGCAAGAGGTAGGGCACAAGGGGTCCAGGGTTCGACATGGCCGCACCGGTGCCGGGTGCGGCGATACCCCGACGAGCCGTCCCTAACAACCGCGCAGCTTCAACGAGGTCCCCGGCCGAGATGTCGGCCCGTTGGGCGACGACGTCAGGCGTGAACGGTCGAAGCGCCTGCTCGAGCACGTCGAAGCCCTCGACGTGCTGGCCTACGAACCCGTGATCGATCCAACCTTCCCTCATCATGAGGTGGAGGAGGCCGGCGACCACGGCCGCGTCTTCGCCGGGACGCGGCTGGAGGTGCAGGGTGGCCCGACGGGCCGTCTCGGTGCGGCGCGGATCGATCACGACCACCTGCACTCCTCGATCGAGCGCTCGGGCCAGACGGCGGGCCGGATTCTCTTCGAGGTACTGCTTCGAGATGACGGGGTTCGTCCCGACGAAGAACCAGGCATCGGCGTCATCGAACGACGGCCGTCCTCCCATCCACACTCCATGGCAGGCCTCGGCGACGATCATGCCGGGTTGGTCGATCGTGGCCGCCGAGTAAACGTTCGGCGAACCGAGCGCCAGTAGCAGCCCGCTCGCCAGGCGGCTGGCCGTGGGATGTGGAACGACAGACGTTCCGATATAGATGGCGACGGCCTCGGGGCCGTGCCGCTCGACGAGGTCGCGCAACCGGTCGGCGATCTCTTCGATCGCCACGTCGGAGTTGATCGGCTCGTGCGAACCATCGTCTCGGCGCCGAAGGCTTTGGAGCAGGCGTCCGGGGTGGGCGTGCATGGCAGGGAGGGCCCGACCCTTGGGGCAGGTGTATCCCTCGAAGACCGGGACGTCGCGGTCGCCGTGCACTTCTGCGACCACGCCATCGCGGACGGTCACGAGGATCGGGCAATGCGCCGTGCAGAGCCGGCAGATGCTCGATCGAACCTCGCTCACCGGCTCCATCGCAGGAGCAGGCGGCTCGGGCCGCGGATCTGCCCTGGCTTCCAGCTCACCGGGTCATCGCCGTCGAGCTCAAAGTCGGGAATGGCCCGAAGGAACTCTTCAAGGCCCACCCGAAGCTCCATCCTGGCCAGGTGCGCCCCGATGCAGCGATGCACCCCGGCGCCGAAAGCGAGGTGCCGGTTCGGGGCCCGATCGAGCTGCACGCTGTAAGGCTCCGGGAAGGCCTCCTCGTCGAGATTGCCGGCCGGGAAGGGGAGCAGTACGTGCTCGTCTTCGGGGATCATCTGGCCGTCAATCGAGACGTCCTTGGTCACTATTCGCACGACCGACACGGGGCCGAAGCGCCGAAGCAGCTCCTCGACCGCATTCGGCCAGAGGGCGGGGTCGTCGATCAAGCGCTGCCGAGCGTCCGCGTGCTGGGCCAGCCACCAGAAGGAAGTCCCGAGCATGCACCAGGTCGTGTCGATCCCGGCTACGAGAAGAAGGGACGCCACTCCCAGCTGATCTGCCGTGGACATGGCTTCGTTTTCTACCTCGGCGTTGACCAAGAAGGTGGCGAGATCGTCCTCCGGCTGCCTGCTCCGCTCCTCGATGAGCCGGGCGAAGTAGTCGCGGATGTCGACGTTGGCGTTCGCCGACACTTCGGGATCAGGTCCTCCAGAGACGATGAGATCGGTCCAGTTGCTGAAGAGCTCTTCGTCGCCCGGTTCGACTCCGAGCACGTGGGAAAGGACGGCGATCGGCACGTGCTTGGCGAAGTCACGGGCGACGTCGCAGTGGCCCTGTTCGACGAAGTCCTGGACCAGCCCAGCTGCCACCGCCCGGGTGATGGGTTCGAGCTTTTGTGTGCGGCCAGGCGAGAAGTAGGGCAGCAGTACCCGGCGGAAGGCGGTGTGCCGGGGCGGGTCGAGGTCGAGGGGTGGCGAACTGGGCATGACGCCTGGGTCGGGAACTGAGATGGATCGAGAAGAGAAGGTCTCGTGGTCTCTCGCCGCCGCCTCGATGTCCTCGTAGCGGGAGAGGACGAAGAAGCCTCCGTATGCGTCGGAGTGGGCGACGGGGCATTGTGCGCGCAACCCGTCGTAGACCGAGAAGGGATCCTTGGCCAGCTCCGGATCCCAGTGGTCGAACTCCTGCACCAGCCGAGCGGCCGACGTTGCTTCTGGAGTGCCTCGTTCGTCTGGGGTCATGGCTGCTCCCCTCGGTCATGGACGAGCACCCCGCGAACGTTGAGTCCGGCGTGCATGTCGGCGTAGCCGTCGTTGATCTGCTCCAGCGAATACGTCTGGGTCACGAGCTCATCGAGGCGGAGTCGACCCTGACGGTAGAGCTCGAGCAGCAACCCGATGTCCTTTGACGGGCTCATCGCCCCGAACAGCGAGCCTTGGATCCGCTTCTGGAAGAGCGTGAGCAGGGTGGGGGAAACCGGGATTCCCACGTCAGCGGTCCTCCCCACCCCGGTCACCACGCAGGTGCCGCCCTTCCGGATGACGTCGACTCCTTGGGCCACGTGACCGCCGTCGGTCACACCGACGGCGATGATGCACGAGTCCGCTCCCTGCCCGTTGGTCAGCGGTGCAACGATGTCGGTCGCTTCAGC
Source organism: Acidimicrobiales bacterium (assembly GCA_036521415.1). GTDB lineage: Bacteria > Actinomycetota > Acidimicrobiia > Acidimicrobiales > RAAP-2 > DASXMT01. The sequence goes on from DATDHU010000134.1 coordinate 21,678, forward strand.
CATCGTGGCCGCCGCATGGGTGGCCCCGAGCGACAGTGCCGTCGTGCGCTTCAGCTCGACTGGGTCGACCGCCACGACGACCGATGCGCCGCAGTGGGCCGCCCCTTGGACGGCGCTGACGCCGATGCCGCCAACGCCCATCACGATGACGACGTCCCCTGGGCGAACCTCGGCGGAGTTGACGGCCGACCCCCAGCCGGTCCCGACACCGCATCCACACAGGCAGGCCGTCTCGAGCGGCACATCGTCGGGACACCGGATGGCCGAGAGCGTCGAGATCGTCGAGAACTGGCTGAACGTGGAGATGCCCGACATCTGGGCGATGGGCTGGCCGTCGAGCCGCAAGCGCCAGCTGCCGTCGGGGCGTTGTCCCGTGAGGGTGTGCATGCCAGAGTCACAGAGGTTTTGCCATCCCGACGCGCACCAGCGGCAGCGCCCGCATGAGGGCAAGAACGCTGTCACGATCCGGTCACCAACCTCCCAACCGTCGGTGTCGGGCCCCACCTCTTCGACGACGCCGGCGCCTTCGTGGCCGCCGGCCATGGGGTACATATGGGCCTGCATATCGCCCGTGGCCAGGTGATCGTCGCTGTGGCAGAGTCCGGAGGCGACCATACGGACGAGCAGCTCACCCCGCTGAGGACCATCGAGGTCGAGTTCGACCACCTCCCACTTGCCTGGCGACTTCATGATCACGGCACCCTTGGTCTTCATGGCTAGGGGCTCCTTGCTCGAATATTCTGGGCGAGTTCGAACTCAGTGCTCAGCGGCGCGGAGGGCCTCCATGCCCTTCCGAATGCCTCGCTCGATCACTTCGTCGTTGTTGGTCGAGATCATCCGATGCACTGGGCCCTCGAGGAATGGTCGAAGCAGTGCATTGGCGATCTCGTAGCGCTCGTAAAAGTTCACCCGGGTGCGCCCGTCGCCAAGGTCGTCGAGCCATTGGCGGCCTTCGGCTACTGCGAAGGGGGGGCTTGGTGATGGCCTCGTAGCGATAGGACTGATTCGGAACGACGTCGGTGATGAGCTCCCAAGACTCAGCGACACTGCCTGACAGCAGATACCGAGGCACCGGATAGTGGCAGTGGCGAACAAGGCCGTCGTCGACGGCGTCTCCCGGGTGGAGGATTTCCATTCGCACGTTGTCCATCTCGATGACGAAGGGATCCGACGAGCGCTCAGTGGGAATCGATCCGAACCAGATGCTCCATACCTGCGCTGGTGGGCCGTCTACGACAAAGTAGTTCTGGTGTTCCTGCATGTCGGTCCCTCAATCAATGACGCTGTGACGCGCCCCATAGATGGGTAGGTCGGTCGGCGTGATGACGCCGGGATCGGCCCGGCACACGAACGGGATGGCATGAACCGCCGCCATGGCGGTGCCAACCATGAGCACGCTCATGACGTCCGGCTCCTCGGACAAGCCCGGCGTCGTGGGGAGCACGAAGCGGACGGTGGCGTCGACGCGAGGCTCACCTTCGATCTCGATCCGGAACCCCTCAGGCCCAGACCACTGCGGATCGAGGCCGTCATCGCTCATCGTCCAGCAAATGGCCAGGGTGACGATTGGTCGGCCCTTCGCCTGGCCACGATACGTGCGCCGCTGCCCGGCGACTGTTCCCTTCGGGAACCGCATCCAGCCAAGGTCGATATCGCGGGTGGCCACCGCTCGTTCGAGAAACCCTTCCTTCGTGTCGAGTTCGAGCTCGAGCATGTTGGCGATCAGATCGAGCGTGTCGAAGTAGGCCAGTCCCGGGAGATCCGGCGAGGCCGCAATGGGTGAGAAGCGTTCTGCGGCGACCTCGCCGAAGCCCATGTCGTGCCAGGCTTCAGGGACCGGGTAGGTGGTGCAATCAAGGGTCTCGGTCACGGTGATGTCGCGAACGAGGCGACACGCTCCGGTGAGAAATCCGGCCAGTACGTTGACGAATCCGGGTTCGAAGCCCGTCCCGAGGAATGTGGCCCCTCCCTTGTGGGCGGCATCCTCGAGTGACGGGACAAAGCCCACTGACTGGTTGGTGCCCGTCAGGTAGTCGCCGGTCGTGACGACGTTGACGCCAGACTGCAAGAAGCGTTTGACGATGTCGTAGTCGATCTCCGTCGGCATGTAGCTCACGCAATCGGCATCAAGTGCGAGGAGCGCCTCGAGGTCGGCAGTAGCCAGGACGCCGACCGGCGCACGATCGGCGAGCGTTCCGGCATCCACCCCCTGCTTCTCGCGCCCGAAGGCGTGAAGCCCGACAAGTTCAAGCTCGGGGTGATCGAGAATCGCCCGAAGGGCGCGCCGTCCGACGTTGCCCGTTCCCCACTGCAGAATCCGGAACGGCGCATGAGGCTCCATTACGGCTGAATCGTCCCCGGCACTCCGACTCCCCCTGATCACGTCCCGTGGTGCGCAACGCAGATGTGTCCGCGCACCCGGACCCACGGCCAACAGCAGTACGCTAACTCGACCTTCACTACAAGTCAACATAAATGTAGTGTTGTCCTGATTAGAATGAACGCCATGGAGGCAGCGAGGCAGTGACCAAGGCAGTGACTCAGACACCCCGACGAGGGAGGTGGGGGCCAGCGTCCCCATCCGACGACGAAGAATGCCGCCAACTCATCTTGCAGGCCGCGGTCAAGTGCTTCGATGCCGCCGGCCCCATACGCGCGACCGTCGATGACATCGCCCAGGTGGCCTCCGTGCATCGGACGACCGTCTACAAGTACTTCCCCAACCGGCCGGCGATCATCTCGGCGGTCCTGCTCTTCGAAGCCCAGGACCTCATCGCCGAGGCGGCCGCCTTCTACGAGCGTCCCGCTCCGTTCGTCGAGCAGTTCGCCGACGCGTATTCGCACGTCGTCCATGGGGTACGAGAGTCTCGACTCCTGCGCCGACTCTTCGACCCCGACGCCGCCGATGCCGTGGTCCACGCCACTGGGGCCTCTGGGGAGTTTCGCAACCTCGTCGCTGGTTCGCTACGCCCCCTCGTTGCGCTGGCGGCCGAACGAGGTGAACTCCGGGCCGGCCTCGAAGTCGACGAAGTCATCGAGTGGCTCGGTTCGATCGCCCTGCTCCTCCTCGGTGAGTTGTTCCGCAACGATGGATTCGATGCGACCGAGGCGATGCGGCGGTACATACTGCCCGGGATTTGCGACTGACGAGATCCGGACGACCCCGTTTTCGTTCGAGGAGGAGTGCTGCACTCACGGCTAAGCGCACGGTAAGGACTCCTTGCTGTTGTGGGTGGGCCGAGCGGGCGAACAATGGGGAAGGTTGGCAAAGGTTGTCTGTCATCGGGACGAAGGCCAGTGGTCGCACGACGTCGAAGATCAGCGCACTGCACCGGCAGCCCGGAGGTCGGCGATCTCGTCGGGACCGAAGTATTCGCTGAGCACCTCGTCCGTGTGCTTGCCCGGACGAACAGGGGGGCGATCGAGCGCTCCCGGTGTCCGGCTAAACCTCGGCGCCGGGGTTGGTTGGATGATGCCGTGGTGCTCTGCAAAGGTTTCACGGGCTCGGTTGTGCGGGTGCTTGGGAGCCTCGTCGAGGGACAGGACAGGTGCGAAACACACGTCAGTATGCTCGAGCAGCTCACACCATTCGGCACGCGTGCGTGTACGAAAGATGGCGGTGAGGTCGTCCTTTCGATCAGGCCACGAGGAACGATCATTCTGAGCGTCCCATTCTGGACTATCTAGGCCCAGAAGGCGGCGTAACTCGGCGTAGAACTGTGGCTCGATCGATCCAATCGAGACGTAGGCGCCGTCTGCGCACTCGTAGGCATCATAGAAGGGTGAACCGCCATCGAGCATATTTGTGCCTCGCGGACCTAGGTCGATGGTCCGGAAGAGAGTCATGAGCAGAGCGGATCCGTCGACCATCGCAGCGTCGACGACCTGTCCCATTCCGCTCGTTGCCCGCTCAACTAGGGCGCAGGCAATTCCAAAGACGAGCAGCATCCCACCACCACCGAAGTCCCCGACAAGGTTGAGCGGAGGAGTAGGAGGCTGGCCCGTGCGACCAATTGACTCGAGTGCGCCAGCGAGGGCGATGTAGTTGATGTCGTGCCCGGCTACGTCGGCGTATGGGCCAGTTTGACCCCAACCCGTCATACGACCATAGATCAGGCGCGGGTTGCGCTCTCGGCACACATCGGGCCCGATGCCGAGGCGTTCAGCCACGCCGGGACGGAACCCTTCGATGAGTACGTCATTGGCTTCTACTAGGTGCAGAATGGTCTCGACGCCGGCAGGATGCTTCAGATTTACCCCGACGGATCGGCGACCGCGACTGAGTAGATCTCGCGAGGGCGGAGGGTTGATCTGGACGGTACTCGCTCGATCAACCCGCACCACGTCCGCTCCCATGTCGGCCAGCATCATTGCAGCGAACGGTGCTGGGCCAATACCTGCCAGTTCGAGAACTCTGACGCCGGAAAGAGGGCCGTTCGAGGCCGAATGCACGCGGGGCGTCCCATGCGTCATCGGCTGTGCCGCCGACGCGGGCAGGCACGCGTCAGAGTCGCGTTCGGGTGTCTTCATTTAAATCAATATAATGTCACCCGGGAAAGGTTGGATGAGGATGCATTTGGGCGACGAGGCTCTCACGTCTTTGCGCAACGCCATGACGGCTCCACTAAAAACATGACGGCTCCACTAAAAATCAGATGCTGGAATGTGGCTACGGATGACATGACAAGAGAGCCGACTCACGCAAACGTATCCATGGTGCATGTCGAGCCGTCGGACGTCACCATCGAGGTGGGTCGGGGCGAGACCCTCATGACGGCGGCCGAGCGGCAAGGCTATCGCTGGCCGACTCTCTGCCACGGGCAAGCCGTGTGCACTGCGTGCGCCATCACTTTGCAGGAGAACCCTGAAGCGTTCGAGCCACCAAAAGACCTCGAGCTCAAGGCGCTCGAGGTGTTCAGCGGTCGTTCCTTCTACGAGGGAAAGACCGTTCGACTCGCGTGCCAGGCGCGGCCGGTCGCAGATACGGAGGTGCACAAGCGCGGGGTACGGCTTCGCTGACAGAGAGGCGAAGTCTGGACCCGATACGGCCTCCCTGCCGCGCCCTGAGGAAGTGGACCACCCCCGTTGGCGCAACAACGTGGGATTTGGGAGTCATCCACTGCGATCGAACACTGGCGGCGGCGCGGTCGCGGCGGGGACACCGACCGGGTCGGTCGTCTCGTAGGGGTACAGGACCAGGCGGTGGTTGTCGTAGATGGCGCCGACCGACTTGAAGGCGAAGTAGCCGAAGACCAGCGTGGCGAACGCCCCCACGTCGCCGACGGCCAACGTGGCCCAAGTCGGGGCCGACCAGAGGATGCCGAGAGCCACCAACGCGACGACCAGGGAGGCGATGAGCCACAGCCACATGTGGAGCACCAAGCGCCGAGCCGGATGGCCCGGAGGCAGGCAGTCGCGGATGGCCTGGTACGGGAACCAGAGATTGCAGACGGGGATGAACCACCCGCCAACGCCGAGTGCGGGGCTGCGCCTGGCCGGGTACCCGAGCGAGCCCGCCGTACTGGCGGCCCAGTGTTGCCACACGAGGAAGAGGATGAAGCCGGCCACCGTCAGCAGCTCGCCGACGCCGGTCACGACCCGGTACCACACCGGTAGGTTCACGACCAGCGAGGTGTGGGTGCCCGGGTGGGCGAGCTGATACCGAACCTGATGGTAGAAGGACTGCAGCGCGCCCTCGACAGCCCAGGCGATGGCCCCGTTGATCACGATCACGGCCACGTAGACGAGCACCGCCCACTTGGCCCACGGCTCCGAGCGGTGCTCCACCTCGAAGTCTTGGAATGGCGACCGGGGCAGGCCGCCGGGCCGCACCGGGATGGGCACCGGCACCTGCAGGGGCACCGGCACGGGCACGGGCGGGTATGGCGGGGTCGACGCGTGCTCGGTCCACTGTTGTCCATCCCACCAACGCCAGGCGTGCTGTCCGGAAGGATCCGGGTACCACCCCGGAGCAGAGCCGGCTCGGTCGGGCGTCACCTTTGGTACGTCGCCGGCCGCATGCCCTGAGCGTACCGGCGGACACGGCACACGGGGACCGGCTGATCGGGCATGGGGAACGGCCGGCCGGTAACGGGTGGGAGCAGATCGGATAGGGCGAGGTCTACGAGGGCTCGCCTGACAAGGGCTCGCGTCTACAAGGGTTCGCCTTCGCCCAGCTCGCTGGTGGCCTCGGCGATGGCGTCAGTCTCTTCGGGTGGGCTCAACATCCGGCCGCCCCCGTTGTCGTGCCAGAGGATGGGCACCCGCCACAACAGCACGGCCACGCCCACCACACAGGCGAGGCCTCCCGACCACACTGCGAACTGCGCCCCACCCAGTTCGGCGGCCAGTCCCGTTTCGGCGTCTCCGATGCGGGGGCCGCCGGCCACCACGGCAAAGAAGGTGCCCGACAGTCGGCCCTGCAGGTGGTCGGGGACCGTCCGCTGTTGCACCGCTTGGCGGAGCACGGCCGAGATCACGTCGGCCGCCCCGGCCAGGGCCAAGAGGCCCAACCCGATCCACAGCACGGGGATGATCCCGACCAGGGCGATCGAACCGCCCCATACGACCACGCAGGCGGCAATGGCGCGCCCCTGCCGTCTGACCCGCGAGCACCAACCGGTGACGAAGGACCCGAGTAAGGCGCCGGCACCCGGGGCGGCGTAGAGCAGGCCCACGATTCCCGCCCCGCCGCCGTACAGCTCGGTCCCGAGAGCCGGGAACACGGCCCTCGGCATGCCGAAGATCATGGCGTTGAGGTCGATCAGATAGGTGGAGGCCAGCAACGGCTGACCCTTGAGGTGCCGGAATCCGTCGGCCATCGACTTGAGCCCCATCGGTGTGCCCCCACCTCGCGGCACCAGCGCCGGCAACAACACGGCGACCACCAGGGCCACGCCGAAGGTGGCCACGTCGATCCCGAAGACTGCGCTGAGTCCGATCTCGGCGATGGTCACACCGGCGACGGCCGGTCCGACCACCAACGCCAGCTGCTGGATCATCGTCTGGAGCGCGATGGCATCGGTCACGTCTTCGGGTGGGACGAGCATGGGCAGCGCCGCCCGCCGGGCCGGCCAGTCCACCCCCTGGAACCCCGCCGCCGCCGCCGTGCAGACGAAGAGCGGCCACACGGCCGGATGGGGGAGCGCGGCGTTGACCACCAGCCCGGCGCTGGCCGCCGCCATGGCCAGCTGGGTGAGCACCAACACCTTGCGGCGGTCCAGGGCGTCGGCCAACGCGCCACCCCAGATCGCCCCGGCCAGGAGGGGCACCAGCTGCCCCAGTCCGATCAGTCCGACGATGAGCGTCGAGTGGGACAGGTGGTAGGCCTGATAGGAGACGGCCACGATGGTGAGCTGGCTCCCCATGCCCGACACCACCTGGCCCATCCACAGGCGCCGGAATTGCTTGTGTCGCCGAAGCGGTGTGATGTCGGCGAAGAATCGGGCCACCGGGCAACGCTAGCGATCAGGTGGGTCGGTCCCCCGGCCCCGATCGCCTCAGCCCCGGGCCAGGCGCCCGAGGAGGGCGGAGGATGCAGTGATCCCGAGGAGCAGGGCCGCGATCAGGACCCCGAAGTCGAGCCAGATGTCGGTGGCGGTGCCGATGAGCAGGCCCCGCAGCGCGCTGACCTGATAGCTGAGTGGGTTCACCTTGCTGATGGCCTGGACCCATCCTGGCATGAGGGCCACGGGATAGAGGGCGTTCGACGCGAAGAACAAGGGCATGGTGATGGCCGGCCGATGCCCATGAGCCGGTCTCGCTTCAAGGCCACACCGGCAATGGTCATCGACAAGGTGGCGAAGAACCTGGCCCCGAGCACGACCGCCAGGGCCGCACCCAGCCACTTCAGCGGGTTGGTTGTGAGGCCAACGCCCAGGATGGCGCAGAGCACCAACACCACGACGACCTGGCACAGAGCGCGCACGCCGGCCGCGAACGCCTTTCCGCTGATCAGGGCGGATCGGGGTGTGGGTGTTACGAGCAGCTTGGTCAGTACACCGGCATCTCGTTCCCAGATGATCTGGATGCCGTAGAAGATGGCCACGAACAGGGTCGACTGGGCGAGAATGCCCGGGGCCAGCTAGTCGAGGTAGGGCACGCCGCCGGTGGGGATGGCGTGGATGTGGGTGAATGTCTCTCCAAAGATGAGCAGCCACAGGGCGGCCTGCACCGCCCGGGTGTAGATCTCGGTTCGATCATGGCGGAGCTTTTGGAGCTCCACGATGCACAGCGCCCCGATGCGGCGGGGCAGGATCCGCCAGATGGGAGGTCCCGCGATCTGGATTGGTGCTCGGGACCGGTCAGCTGAGACGGCCGGCTGTCCTTCGTGCAGTGCGGACCTCACTGAAGCCACCTCCCTCATCCGGGTCGAGCCCTTCTTGGGCGTGATGGCGGAAGACATCCTCGAGCGAGGCGTGCGGTCCGAGCTGGGCCTTCAGTTCGGCCGGCGTGCCCTCGGCCCGGATCTGGCCGTGGTGCATGAGTGCAACCCGATCGCAGAGCTGGTCGGCCTCGTCCATGTAGTGGGTGGTGAGCAGTACGGTCATGCCCGTCCGGTTGCGCAGGTCTTGCACCCGCTCCCACACTCCGGAACGACCGATCGGGTCGAGCCCGATGGTGGGTTCGTCCAGCACCAAAAGTCGAGGGCTGTTGACCAGCGCCTGGGCCAACTCGAGCCGGCGGACCATGCCGCCGGAGTAGGTGGAGACCATCCGGTGAGCCGCATCGGCCACCCCCATGGCCTCGAGGCTCTCGTCCACCAGCTCCTTGCGTTGCCGGCGCGGGATGTCGAACAGGCGAGCGAAGAGCATCAGGTTCTCCCGCCCGGTCAGCCCGGCGTCGGCAGAGAGCTGCTGTGGCATATAGCCCATGAGCCGGCGGATGGTGAAGGGTTGGCGGGCCACGTCGACGCCGAAGACCTCGGCCGAAGCGGGCGAGGTGGGAAGAAGGGTGTTGAGGACCCGAATGGTGGTGGTCTTCCCCGCCCCGTTGGGACCGAGCAGCCCGTAGATCGCTGCCTGCGCTACCTCCAGATCGATGTCGTCGACGGCCATGTGTTGGCCGAAGGAATAGGTGAGCCCATGACAGGCCACCGCCGGGACGTCATCAGACGGTCGATCTCGATTGGACTGTGCGGATCGGTATCGTGCGGGTTGGGACGGTGCGGGTTGGGATTGCGTCAGAGGACCTCCAGTGCATCGATGACTCTGCCCAGCGCGGGGAGTGCCTCGTCGATCCGTCGGCGATCGGGGGGCGACAGCGTCGAGAGGGCTCGAACCATCACGTCGTGGCGGTAGTCCTGCCACAGGTCGAGGGGCCCGACCGCCTTCGCGGTAAGTGAGAGGCGGGCGTTCCTCCGGTCGGTTGGATCCTGGCCACGATCCAAGAGCCCGCCAACGACCAGTTTATTGACCAAGGTCGACACCGAGTTGGCTGCGAGGCTCAGCTCGTCGGCTGCCTGTCGGACGCCGACTCCGGGAGTGCGCTCGACCACCCTGAGCAGTTCGATCTGAGCCGAGGGCAACGGGGCCAGGGGGAAATCCTTGCGCACCGCTCTTCGCATGGCGTGGCGAAAGGGGACGAGCACGGCCAACAGGCCGGCAGCGGTGTGGGCGAGCGGTGCCGGGCGGCGGCTTGTCGCTGACGGGCCCATGGCTCGGAATAATACCTCTTAGACAGAGGTACTATCAGAATGCCGGTCCGCTATCGGCCTGATAGCTGGTAATACCGCCGTTCTTGTCGTTTCATATGGCGCGTCGTTCTCGCTATAGTGGACTTCATGCGTTCCACGGACCTATCTGCGATCTGGCTCTGCCGGGAGGTTGACGAGCTTGCTGCTCGCGGTACCGCACGATCGTCCGTAGCGGACGTACTCGACCAGGCTGTCCGTTCGAGCGCAATGATGCCCGGTAAGCAGGCCCTTTCGACGTAGTAGCCAGCCCGAACAGGACTGGACCCGTCGAAGAGCCGCTTCTTTCCGAAGTGGCTCTTGTCTATTCGCTGCAGACCGCGGCAGCGCCAACGATCGGCTTTGCCGACCCGGTCGGCCATCGCTTCTCCGATGTATCAGCGACTAGGGGTCCCTGAGATATGACCTATCACCCTCGACATGCTCCTGAAATTGGGAAAAAGAAAGTTGAACGCCATGTACGAACGAACAGAACGAGACGAAGGAACGGAACGAGACGAACGCCCCGAGTCACGTGCCCGTGAGGCCGGCAACGGCCGCACCGATGCGCCCGGATGGTGGTCGCTCGATCCGGGCGACACCCACGACAAGGGCGAAAGGTCCCTGTGCGTCGGCGAGGCCGCCTGAGTGCGCCGGCGACGCTGCCAGAGCGCCGGATCAGTTCTACAAGAGACCGTGCCGCTTCAGGTTGCGTGCCGCCAGCGCCCCCGGGATGGTCGGCAACCAATAGGTGAGGAGCCGGTAGGACGCTGCGGCGGCCACCGCATTCACCCGATCGATTCCGGCCGCAGCCAACCCGGCCACCAGCAGGGCTTCGGGCGCCCCCATGGCTCCCGGCAGCGGAATGGCCGCGCCCACGCCGTTGGCGGCGACGACGAGCACGACGGCCACGGCGAATGAGGCCCGCACATCGAGCATGTGGAGGATGGCGACGAGAGATGCCGCCTCGACCAGGGTGTAGAAGACCTCGCCCCCGAACAGAGAGGCGGCACGGCGCGGGCGGCGCAAGACGGCCATCAGGTCGCGCAGGGCCCGAGTCACGGGAGGCAGGACCCGGCGGCGGATGCGGCCGATCCAGACCACTGCGCCGACCACCAGCGCCACTACGATCACGGCGACGAGGATCAGCCACCAGTTTGTCTGGTGACTGGCCGAGGTCACGCTGAACTGATCGGCGCTCAGTGCAGCGGCGACGGCGGCCGCGGTCACCCCGACGATGCCCGAGGCCAGTGACGAGAGGGTGAACGCACCTACCGAGGTGACCGGTTCCACGCCAAAATGGCCGAGAAAGCGATTGGACAGGGCCACGCTCCCCACCCCGTCGGGGGTGGCCACCGACGTGAAGGCCTCGGCCACCTGGAGCTCGGTGGTCCGGGCCATGGGGAGGGGCGGGATCACGGCGCCCCGGAGCGAGACGGCGCTGCCCACGTAGGTGAGGGCGGCGAGCACCACGGCGGGGAGAGCCCAGGCCCAGGTCTCGGTCCGGACCCCGGAGAATTCACTGGGCAGCTGGGCCAAGACGTAGAGCATGATCACGACGCCGATGAACGTGAATCCGGCTGTCAATGCCCTGGCGGCACGAGCCCACCGCGTGGACCTGGGCTTGGCCTCCGGCACGGTGGCCGAGGCGGTGTTGCTCACCGATCGACGTGATCCTGCTCGACGTGGTCCTGTCGTTCGAACTGGATTCGGTAGAGCTCGGCGTATACGCCTCCGTCGGCGAGCAGCTGGTCGTGGTGGCCCCGCTCCACGATCCGGCCGTGATCGAGGACCAGGATCTGGTCGGCCTCGCGCACGGTGGACAGCCGGTGGGCGATGACCAGGGACGTCCGTCCGTACAGCGCGGTGCGAAGCGCCTCTTGCACCGCTACCTCCGATTCCGAGTCGAGGTGGGCTGTCGCCTCGTCGAGCACCACCACCTCGGGCGCCTTCAACAGCAGGCGGGCGATGGCCAGCCGCTGCTTCTCGCCGCCCGACAGCCGATAGCCGCGGTCACCCACCACGGTGTCCAGTCCGTCCGGGAGGCTCGTGACCATGTCCAGGATCTGGGCGCCCCGCAACGATTCGACCAGCTCGTCCTCGCTGGCCCCTGGCTGGGCATAGAGGAGGTTGTCGCGGATCGTCTCGTGGAACAGGTGGGCGTCCTGGGTCACCACGCCGACGGTGTCGGACAAGGACACGAAGGTGGCGTCCCGGACATCGAGGCCGTTGATGCGGACAGCGCCGGCTCGAACGTCGTAGAGGCGGGAAACCAAATGGCTGATGGTTGTCTTCCCCGCTCCCGACGGACCGACCAGCGCCACCAGTTGCCCTGGCTCGGCCGCGAAGCTGACGTCGAAGAGCACCTGCTGGGACGGGGTGCCATCGAGGACGGCCACGGACTCCAACGAGGCCAGCGACACTTCCTCGGCGGTCGGATAGCTGAAGTCGACGTGGTCGAACTCGACCCGTGCCGGCCCGGCGGGCACCGCGACGGCGTCGGGCTTCTCGTCGATCATGGGCGGCAGGTCGAGCACCTCGAACACCCGGTCGAAGGAGACGAGGGCGGTCATGACGTCGACCTGCACGTTGGACAGCGAGGTCAGCGGCCCGTAGAGCCGAGTCAGATACAGGGCCAGGGCCACGACCGTCCCCGTGCTGAGGGCGCCCTCGGCGGCTTGGACGCCACCCCAGCCGTAGACGAGGGCAGTGGCGAGGGAGGCGGTGAGGGTCAGGGCGGCGATGAAGAAGCGGGCGTACATGGCTTGGGTCACGCCGATGTCCCTCACCCGGCCCGCCTTGTCCTCGAATGACCTCCGCTCCTGGCTCGGGCGGCCGAACAGTTTGACCAGCAGGGCCCCCGCTACGTTGAACCGTTCGGTCATGGTGGTGTTCATCTGGGCGTTGAGCCCGTAGGACTCCCGCGTGATCGACGACAGTCGACGGCCCACTCGACGGGCGGGGATGACGAAGACGGGAAGGATGATCAAGCTCAACAAGGTGATCTGCCACGACAGGAAGAACATGGCCACGAGCACCAGGGCCACGCTGACCAGGTTGGAGACGACCGAGGACAGGGTGTCGGTGAAGGCCTGTTGGGCACCGAGCACGTCGTTGTTCAACCGGCTGATCAGGGCCCCGGTCTGGGTGCGGGTGAAAAAGGCCACGGGCATCCGGCCGATGTGGGCGAACACCTGCGAGCGCATGTCGAAGATGAGCCCCTCGCCCACCTTGGCCGACACCCACCGCTCGGCGATGGAGAGCCCGGCGCCGACGATGGCCAGCCCGGCGGCCAGGAGGGCCAGACCGACGATCAAATCGGTGCGGTGATGGGGGATCCCGTTGATGATGGCCCGGAAGATGAGCGGGTTGACCACGCCGATGACCGCGTCGACGACGATCAGAACCAAGAACACCAGCAAGATGGTGCGGTAGGGGCGGGCGAACTGGAACATCCGTCTGGCCGTGCCCTTGGTCACCCGGACCTGGGTGACCGAGTCGTCTCGCCGCAGCGAGCGCATCACACCGCCGAATTGGCCACCTCCTCCTGCTGGGCTCATGCCGTCGCTCCTCGGTCGGTTGCCGGTCACCGGGCGGTGTCGGCACCCGCGGAGCGTATCGGGAGGTACTTCCCGACCGGTGCGGGGGCGGGGGAGCGGCTGACGTGGACCGAACCAGCGCGCTGGGTCTCGAACGTTGATTCCCAATCGACACGGTCGCCACTGTCGGTGAGGATCGACAACGACAGAGCGGCCATTCGTCGTTCGGGGACCAGGCCAACAGCGAACGGCATGTTGTGGTCCAGGCTCCCCGCCGGTCTTCAAGATGCCCGCCTTTCGGCGAAACGGGGCCGGCGGACGACGTCCTCTCGATGTCCATTCGCCGAAAGGCGGGCAAACCGGAACCAGCCCGCTGCGTCCAGGCCGTGTCGGCGGCTCGGCGGCCAGCAACTCATGCGAAGCCCTGCCGGTCACTGTCAGCGGTCGATCGACCGGTCAGCCGTCGGTCATCGACTGGCCAGCCGTTGCCCGTCGATCATCGACTCGAACCGCGGAGAACTCGCCGGGGAATCCTTTGTCCTAGGTTGAGGAGCGTCGGGGCGGCCGGGGGAGCCCGAGTACCCGTTCGCCAATGACGTTGCGCTGGATCTCGTTGGTCCCGGCCCAGATGGACGAAGCCTGGTAATAGAGCCACGACCGCTGCCACTGGCCGTCCCCCGGGTTGGCCTCGGCCCCTTTCCATAAGGGAGCGGCATCGCCGACCACGGCCATCGCCGTGTCGTGGAAGCGCTTGGACATCTCGCTCCAGTAGAGCTTGAGCGCGCTGCCCTCGGGGCCAGGGTCGAGCCCACGGGACAGCCGGCTGACGCTGCGCAGGTTGTGCAGCTGAAAGATGCGGATCTCGACGTAGGCCTCGGCCAGCGCGCTCCGCAGTCGCCGGTCGTCGAAGGCGCCGGTCGACTCGGCCAGGCGCAGCAGCTCCTCGAGCAGTTGCATGTGGATGACGAGCTGGCGGGGGTTGACGCCCCGCTCGTGGGAGAGGGTGGAGTTGGCCACCCGCCATCCCTCGTTCTCCGGGCCGATCAGCCGGTCATCGGGCACGAAGACGTCGTTGAGGAAGACCTCGTTGAACTCGGCCTCGCCGGTCAGCTGGACCAGCGGCCGCACGTCGACCCCGGGGTGGTGCATGTCGACGACCAGGTAGGAGATGCCCTTGTGCTTGGGCGCTTCGGGATCGGTGCGGGCCAGGCAGACGCCCCAATCGGCGAATTGGGCATAGGAGGTCCACACCTTCTGGCCGTTGACCAGCCAGCCGCCCTCCACCCGGGCGGCCCGGGTGGACACTCCAGCCAGGTCACTACCGGCTCCCGGCTCGCTGAAGAGCTGACACCACAGGTCGTCGGCTGTGCGGATGCGCGACAGCCAACGGTCCTTCTGCTCGTCGGTGCCGTGGGCCAACAATGTGGGGGCGGCGAGATTAAGGCCGATACGACCGACCATCTCCGGGGCCCGTGCCCGTGCCAGTTCCTCTTGCAGGATGAAGTGCTCGTTCGGTCCAGCCCCCCGGCCACCGTAGGCGACGGGCCACGCCACTCCTACCCAGCCTCCGGCGGCCAGCGACGCCTGCCAGCTCCGGAGGAAGGCGACCTCTTCGCTGAGGTCTTCGAAGCGCGGGGGGAGCCCGTGGCCGTAGTCCCAGGGCAGGTTCTCCATCAACCAGGTCCGGACCTCGGAGCGGAAGGCCTGCTGCTCAGGGGTGGGAGTGAGGTCCACGGGGTCAGCTTCGCATACGGCGTGCCGGTACCATGCCGCCCATGGATTTCGAACTGTCGGAGGATCAGCTGGCGCTCCAGGGCGCAGCTCGAAACCTGCTCGACGACCGTGCCGACCACCAAGCGGTGCGGGCCCACCTTTCCTCGGGCCGTCCATTCGATGCCGGGTTGTGGCACGACATGGCCGACCAAGGTTGGCTGGGCGTGGCCCTGCCCGAGGCGCAGGGCGGGATCGGCATGAGCTGGGTGGAGGCGGCCGTCCTGCTCGAAGAGATCGGCCGCCATTGCGCGCCGGTCCCGTTCTTGCCCAGCCTGTTGGCCCTCACCGTGCTGGCCACCGCCGAGCACGGGCCCACCGACTGGCTGGCCGGCCTGGCTGGAGGCGACCGCATCGGCTGCGTGGGCTGGAGCAGGCACACCGGGGCGGTGGTGGCCACCGAGTCCGGTGGTCGATGGTCGCTCTCCGGGCGAATGGGTCCGGTGGAGGGGGCGGCGGTGGCGGACGTGGCCGTGGTGGCGGTTGCGGGTGACGTCTTCGCCGTCGACCTGGCCGCGGTGGGGCGTCCCCCCCCCGAGCCGGCCATGGACGGGACCCGGGTGCTCTCCTGGGTGACCTTCGACGACACCCCGGCCGTGCTCCTGGAGGGCGACCAGTTGGCCACCGGGCTACTCGACCGCGGCGCGGTCGGTGCCTCGGCCGAACTGTTGGGCGGGGCGGGGCGGGTCCTGGAGATGGCGGCCCAGTACGCCAAGGACCGCGTGCAGTTCGACCAGCCCATCGGCAGCTTTCAAGCGGTCAAACACCGCTGTGCCGACATGGTGGTCGATGTGGAGGGGATGCGCTCGAGCACCTGGTATGGCGCGTGGGCCATCGCCGCCGGGGAGCCCGACACCTCCATCGCCGCGTCGACGGCCAAAGTGTGGTGCTCGGATGCGGCCAAGCGGGTCATGGCGTCCGGACTGCAGGTGCACGGCGGCATCGGGTTCACCTGGGAACACGACCTCCACCTCTACATGAAGCGCTCGCAGTTCGCCGGGCTGAGCTACGGGGACGCCGCCTTCCACCGCGACCGAGTGGCCGATGTGCTCCGCGTCCGCCTCTCCGGCGGCGCCGGGGTGTTCTGAGTGGCTCAGTCGGTGAACCCGCCGGGCGTCCTGCCGTCGGTGTACGTGCGGCGCCGGGTGATGACCCACCGCCCGTCGCGCTCCTCGTAGTCGTCGATGTAGCGGCCCCAGTGGTCGAGGCCGTGGTTCATGACGACGGCGAAGTAGCTCCGGCCCGAGGCGTGGACCGGGTCCGCCACGTCGATCTGATGGGTGGCCACGAAGTGCCGGATGTGGTGTCGGGCCTGGCCGGCCGCGGCTGCGTCCCAGCCCGCCTTGGTGCCAGTGAAGATGGTGGCGATCTCCTCGGTGCCCTCGAAGCGCTGTATTTCCCCGTCGGACTGGACCAGTTCCATGACGGCATCGTCGGCGAACACCTGCAGCACCTGCTCGAAGCGCCCCGAGTCGCCGTTGGCGTTGTAGCGGGCGACCAGGTCCCGGATGCTCTCCCGGGCGACCAGCTCCCAGAGCTCCATCGTTCCTCCTACCCGCCGAGGTAGGCGGCCCGCACGGCCGGGTCGGCCCGGACCTCTCCGGGTGTGCCTACGGCGAGGACCTCGCCCAGGTTCAGCACCACCACCCGATGGCACTGGCGCATGAGGAAGTCCATGTCGTGCTCCACCAGGAGGACGCCGCAGTTGTTCTCCGAGGAGATGGCGGCGATCTGGTCGGCCAAGCGGTGGGCCTCGGTGGCATCCAGTCCCGAGGTGGGTTCGTCCAAGAGCAGCACCTTGGGGTTGTCGACCGTGGCCCGGGCCAGCTCGACCATGCGGGCCAGTCCGATGGGTAACGAGCCGGCCGGTTGATCGGCCAAGGCGCTCAACCCGCAGGCTTCGAGGGCGGCGCGGGCCCGCTCGCGGCGGTCACGGTTGCGGATGGTGCGGGTGGGGAAGGCGACCAGGTCGGCCAGGAACCCGCCACCTCCTCCCTCCCAGTCGAGGGCGGCGGTCACGTTGTCGAGGACCGACAGCCAGCCGAACATCTGGACGACCTGGAAGGTGCGGTGCATCCCGGCCCGGGAGCGGCGGATCGGATTCCACGAGGTGATGTCGATCCCGTCGAAGGCCACCCTGCCCCCCTGGGGGTTCCTGATCCCCGAGATGACGTCGAACAAGGTGGTCTTGCCTGCACCGTTCGGGCCGATGAGCCCGCAGACCTCGCCGGGGGCGAGGGTGAGCGATGCCTGGCTGATGGCGGCGATCCCTCCGAAGCGCACCGAGACGTCGCTCACCTCGAGCAGGGCGGTGCCCACCGCCGGGCCCATGGCCGCGGTGTCTGTGTCGGTGGCCGCGCTCAGAGGATGACGCCTTTGATCTTCAGGTCCATGATGGCGTCCATGTCGAGCCCGAGCTCGCCCAGGACCTCGTCGGTGTGCTCGCCGTGGTCAGGGGCCCGGGTGAGGTCGGGTGGCGTCTCGTCGAACTGTAACGGGGAGGGGACCATGCGGAACACCGTCCCAGAGGCCGCCTCCACCTCCCGGATGTAGCCGTTGGCCAGCGCCTGGGGGTCCTCCAGCAACTCGCTCGGGGTCTGGACCGGGGCCCAGACGCCCTTGGCGTCCAAGAGGATCTTCTTCCACTCGGCAAAGGTGCGCTCGGCGAACATCTGGTCGAGCAACGTGACACACGCGGCCCGGTTCTCGGCCCGGGCGGCGGCGTCGACGAAGCGGGGGTCCTCGGCCAGCTCAGGGCGGCCCATCAAGGTGACCAGGTCACCCCAGTAGCGGTCCGACTCCAGCATGACCAGCGAGAGGAAGCGGCCGTCTTTGGTCTTGTACATGTTGACGATGGGGTTGGGGACCTGGGTGCGGTTCCCCTGGGGCATGCGGTCGATGCCGAAGAGCCCGGCAGCGAGCGAGGAGGCCCCCGTGGCCCACATGGCCGTGCCCAACAGCGAGTTGTCCACTACCACGGGCTCGCCGGTGCGCTGCCGGTGGAAGAGGGCGGCCGAGATGCCCCCGGCGATGGTGAGGCCACCGATCACGTCGCCGAATGCCGGTCCCGGCTGGCCGATCGGGTAACTGCCATCGTCGGGGTTCGAGATGATGTCGGCCGGTCCGCCCCGCCCCCAGAATGTGCACCCGTCGTAGCCACCCCGCTCGGCCTCGGGGCCCCGCTGCCCGTTCCCCGAGCCCCGGACGTAGATGATGTCGGGGTTCGCCGCCCGGATGTCGGCCACATCGATCCTGGCCTTCCTGCGGGCCTGGGGGCGGAAGTTGGTCACGAACACATCGGCGTTGGCGACCATCTTCAACAACAGCTCGTGTCCCTCGTCGCTCTTCAGGTCCAGCCCTACCGAGCGCTTGCCCCGGTTGGGCAGCTCCATCATGTGGGCCACCCCGCCCGGTCCCGTGGGCACGAGGCCGGAGGCGGCCAGGCCTCGTTGGGGATCACCGCTCTCGGGGTGCTCGATCTTGATGACATCGGCGCCCCACTCGGCCAGGATGGCGCCGGCCACGGGGACGTAGGTCCACGACGCCACCTCGACCACACGGATACCGCTCATGAGTCCCACTGGATGTTCTCCCTCTTGTTCTGCGTGTTCGCTTGCTCTGCGTGTTCGCTTGCTCTGCGTCTTCTCGCTGGTTCGCCTTGCTCGAGGTCGTAGAGATCGTCGAGATCGTCGAGATCGTCGGTACCCGGTGCTCGTCGCTGATGTGCCTCAGGGTGCGTTCATTTTCCGAGGCTGATGGCGTCCTCTGGGCAGTTGTCCACTGCGACCTGCGCCTGTCTCAGCTGGTCGGCGGGGACCTCGGTATCAGGGGCGAGTAGGACGCTGTGACCCACCTCGTCGCTGTCGAAGAGCTCGGGGACGAGCGAATAACAGCGGCCATGACCGGTGCAGCGGTCCGCATCGATGACGATCTTCACGGTTGGTCATCCTATCCACAGGACCCCTCTGCGAGCACAGCTGTGCTCCCGGGGAGGGGCCGCTGGTACGCTGCGGTGCGGACACCTGCGGGACA
>DATDHU010000135.1:0-25767 GCA_036521415.1 Acidimicrobiales bacterium
TCAACGACCGGGTGGGTGGCCAGCTCATCGGCCGGGTGACCACGGGGATGAGGACGGGGCAATTCCTCGGGCCGGCAGGCTCGCTGCCCCGTCTCTACGCCGCCTCCGGCGCCGAACGCTACTTCGACATCGCTCTCGAGATAGCAGGCTCGGGGGCCGGCGCCTGGGAGGACGGGGAGGTAGCAGGGGCGAAGGGGGTCGAGTTCCTCTTCCGGCAAGGTGGCAGCCTCGGTGGGGGGAGCAACGAGATGCAGCGCAACATCATCAGCGAGCGGCTGCTGGGCATGCCCCGTGAGTACGCCGCTGACAAGGACCGGCCCTTCGACGAGGTCCGCCACAATTTCTCACCCACCTCCCCACGCTCCGAGCCCGGCTGACCCAGGCCGCAGTCGGGCCAGCGTCGCCGCGTCGGGACTCGTCGAACTCAACTTTCCCGTCCACCGCGCCCGTCCACGGAGGCGGTCGCCCCGATGACCTGGAGCCGGTCGAACTCGGCCGCCACCAACGGCGCCAGGGACCGGTGATCACCGGCGTCCAACCACTGGTCCATGGCCATGCGAAAGGTGGCGAATGCGACCGCCCCGGCCAGGATGGCCCTGCGGTCCGGCACCTTGAGCGATCGCCGCCGGGCCAACCCCAGGGCGATGTGCTCCTCGCCGAGCTTGCGTTGGTCGAAGTCGCGGCCCCGAAGCGCGGGTGCCGAAGCCAGCGCGCGACGCAGCAGGCGCAGTCGTTCCCGCATCGGATGGATCAGCGGGGCGATTTCCACCAGTGCGGCCCGCACCGCATCCAGGTCGGAGAGCCGGGGCGGTTGTGAGGCGATGAGCTCGACGGGGATATGGGTGTCCTCCCGCTGGAACAAGACCTCTTCCTTGGCCGAGAAGTAGCGGAAGAAGGTGCGGGGCGAAACGTCGGCCAGCTCGGTGATCTCCTCGACCGTGGTCCGACCGTACCCCTGGGTGGCGAACAGGTGCATGGCTGCGTCGACGAGGGCGTCGCGGGTCCGACCCCGATTCCGTTCCCGGCGGTTGGGCACGGTCGCTTCTGGTGGGAGGGCTGTCGCCTCTGGTGGGACGGCTAGGGCCACGAGATCGGCCGGCGTCGCCGACAACTTGGCAGTGTCACGTCAATTGACACTACTGTGTCGATTCAGGCCGGGCAGGGCAAACGGCGGGCAAACGGTCACCAGAGGGCGGAGTGGGGGAGGTCTCGAGCGACGTGGAAGAGAGCAGGTACTTCGATCCGGCCATGGAAACGATGCCGCGGCCGGAGATCGAGGCGCTGCAACAGTCGTTGCTGACCGAGGCCCTGCCCTACATGGACGAGCATTCGCCCCTGTTAGCCGAGCACTGGGCCCGGTTGGGCGTCAAGGTCGACGAGATCCGTTCCGTGCGGGAGCTCACCGAGAACCTCCCCTTCATGGACAAGGACACCATCCGGGCCTACCGCGACCACCATGGCGATCCCCTGGGCGGCATGGGCCTGATGGCCGAGAGCGCGGTGATCAGCTCCACCACCGGCACGACCGGGGACCCGGTCCTCCTTCCGTCCCGTCGGGAAGGGATGTCGGAGGCGGCCCGGATCGCCGCCGACTTCTGGGAGATGGGCTGTCGTCCCGGGGACGCCTTCGTGGTCATGCTCTTCACCTTCCGCGGCGCGCCGATGCTGACGCCTCATGCCTTCGGGGCGTCCACCGTCTTGTTCGACCATGCCCCGGCCGAGCTCGAGCGCCTCTGCCGGGTCTCGCTCGACCTCCGGCCCACCGGCTTGTACCTCCTGAGCGGGCCCCTGATCCTGGCCCTGCGCCAGATGGAGCCGTCACTGCCCTTTGACCTGGGCGAGGTCTTCTCGAGCTACCGGGGCGTGGTCTATGCCGGCGAGCCCATGGGGAGCCGGACCCGGGAGGCCCTCGATCGCTGGGGGGTCGAGCACTTCAATCACACCGCAGTGGGCGACGTGGACTCGGCCACCGAATGCGGAGAGCACGACGGCCACCACTGTCACGACGACCAGGCCCTGATCGAGGTGCTGGACCCCGAGGGCGACGAGCCGGTCCCCGAGGGGGAGGTGGGGGAGCTGGTGGTGACCACCCTCAACCCGCGGCTCACCAACATGCTGGTCCGGTACCGGTCCGAGGACCTGTTGCGGACCTCCACCGAGCCGTGCGGCTGCGGCCGAACGCACACGCGGATGTGGCCGGTCGGCCGGAAGGGCGACGAGGTGGTGGTCGAGGGGCGCTCGATCCTCCCGGTCGACGTGTGGCTGGCGGTGGAATCGATCGAGGCGACCTCGGCCGGCCTCTTCCAGGTGATCCGGGTCGGTCGGGAGATGGAACGCCTCCGCCTACGCGTCGGCTACGACGAGCGCGAGACCACGGCCTCGCTCGCCGCAGTCAGGACCGACGTCATCGACTCGGTGACCGATGCCGTGGGCGTGGTGCCCGACGTGGAGCTCGTGGCCAACAGCGAACTGTTGAAACTGGGGCCGCCGCACAAGATCCCCCGGGTGGCCGCGTCGTGACCGCCGGGATCGATCGAGCGCCCCGAGCCAGGCCGATGACGCCCGGTGACCTGTGGGGTTGGGGCCGATTCGGCGACGAGCAGCTCCTCCCGCTCAGCTTCGACGACATCAGGCGCGACGCCATGGCGGCCCGGGCCGGGCTGCGGTCGCTGGCCCTGCCTTCCGACGCCAAGGTCGTGGTCGTCTCCACCGTCTCGGAGTTCGGGCACTTCTGGCCCGTCCTGCAGGCCGCACATGATCTGGGCTATGTCACCAGCACGGCCGACGCCACGCCCTACGATGCCGGGCGCACCGAGATGTTCTGCCGGCTCCTGGCCCCGAGCGCGGTGATCGGGGTGGACGACGCCGTCCTCGACGGGTTGGAGGCATCGGGGCTCGATCCCGGGTCGGTCTTCGCCGGGGTGGCCCGGGTCGTGGCCCGCGGTCAGGCGGTGAACCGCCTGCGGGACGTAGGCGTCGGCGCATTGCGGTGGGTGGCGCTCGGGCCCAGCACGGCGATGGACTGCCGGCACGGTCACCTGCACTACGACCGGCGCCAGTGGCGCGTGGAGTCGGAACGCGGCCGCCTGGTGTTGAGCAGCATGATGGGCCGGGCCTACCCGGTCGACCACCTCGACACCGGCCTGAGGGGAACGGTCAGCGCCCGAGCCTGCCCGTGTACCCGGAGCGACCCCACGCTCGAGCTGGCGGTGCCCACATGAGTGATCCGGCCCCCGATGTCGCGCCGGTCGTCCCCGAAGCCGCTGGGCTGGAGACGGCCTCGGAGCTGACCCTGCACGACGTGCTGGCCGAGCACGCCCGGAGCAGGCCGGCACAAATCGCCTCCGTGTGCGGCCCGCACTCCTCGACCTGGTCGTCCCTCCACGAGCGGGTGCTCCGCCTGGCCCGCGTGCTGGCCGATGCCGGCGCGGCACCGGGGGAGCGCGTCCTCTGGTTGGGCCAGAACTGCCACCGGCTGCTCGAGACCCTTCTGGCCTGCGGCCACCTCGGCGCCGTCTTCTGTCCGGTGAACTGGCGTCAGAGCGCCGAGGAGCTGGCCTTCGTGCTGGCCGACGCCGATCCGTCCGTGGTCGTCTGGCAGAAGAGCGAGATCGGCACCGCCGTTCTGGTCGCCGCCCAGAGGCAGTCGGGCAATCGGGCGACATGGATCCGCCATGACCGCGCCGAGGAAGGGGAAGCGGCGGAAGACCCAGCCGAGGCCACGGGGCCGCCCGGAGGATCCGGGGCCGACTTTGAGGAACTGGTGGCCGCCGCCTCCCCGTGGCCGCTTGACCGGGCGGCACCGGAATCGGCAGCAGCCGTGCTCATGATCTACACCGGCGCCTTCGGCGGACGACCGAACGGGGCCCTACTCAGCCACCGAGCCATCCTGGCCCAGAGCATGGTCATCGCTCTCGTGCGGGGCTATCGAGCCGACGCCGTCTTCTTGAACTCGGGGCCGCTGTTCCATCTCGGGACGCTCATGAGCACCTTTGCCGTCTTCCATCTCGGCGGCACGAACGTCTTCATCCGGCGGGTCGAGGCCGAGGCGATCTGCCGCACCATCGAGGTCGAGGGATGCACGGACGCCTTCTTGATGCCGCCGACGGTGGCCGAGATCACCTCGCTGAACGCCGACGGCCGATACGACCTCACCAGCCTCCGTGTCGCCTCGGGTCCGCCTGAGTGGATGGCGATGGTGTCGGCCGACACCAGTGACTGGGCGGCCCGTCCGGGAGGCACGGGCCAGACCGAGGTCACCGGGCTCGTGACCTTCACCGCCTTCGGGGGGACGGGCGCCCACGGTCGGCCGTCCCCGTTGGCCCAGGTGCGGATCCACGACGACGACGACGTCGAGCTCGGCCCGGGCCAGGTCGGCGAGATCGTGGTCCGGGGACCGGTGGTGATGAACGGCTTCCACAATCGGCCCGAGCTGAACGCAGCCAAACGACGCAACGGTTGGCACCACACTGGTGACCTCGGGCGGCGCGAGGAGGACGGGTCGATCACCTTCATCGGGCCCAAGGCCAGGATGATCAAGTCGGCGGCCGAGAACATCTACCCGGCCGAGGTGGAGGCCTGCTTGCGCACCCATGCTGCCGTTCGCGAGGCGGCGGTGATCGGGGTACCCGACGAACGATGGGCCCAGTCGGTCAAGGCCATCGTCGTCCTCCACGCCGACCACGATGTCGGCGAGACCGAGATCATCGAGCACTGCCGCGCCCACATCGCCTCGTACAAGAAGCCCCGTCTCGTCGAGTTCGTCGGCGAGCTCCCGAAGAACGGCTACCAAATCGACTACGACGCCCTGGACGCCGCCTTCGGCGGCGGGGGCTACCCAGGAGGGACCTACCGCAGTGTCTGACCGCGCCGTTTCTGACCGCACCATCAAGGACCGGACGGCCATCGTCGGCATCGGTGCCACCGAGTTCTACCGGCACGGCCAGTCGGAACCTCATACCAAGCAGGAGCTGGCCTACCAGGCCATCCTGGCTGCGGTGGCTGACGCCGGCCTCTCGGTGAGCGACATCGACGGGTTCGCCCTGTACTCGGGGGGAGGGGGCTTCGACACATCGCTGGCCGCCCAGGCTCTCGGCATCCCCAGCCTGCGCTTCACCGCCGGCCTGACCGGCGGTGGCGGCGGGGCGGCGGGGGCGGTGGGGCTGGCCTCGGCCGGCATCGTGGCTGGGCAAGCCGACGTGGTCGTCAGCCTCATGACCCTGCAGCAGCCGACCGGCGGACGGTTCGGCTCGGCCTTCGCCAACAAGGGCGGCTCGTACTCGGCACCGCCCACGCCGGAGAAGGACTTCATTGCCCATTCCGGGCTCATGGGCCCGGGCCAGATGTTCGCCATGCTGACCCGTCGCCACATGCACCGCTACGGCACCGCCCGCCAGCACCTGGCCGAGGTGGCCATCTCCACCCGGGCAAACGCGGTGAACCGGGAGAGCGCGCTGATGCGCGCGCCCCTCGATCTCGACACCTACTTCGCCGCCCGGATGATCTCCGACCCGTTCTGCCTGTACGACTATTGCCTGGAGTGCGACGGTGCGGTGGCTGTGATCACCACCACGGCCGAACGGGCGCGGGACCTCCGGCACCCTCCGGCCTACGTGACCGCCAGCGCCCAGGGCGGTTCGGGCGGGTGGGGCCAGGCCATCACCTGGATGGGCATGGACGACGAGATCTTCGCCTCCTCCGGGCACCGACCGGTGGCCCAGGACCTCTACCGCCGGGCCGGCCTGGGCCCGGAGGACATCGACGTCGCCCTCATCTACGACCACTTCACCGGGATGGTTCTCATGCAGCTGGAGGACTATGGCTTCTGCCCGACGGGAGAGTCCGGACCCTTCGTGGCCGAGGGGAACATCCGGTACCTCGGGGGCACGATCCCGGTCAATACTCACGGCGGGAACCTGTCCGAGGCGTACATCATCGGGTTCACCCACATCAAAGAAGCCGTCGAGCAACTTCGGGGCACGGCCTCCAACCAGATTCCCGATGCCCACGTGGCGCTGGTGACCGGTGGGCCGGCGCCCATCCCGGTCAGCGCCCTGATCCTGAGGAAGTAGCCCATGACGTCCGAGTTGGCCAAGACGCCCCCCTTGTCCCTGGTGGACATCCACCCCGACGCGTCGACCGAGCCGTTCTGGGTTGCCGCCGCCGAGCACCGACTGGTCTGCCAGCGCTGCGCGGCCTGTGGCACGCGTCGGATGCCCCCCGGGCCGGTCTGTGCCGTGTGCCGATCGCTCGACAGCGCGTGGAATGAGCTCTCGGGCCGCGGCACCCTCTACACCTTCACCATCGGGCGCCATGCGCTGATGCCCGAGATGGCCGGCGCGCTGCCCCACGTGATCGGGGTCGTCGAGCTGGACGACGCTCCCGGCATCCGGCTGGTGGCCAACGTCGTCGACGTCGAAGTCGACGAGGTGGCCATCGGGATGCCGCTGGAGGTCACCTGGGAGGACGTCCCCGAGAGCGACGTATCGGTCTACCGGTTCAGGCCACCGGCCTGAGCGGCGGCACCCGGTTCTCTATAGTCCGTGTGTGCCTGGTCCGGATGTACCCCCGCCCATCGATCAGTCCGTGCTCCGGGTCGACGACGATGGGATCACCCTGCTGGGAGGCTGGTCGCCCAGCAGCGGATACCGGCATTTCCCGCCTTCCCCGGTCTGCCCGTTCACCGGAGCCGATGACATTGAGCCGGTCGACCTGCCGAGGAGCGGCACCGTCTGGCTTCACACGTCGGTCAACCTCCCACCCCCTGGTTACCGCGGCACCGTTCCCTACGGGTTCGGCATCGTCGAGCTGGACGGCGAACCGTTGTTGCGCATCATCTCCCGCCTCGGTGGGGACGGCCTCGCCCCTGGCACCCGCGTCCGTTTGACCGGCGAGGAGCTTCCGGGGCCCGAGGGCGAGCCGGTGCTGACATGGTCGTTCATCTCATGAACGACGTGCGGACATGGTCGTTCATCTCATGAACGACGTGCGGATCAGCGGGGTCGGGCTCCACCCCTTCGGGCGATTCGAGGGAGTGACTGGGACCGACATGGGCGCGGTCGCCGTGCGGGCGGCGCTGGCCGAGGCCGGGGTCGGGGTGGGCCAAGTCCAGGCGGCGTTCTGCGGCACCGCTTACGGTGGAGTGGCCGCCGGTCACCGGGTGCTCGGGACCCTGGCCGGGACGGGCATCCCGATCTACGACGTCGAGGCCGGCTGTGCCTCGGGCGGGGCCGCCCTCCAGTTGGGCGCGGCGTCGATCGCCTCGGGTCAGCACGAGCGCGTGCTGGTCTTCGGGATCGAGAAAATGCCCAAGGGCATCATCCGCTCCTCGTTCTTCGCACCCTGGCAAGAAGCGGCCGGCCTGAGTCCGCCGCCGGCGTACTTCGCACTCCGGGCCCAACGGCTTCTCCTCGACGCCGGGCTCACCGTCGAGCACCTGGCCCAGGTGGTGGTCAAAAACCGAGGCCACGGAGTCGCCAATCCCGACGCCATGTTCCAAAAGGCCGTCACCGTCGACGAGGTCCTCGCCGCCCGGATGATCTGTGAGCCGCTGACCCTGTTCATGCTGTGCTCGCCCAACGAGGGCGCGGCCGCCGTGGTACTGGAGCGAGCCGGCACCGGCATCAGGTTGGCCGGCATCTCCTTGCGTTCGCACCTGCCCGGCAGCGTGCTGGGTGAGGACTCGCCGCTGTGCGGGATTGACGACGCCACCATCCCGTCACCGACGACACTGGCCGCCGGTGATGCCTACACCCAGGCCGGCCTGGGCGCCGATGACGTCGACGTGGTCGAGTGCCAGGACACCGACGCCGGCCGCGAGCTGCTGGCCTGGGCCGAGCTCGGGCTGTGCCGGCCCGGGGAGCAGGCGCGGATGCTCGAGGACGGGAGTGCTCTGGTGGGCGGCAAGCTGCCGATCAACCCTTCGGGGGGACTGCTCTCCAAGGGTGAGCCGCTCGGGGCCTCGGCCCTCGGACAGGTGGTGGAGATCGTGCGCCAGCTCCGGGGTACGGCGGGCCCTCGCCAGGTGGAGGGCGCCCGGGTCGGGCTGGCTCACGTCATCGGCCGGGGGGCCAACGCCTGCGTGACCGTGCTCGTCCGCTAGCAGTTCGCGACCGGACCGTCGAGGCGACAACATCCGTTTCACCAGTTGCCGACCCTTGTGTAACCTCACGGGCAAGGACACGCACGGTCGAACCAGGAGGAATCAGCATGGGGAAGCTCGACGGAAAGGTCGCATTCATCACGGGGGCAGCCCGAGGCCAGGGCCGCAGCCACGCCGTCCGGCTCGCCGAGGAAGGTGCAGACATCATTGCCGTGGACCTCTGCGCCCCCATCGCCAGCATGAACTACCCCAACGCAACCCCCGAGGACCTCGATCAGACGGTCAAGGAAGTAGAGGCCACCGGGCGGAAGATCATTGCCAGGAAGGCAGACGTACGCCTCCGGGAGCAGTTGAAGGAAGTCATGGACGAGGGGATCGCCGCCTTCGGCCACGTCGACGTGGTCCTGGCCAATGCCGGCATCTGCCCGGGACGGGACGACACGCTGTGCTCAGGCTTCGTCGACGCCACCGACGTCGACCTGATCGGCGCCATGAACACCGTGGCCGTCTCCCTGCCCCACCTCAAGGCGGGGGCGTCGGTCGTCGTCACCGGCTCGACGGCCGGGATGATGAAGGGCACCACGGAGATGATGGGCAACACCGGCGGGGTCGGCTATTCGTGGGCCAAGCAGACCGTCATCCGCTACGTCGAGGTGCTGGCCCTGCAGCTGGCCCCGCACATGATCCGGATGAACGGCGTGCATCCGACCAATACCGACACCCACCTGTTGCACAACGTCGACGTCTATCGCGCCTTCCGGCCCGATCTGGAGAACCCGAAGCGGGAGGACGTCATGGACTCGCTGCCTCTGATGCAGGCCATGCCCATTCCCTTCATCGACCCGCTGGACGTGAGCAACCTGATGGCCTTCCTGGCCAGCGACGAGTCCCGGTACATCACGGGCATGAACATCCGCATCGACGCCGGAGCGATGCTCAAGGCCCCGCCCATGTGATCAGGCTCGGGGAGCGTTCAGAGATAGTCGACCCGGAGCCGCTCGAGCCGTAGCCATGCGATCCGCCATCGGCCGTCGCCGCCCCGTCGGTAGCGCTCGTGATAGTGGCCGAAGCCCCGGAGGGTGATGTCGCCATCCGGCGTAGGGATCTGCACGTAGTCCTCCATGGCCCAGATTCCCTCGGCCGTGTCCCCGTCACCAGCCGGGTCGAGCGTGATCTCCGGCATGTGGCCGTGATGGGTCGTGACCGCGTTGGCCAGGATCGAGCTGGTTGAACTGACGAACTGATCACGGCTGGTGTAGGTCACATCCGGCTGGTCCTCCACCCACGCGACACAATCCTCGGTGAACAGGTCGGCCCAGTCGTCCCATTGCTTTGTGTCCATCAGCCGGAAATACCGAGCCTTGAGCTGCCGGATCTCCTCGACGGCCACCAGCGCGCGTACGGTCGCCGCCTCAGCGTCGGCTGGCCTCATGCCCGGTCGGACCTCTTCGTTCACCATCGCCCTCCCATCGCGGCCTCGAAGATTGGCATCCCCGTTCAGCCGGGATGATCGACCGCACGGCCCCCGGCGACGAGCCCTTGTTCGACGAGACGGTCCCATGTCTCCTCGGCCACCTGGCTGAGGAACTCGCCCTTGGCGAAACCGTAGTAGGCCGAGAACTGGAGGGCGACCTCCCGCATCTCGCCGAGGCTGATGTCACCGGACTGCAGTGCCGAGCCCACGTGGCTGCGGATGGGCATCACCGCATCGTCGATGCCCACGCATGCCAGGGTGATGAGCCGGCGGTCCCGCCGGCTCAAGCCGGGCCGCTGCCACACGTGCCCGAAGACGAAGTTCAAGATGCCGGCTTGGGTGTA
Organism: Acidimicrobiales bacterium; assembly: GCA_036521415.1. Classification (GTDB taxonomy): domain Bacteria; phylum Actinomycetota; class Acidimicrobiia; order Acidimicrobiales; family RAAP-2; genus DASXMT01. The sequence goes on from DATDHU010000135.1 coordinate 9,920, forward strand.
CGGCGTGTCCGGCGCCGGCGCGCCGATCAAGTTGATGTCGCGGAACGCCTCCTCGCCCCCACGGACCCGCTCCGCCGGGTCAGCGGGACCGAGTGAGTCGATGGTCAGCGGCGCAAGCGGGACCCACCCGTCGCCTCGCTCCTCTTGGATCCGGGCCCACTGTTGGCGGATCACGCCCTCCACGTGGGAGCCCTTGGGCCAGCCGCAGTAGACGGCGAAGTGGAGCACGAACTCCAGCATCTCGGCAATCGTGATGTCGCCACTGTTGAGCGCGGCGTAGACGTGGGCGTCGATCGGCCCCAGCGAGTCGGCCCCGGCCACACAGGCCAGGGTGACCCATCGACGGTCTCGGCGGCTCAACCCGTCCCGAGACCAGACCCGGCCGAAGACGAAGTCCAAGGTGGACTGGGCGAATGGGCTCGTGGCCGGGTCGGGCTCCACCGTCATGACGTCGCGGTACACCTGCATGGCCTCTGCCCGGTCCAACGCCGGGCTGCCGATTGGGTTGCCGTCCCCGGTGTCGCGGCCGGGGTTATCCCTGCTGTCCCTGCTGTCCCTGCTGTCCCTGCTTTCCCTGCTCTCGATCCCCATAACGCTGCCGCCCTCCCTCGAAGTCACGTGTCAGAACTCTAAGGCGATTGACTTTCGCCCTGCAAGGGTGGTTAGCTCCAGTCGTGGCCACTTCGGTAGTCCTGACCCGACCTGGATCGTCGTCAACTGCGTCATCGACGAGCGAACAACTGATCCTCGCCGCCGAGCGTCTGTTTGCCGAACAGGGCATCGACGGGGTCTCCCTCCGCAAGATCGGGGCCGAGGCCGGGAACGCCAACAACTCGGCTGTCCGGTACCACTTCGGTTCGAAGCAGGGGCTCCTCCAGGCAATCCTCGAGTACCGCCTCCCCGGCCTGAACCGCCGCCGGCAGCTACTGACCGTGCAGGCCCGCCCCGACGATCTCCGGTCCTGCGTCGAGGCCTATCTGTTGCCGATCGCGGAGGAGGCCGAGGCAGAAGACAGCTACTACCTGAGCTTCCTGGTCCAGCTCCAGTGCTACGGCGTCGCCGAGCACCCATTCGGACAGTTGTCCGAGCGTTTCCGAGCTACGACCGAAGACTTCATCGGACACATCTCCGATCTGCTGCCCGACCTCCCGCCATCGGTGCGCTCGTCCCGGATCGAGCAGGCGCTGGCCATCTGTGTCCACGCCTGCGCCGACCGGGAGAGGGCCAGACGCCACGGATCCCCGGTCACCGCCTACCCGCTCCACGTCGCCGAGCTGTTGGACGGGATCATCGGCTTCCTCCGGGCGCAGGTCTCTGCCCCCACCCTCGACGCACTCGAGGCCTTTCCACCCGGCCCCGGCCGTCGCCCGCGGTGACCGCGTTCGTCGACCTCGTCGATTCCGTGGCCGTCATCACCGGGGCGGGCAGCGGGATCGGCCGGGCCGTGGCCCACTCCTTGGCCCGGAAGAGGAGTCACGTCGTGGTGACCGACATCGATGAGGAGCGGGCCGACGCCGTGGCCGGTGAGATCCGATCCGAGGAAGGCGAAGCCGTCGCCATGCGGTGCGATGTCTCACAACTCGCCGATTTCGTGCGCGTTCGCGACAGCTGCCTCGAACGCTTCGGTCGGGTCGACATCGTGATGAACAACGTCAGCGTGCTGGCCGTCGGTTCCCCCGAAGCCATACCGCTCGAGGAGTGGCAACGGGCTCTCGACGTCAACCTTCTGGGTATCGTTCGCAGTAACCAGGTCCTCTTGCCCCTGCTGCTAGAACAGCAGCGAGGCCACGTGGTCAACACCGCGTCTACGGCCGGGCTGTTGCCGTATGGCTACGACCGGCTGCCGTACACCGCGACCAAGCATGCCATCGTCGGGTTATCCGAGTCGCTGGCCCTCTATCTGCGGCCGCAGGGCATCGGTGTCAGCTGCCTGTGCCCTGCCGGGGTGATCACCAACATCGCCGAGCACATCAGGTACTTCGGGGCGACCACGTCACCACGGGCACCGGCGCTGCCCGTGGTCGAGGCGTCGGTGGTCGGTGACCTGGTTGTCGACGCCATCGTCGAGGACCGCTTCCTCGTCCTCACCACCCCCGAGGTGGGCGACGAGATCGCCGAGCGGGCTCAGGACATCGACGGGTACGTGCGGTCGAAGAGCCAGAGCGCCGAGTGAGCACCTCGGGCAAAGCGCCAGTCAGAGGGTCGGGCGACCGGGGCTACGCTCCACGTCCATGACCCTTCCGCTCACCGGGATCAAAGTCCTCGAGTTCTCCGAACATGGATTCGTGCCGTCGGGCTGTGCCGCTTTGGCCGACTGGGGAGCGGACGTGGTCAAGATCGAGCGACCCGAGGGCGACCCGATGCGTCAGATCATCCGCCAGGGGCTGGTGGCCGACGTGGACGGGTACGACTACCTCTTCCAGTTGGTGAACCGAAACAAGCGGGGTGTGTCGATCGATGTTCTCGACCCGTCCGGCCGTGAGGTGTTCGAGCGATTTCTGTCATGGGCCGACGTGTACGTCACCAATCAGCTGCCCCGGGTGCGACGCAAGCTCCGCACGGAGCCCGAAGACCTCTTCAAGGTGAACCCCGCCCTGGTGGTCGCTCGGGGCCACGGTCAGGGACAGCGGGGCGAGGGGGCCGAGCTGGGCGGGTTCGACGCCGTCTCGTTCTGGTCGCGAGGGGGAGTGGCGCACATGCTCACCGACCCGGGGGCTGATCACTTGGCCTCGCCCCGCCCCGCCCTCGGTGACGTTCCGACGGGGATGTTCCTGGCCGGCGGCATCTGCGCCGCCCTGGTGCACACCAAGCGGACCGGTGAGGGGGTGGTGGTCGACACGTCGCTGCTGAACGGGGCCAACTGGACCCTCGGCCCGGATCTCGCCTATGCCTCGGTGGCCGGGACCGAGGCGCCTCGTCACATCGCCGTACCAGGAGAACGGAGCCCCTTGGGTTGGACGTACCGCACCGGCGACCAGCGGTGGCTCATGTTGATGATGCTGGACGAGTCCCGTTATTGGGAGCCCACCTGCCGGGCTCTCGGTTTGGTGGAAATGATCGAGCCATTTGCCGACGAGGCGGTGCGCCGCGCCGCATGGCCCGAGATTTGCAATCGACTGGTGGAGACCATCGGTTCGATGGAGCGCGACGACCTGGCCGAACGACTGAGCAACGAGCACTGCATCTTCTCCTTCGTGGCCACCCCGGCCGAAGTAGTGACCGACCCAGCCGTCGTCGAAAACGGCTACCTCATGGCCCATCCCGCTCATCCTCGTCTGCGGCTGGCAGCCGCCCCGGCGCAGTTCGACGACGAGATGCTCCAAGTCCGCCGGCCGGGTCCCGACCAGGGTCAGCATTCGCGAGAGGTCCTCGAAGAAGTCGGGTACTCGCCGGAGGAGATCGATGCCCTCGTCGCGTCGCATGCCGTTGTTGCCAGCCCGTAGGGAGATCCAGCCCGGGCGGTAGCCTCGTCAATGCGGTGACAGGGATCCGCGTGCTGGTGGGGATCCGGCTACCGATGCCAACATTCTTTGACTGGAAGCATCGTGATTGTTTGACTGAAAGCATCGTGGATTGATTTTTCGACTCCCCGGGAGATTCCAGAATTGAATACCGGCAGAGGATCCTCAGTCCCGACGGGTCCCTCGACTCAGGTGTAGAGCACCACTCCTCGGATGTTCGTTCCCGCGTGCATGTCCTCGTAACCCTTGCTCACCTCGTCCAGGGCGTAGGTCGTCGTGATCAGCTCGTCCAGTTTGAGCTGGCCCTCGCGGTACAGCTGGATCTGGCGGGGAATGTCGGCCGTGGGATTGCAGGCGCCGAAGAGCGAACCCTGGATGCGCTTCTGGGACAACGTCAGTTCCAGGAGCGAAACGGGGATGCCCACGTCGGACATGGGACCGATGCCGGTGACCACCACTGTCCCTGCCTTGCGGGTTGCGGCGAAAGCCTGAGCGACGTGCTCGCCGGTGGTAACGCCTACGGTGACGATGACGGCGTCAGCTCCCTGCCCGTCGGTGACGCTCTTGGCGAACTCATTGGCCTCGGCGATCTGCGCAAAGGCGTGGGTCGCCCCAAGCAGTAGGGCCTTCTCCCGCTTCATAGCGACCGGGTCGACCGCGATGACGTATGACGCCCCGGCATGGGCGGCGCCCTGGACGGCATTGATGCCGATCCCGCCGATGCCCATGATGATCACCGCGTCACCGGGGATGACCTCCGCCGAGTGCACCGAGGCACCCCAGCCGGTGCCCACCCCGCAACCGAGCAGACACAGGGTTTCCAGCGGGAGATCCTTTGGGACCTTCACTGCCGACATAACCGACACCACCGTGTGCTCACAGAAGGTGGAGACTCCCGACATCTGACCGACGCGCTGGCCCTCGAGGGTATGGAAGCGGAAGCTCTCGGGATCCCCAGGCCGGGAGCCGGTCAGGATGGTCGCCCCGAACGTGCAGAGGTTCTGGTGGCCCGTTGCGCACCACCGGCACCGGCCGCATGCCGGCAAGAAGGAGAACACGACGTGGTCGCCGACCTCGAAGTCGGTGGTGTGAGGCCCGACCTTCTCCACGACACCGGATCCCTCATGGCCGCCGGCCATGGGTAGCACGCTGGTGCGGAGGTCCCCCGTCGCCAAGTGGTCGTCGGAGTGGCAGAGACCCGATGCCACCATCCGGACCAGGAGTTCGTCCTGACCGGGCTCGTCCAGCTCCAGTTCCATGGTCTCGTACCGACCCGGCGACGAGCTGATGACCGCACCTCGTGTCCTCATCGATGCCCCCTTGTTGTCGTTGGACGGCGGCTCGTCGGGCCACCACCTGGTGACGCTACTGGCAACCGAAGGGGAACGCCTGGTCCCACGCGATCCGGAGCCGACGGGCACGTCGTTGCGCACATCGGTTGTCGCCCAATCGACGCCCTTGGCGGCACCCGGTGAAAATTGCTATTTTCGCAGCGGAGAGATCGCCGTTGGTGGCGACCGACCGGACACAGCCGTCTCCGGCCCGGGCAGACGTGAGAGCGCTGCATGATGAAGGGAGCACTCGCACATGACAGTGAATTCCGCCGATTCCCACGTGCTCGAGCCCAGCGACCTGTGGCTCGAGAACACACCGGCCAAGTACCGCCACCGGACGCTGCGGGTGGACCGTGACGGCGATCGTGAGGCCATCTCCATCGACGGCGTGGTCATCCGGCGGAACCCCGTGGACACGAGCGGCAAGGTCCGGGCTCCCGGCCAGGGCGACCCGGTGGCCCGGTTACAGGACCTCGAGAGCCAAGATGTCTGGTCCGAGCTGATGTTCCCGTCGCTGGGCCTGTGGCTGCCCATGTGCCCGGACCGCGCTCTGTCCCTCGAGCTGAGCCGCGTCTACAACGACTGGTTGCTGGACAGCTTCATGAGCGTCTCGCCTCGCTACATCGGCGCCGCCATCATCCCCATCGTCGATATCGTCGATGCGGTGTCCGAGATCGAACGGGCAGCCGGGCTCGGTTTCCAGGCCGTCAACCTCCCGGCCCACGCCCCGAACGACCGGCTCTACAACGATCCGGCCTACGAGCCGGTGTGGTCGGCCATCGAGTCAACCGGGGTCCGGATGACTAGCCACGTCGGCACCGGGGCTGATCCGGTCGTGGCCCGCGGCCGAGGCGGGGCCGTGATCAACTACACCGAGACCTTCTTCCCGCCCCAGAGACTGATCGCCCACCTCGTGGCGTCGGGCGTGCTCGACGCCCATCCACAGATGCACGTCATCGTGGTGGAGGGTGGCGCGTCGTGGTTGCCCGCCCTCATGGAGCGGATGGACGAGGGATACACCCAGCACGGGATGTGGGCCCGTCCCAAGCTCTCGGCCCTTCCCAGCGAGATCATGCAGCGACAGGTGCACGCCACCTTCCAGCACGATCGGGCCCTGCTCTCGACCATCGACGTCACCGGCGTGGAATCGCTCCTGTGGGGAAGCGACTACCCGCACTTCGAAGGAACGTGGCCGAACACCCAGCACGAGCTCGACCTGATCTTCGACGGGTCCGATCCGGGCCTGCGCCGGGCCATCACCGGTGGCAACTTCGCCAAGCTGTTCGCGGTCCCCGACGCGGCCTAGGACGATGTCCATGTCGAGGCCGTTCGGCCGGGTGCTCGAGGGCGTGGCCGCATCGGACCCGACGCGCGCAGCCTTGATCATCGACGGGTCCGTCACCACCTATGGCGAGCTCGACGCAGCGGTCGACCACTGTGCAGCCGGACTCCGCGTCGCCGGGGTGGTCCGGGGCCAGCGGATCCCGTTGGTCGACGACACCAGCGTGCTCTCGACAGCAGCGCTGATCGGGGCGACTCACGTGGGTGCGGCGGCGGCACTCATGAATCCCCGGTTGACCAGCGGCGAGCTGGCCGTCTTGATGGAGGCGGCGGGAACGACGCCGATCGGCGTGGCCGGCCCGGGGTCAATCGGCCTTCTCGGCGGCGTGGCCCACACCGCCCTACTCGGAGTGGAGGAGCTGCTCGGCGGGCCGCCAGGAGACCGATCACAGGCGCTCGACCCTGCGCCCGGTGACGAGGCCGTGGTCCTGTTCACCAGCGGCACCACTGGAACGCCCAAGCCGGTGGTGCTGACCCACGGGCTGATCGGCCCGAGGATCGCCGCCTTCGCTCCCACGGTCGAGGCCGTACCGGCAGTCTCGCTCATGTGCGTCCCGCTCGTGCACATCGGGGGCATGCTGGGGCTGATGGTGCAGCTGGCCAAGGGCAGCACGATCGTGGTCCAAACCCGATTCGACGCCGGTGAGTGGCTGGCCTTGGTGGCTCGGCACGGTGTGCAGACCTCCTTTTTGGTCCCGACCATGTTGCACCGGATCCTCGACCACCCGGACTTTCCCACCACGGACCTCCGGTCCTTGAGCAGCCTGACCTACGGGGCCGCGCCGGCCTCGCCCGAGTTGGTCCGGCGGGCCATGGCCTCGCTTCCCGGGGTGGAGTTGACCAACACGTTCGGCCAGACCGAGACGATGGGCTCGATCACTGCGCTGGGACCGGGTGACCACTCGGCCGAGCGTCTGGCTTCTGTTGGTCGTCCACTGCCCGGTGTCGAGGTGCGGATCGTCGACCCCATGTCCGGTGACGCCGTGCCCTCCGGGGTGGTGGGAGAGCTCTGGGTGAAGAGCGTCGGCAGCGTCGTCCCGGGAGCCCAGGCCGACGACGCAACGGTACCGGCCGGCTGGTTCCGGAGCGGGGACATGGTCTCGGCCGACCCCGAGGGCTACCTCTACCCGGCCGGGCGCCTCTCCGACACCATCAACCGCGGAGGGGAGAAGTTCGCCCCCTCGGAGGTGGAAGCGGTGGTGCGGACGCATCCCACTGTTCGTGACGTTGCCGTGGTGGGAGTCCCTGATCCCGAGATGGGGAACCGGGTCGGATGTGCCATCGTCTCCCTGGAGCCGATCACCAGCGGCGCGCTCAGGGACTTCTGCACGGGGCGCATCGCCAACTTCAAGCTGCCCGAGCGGCTGCTGTTCGTGGACGAGATCCCCTACAACGACTTTGGCAAGGTGGACCGCAAGGAGTTGCGGGCCCGATTCGCCGCGCTGGCCCCGTGACCGCACCCGATGTGAGGGAGGAAGTGCCATGCCATCGTCGACCGAGCCCATGACCTCGGCAACAGGCCTGTCCGACGCCGCCGCCCTGCGGATCTTCCGGACCATGACGATCATACGGACGACCGAGGACCGGATCGTCCGGGGACTGAGCTCGGGCGAGCTGACCATGACCTACTACACGGTCCGGGGCCAAGAGGCGATCCCCGCCGCGCTCTGCGAGCATCTCCGCCGGGACGACTACATGGTGACCACCTACAGGGGGACGCACGACTGCATCGCCAAGGGGGTGCCCCTCGAGGAGCTCCTGGCCGAGATGCTGGGGAAGGCGACGGGCACGTCCAAAGGGAAGGGCGGACCGATGCATGTCTCGGACCCCCGGTCGGGCCTGATGGTCACCAGCGGCGTGGTGGGGGGCGGATTGCCGATCGCCGCCGGCCTGGCCCTGTCCAGCAGGCTGCGGGGCACCGACCAGGTCACCGTGGTCAACTTCGGCGACGGCGCCACAAGCATCGGCGCAACGCACGAGGCGTGCAACCTGGCTGCACTGTGGCAGCTCCCCGTGGTCTTCGTCTGCCAGAACAACCGGTACGGGGAGCACACCAAGTTCGCTGACTACACGCGGACCGCCAGCCTGGCCGGGCGGTTCGCCGCCTACGGCATGGAGGCGGCGACGGTGGACGGGAACAGCATCCCGGCCATGAGCGCGGCCGCCGAAGAGGCCATCGGCCGGGCCCGAGCCGGCAAGGGCCCTACCTTTCTCGAATGCATGACCTACCGGCTGGGAGGTCACTCGTTCGGCTCCACCACCGAGTACATGGAACCCGGGGAGTTCGCGGCAGCCGAGGCCGCCGAACCGGTGGGGCGGAACCGCGCCTGGTTGATCCAGGAGCGGGGGATGGCCGAGGAGGTGCTGGCCGAGATGGAGGCGGAGGTGCGCACCGACGTCGAAGCGGCGCTCGATTCGGCACTGGCCAGCGGTCCACCCGCACCGAGCGAGTTGTTGACCGATGTCTTCTCGGAGATAGAGGCGTCCCCGCGATGAGTGTGCCCGAGCAGACGACGGACCCGACCCACACCATGGCCGAAGCGGTGAACCAGGCCATCGACCTGGCCATGGGGGATGACCCTGACGTCTTCGCCCTGGGGGAGGACATCGAGGACCCCATCGGCGGGGTCATGAAGGGCACGAAGGGCCTGTCGACCAAGTACGGGCGGGAGCGGGTCCGGAACACCCCCATCTCCGAGCAGGCCATCGTGGGGGCGGCGATCGGTGCGTCGCTGGTGGGCATGCGCCCCATTGCCGAAGTGATGTTGATGGACTTCTTCGCCGTGGCCATGGACCAGGTCGCCAACCACGCAGCCAAGCTCCGGTACATGTCGGGTGGGCGGACCAACGTGCCCATCACCATCCGCACCTCGGTCGGGGGCGGCCGTCAGTTCGGGGCCCAGCACTCCCAGTCGCTCGAGGCCTGGATGATGCACGTCCCCGGTCTCAAGGTCGCCGTGCCGTCCACGCCGGCCGACGCCAAGGGCCTCTTGTACTCGTGCATCTTCGACGACGACCCCTGCATCCACATGGAGACGCTGTCGCTGCTCTTCACCCGCGGGCCGGTCCCGGCCGGGACATTCCAGATCCCGCTGGGCGTTGCCGACGTGAAGCGGGCGGGCGACGACGTCACGGTGGTGACATGGGGCTGGCAGGTGAAAGAGGCGCTTGCCGCGGCGGACGCCCTGGACGGCGAGGGGATCAGCGTAGAGGTGGTCGACCTACGCACGCTGGTGCCCCTCGACCGGGATGCGGTGCTCACCAGTGCGGCCAAGACCAAGCGGGTCGTAGTGGTGCACGCCGCCACCAGGTTCGCCGGCCCCGGGGCGGAGATCGCATCGATCGTGTCCCACGAGCTCTTCGGGGAGCTGGCCGCACCGGTGGAGCGACTCGGTGCGGCCTACTCGCCCGTCCCTTACGCCACCGAGCTCGAGACCATCCACTATCCCGAGCGGGCGGCCATCGCCGACACGATCCGGGCAATGGCGTGAGGCGATGAACGAGAGCCGAACCTGGATCAAGATCCCCCAGGCCGGCGTGGCCATCACCGAAGGCACCATCGTCCAGTGGCTTGTCGCCGATGGCGGCCAGGTTGCCGAGGGTCAACCCCTGTACGTGCTCGAGACCGAGAAGGTCGAGATAGAGGTCGACTGTCCGGCAACGGGTGTCGTGCACCTCAGCGGCGAGCCCGGACAGGTCTACCCGGTGGGTGAGACGGTAGGGTTCGTCGATGCCGGCTAACGGTCAGGTCGGTTCCCACCGGCGAGGGGTGGCCGCCACTGCGGCGTTCGACCCCGACCGCATCGCCATTGTCGACGGCCCGAAGGCGATCACCTTTGGTGAGCTCGATGCCCGTGCCAACGGGCTGGCCGTCCGGCTGGCCGAGGTGGGTGTCGGACCCGGCGACACCGTCGGCATCGGGCTGCGAAACCGGGCGGAGTGGTTCATCGTCTCGCATGCCATCGCCCGCCTCGGGGCCATGTTCGTGCCGCTCTCACCACGGCTGACACCCGGTGAGGCGGAGTACATCGTGCGCGACGCCCACATGTTGGCGCTGGTCGTCCAAGGACCGATCGGCTTCGCCGTCGAAGGAGTCGCCCTGCTCGATATCAACGCCCACGACTTCGCCCAGCCGACCGGCGCCCCTCCCCGGAAGGACTTCCTCAATGCCGGCCCCACCCTGCTCGGCTACACCTCGGGCACCACCGGCCGGCCCAAAGCGGTCGAGCGACCGGCGCCTGTCCCCGCACCGGTGGCTACGACGTCGGCCGTCGCCGCCTATTGGGGCTACGGCCCAGACACCGTCCAGTTGATCTGCGGTCCGCTCTACCACACCGCCCCCAGCGCCTACGCCGAGTACTCGCTGTGGGAGGGCGGGAAGGTCGTGGTGCAGGACAAGTTTGTCGGGGACGGCTGCCTCTCGCTCATCGAGCAGCACCAGGTCACCCGAACCCAGATGGTTCCCGCCCACTTCGTCCGGATCCTCGAGGCGGACTGGGCCGCCTACGATCGCTCGAGCGTCCGGCTGCTCATCCACGCTGCCGCCCCGTGTCCGGTGCCACTCAAGGAACGGATCATGGACGTGTTCCCGCCGGGGACGGTCTGGGAGCTCTACGGAGCGACCGAGGCGATGGCCACGATCATCTCGCCCGGTGAGTGGTTGTTCAAACCGGGCAGCGTCGGCCGGCCCTTTCCCGGCCTCGAAGTGCGCATCTACGACGACGACGGCCGGCAAGTGCCCGCGGGCGAGGTGGGCACCATCTACATCAGCACGTTTCCGGGCGCGGCCTTCTCCTATCGGGACGACCCGGAGAAGACAGCGGCCGCCTACCGGGACGGGTTTGCAACGGTCGGGGACCTTGGGCACCTGGACGAGCATGGCTACCTGTTCATCGCCGACCGGCGGACCGACCTGATCCTTTGCGGTGGGGCGAATGTCTACCCAGCCGAGGTCGAGAACGCCCTGGCCGCCGACCCCGACGTGGTCGACTCGGCCGTGATCGGCCTGCCCGACGAGCGGATGGGCCAGCGGGTTCATGCCATCATCGAGCTGCGGCCGGGCTCGGCCCCCGACGCTGCTGGCATCCTCGCCCGCCTGGCCGACACCCTGGCCGACTACAAGCGCCCGAGGACGTTCGAGTTCGTCGATACCCTTCCCCGGGAACCAAACGGGAAGGTATTGAAGCGTCAACTCCAAGTCGAGCGGACTGATGCCCGGTGATGTGGCCGAATCCGGCGCTCGACCGGAGGACCAGCTAATTCGTGCGGTGGTCGGGGGGCCCGGGGCTGCCGCCTCGCCGTCTCCTGCCACCTGATCAGGAGGGAACCGAACGTGGACCGCACCGAGATGGAGACCATCATCTACGAGAAGGACGGGCCGATCGCCCGCATCGTCTTGAACATGCCGGAAAAGGCCAACATCCAGACGGCACAACAGGTGTGGGACTTCGAGGACGCGCTCCGGTGGGCCAACCGCGACGAGGAGGTGAAGGTCCTCATCGTCAAGGCGAACGGCAACGGCTTCTGCGCCGGGCACGCCATCGTCGAGCCCGAGGAGATGGCCGAGGTGTATCCCACCACCGGCCCCACCCCGGAGCGCACGTGGAAGGTCCACAACTACGACCTCTTCCTGTGGCCGCCGCTGAACCTCTGGGAGTTCCCCAAGGCGACGATCTCCCAGATCCACGGTTATTGCGTCGGCGGGGGCACGGTCTACGGCTATCTGACCGACCTCACCGTCGCTTCGGACGACGCCTACTTCCAGATGCCCCTGCCCCAGGGCTTCGGGCTCCCCGGCGCGCAGACGCTGATCGAGCCCTGGGCCCTGATGAATTGGAAGCGGGCCTATCAGTACCTCTACCTGGCCCCGACGTTGTCGGCCGAGCAGGCCAGGGAATGGGGGTTGGTCAACGAGGTCGTCAAACGAGTGGACCTCGAGTCGACGGTCGAGGAGATGGCTTCGACCATCGCCCAGATGCCCTTGACCACCATCATGACGGTCAAAGCGGGGGTCAAGCGGGCGTGGGAGACGATGGGCATGCGGGTCCACCTGCAGAACACGGCGGACTTCACCACGATCGCCAGCGGCGCCACCGACGTACGGGAATTCATGGCCAAGCGAGGCGGGCGGCTCCCACGCCAAGTGGCCGAGAAGCAGTCGCAAACGGTCAAGGACGGGGACGGGCAGTAGCCCGTCCGAACGGGCTCGGTCCGACCGGGCTCAGTCCGACGAGGGCAGTGGCTTGGCGCTCTTCAGCTCGAGTGTCCGGCCCTCGACGGCAAGGGTGCCGTCGCCCGGCTTGGTGCAGAGGACCTCGATGTCGGAGGTCTCGTCCACGTAGCGCTTGCCCAGGAGGGCTGAGCCCTCGTCGGCGGCCGGGACCTCGCCCCCAGGTGATTCCTCGTCGCGACCCAGCATGGGTGCTTCCCCGCAGGTCAGCGTCACCGGCTCCTTGGGTGCACGGACGACCACGACCTCCGTGGTGCTCACCGCGCTCCGCAGCTGTACCCCAGCCTTCAACTCCATGGACCTCACCCTCCTTGCGCCCGACGCCGACCCGCGGCGACAGCTGCCGGCATTCACCGAGCCAATGAGTTGGGAACCGTACACGAAGACGCCCGGCGCCAGAGCAACCGGGGTGCTTCGACCACACGATTGTGCGCCATCAGCGCTGCCCGGTAGCATGGCGAGAAGCCTCGTTCTCTCGCTTCGGGAGGCCGACCGCGTCGAGCGGCCGGGTCCGCGGGCGCTTCTCCCGATCGGGAGCAGTTGTCGAAGCGGGTCATGGGGGCTGGGCACCGGAAGAACGTCCGACAAGGGGAGGCAGAGCCATGGCAGCCAGTGAGAGCGCGACGGCCGTGAAGGGCGAGCAACGGATGCAGATCGACGGCAAGCTCGTCGAGGCGAAGTCGGGCAAGGTGTTCGACAACATCAACCCGGCGACCGAAGTGGTCCTGGGCCAGGTGGCCGACGCCGGACACGAGGACATGGACGAAGCCATCGCCGCAGCCCGCCGGGCTTTCGACGAGTCGGCGTGGGCCACGGACAAGGAGCTCCGTCAGCATTGCCTCCGCCAGCTCCATGCGGCGTTGGTCAACGAGCAGGAGTTGCTACGGGCCGAGCTCGTGGCCGAGGTGGGGGCACCCGTGCTGTTGACCTACGGCCCCCAGCTCGATGCCCCGCTCTCCGAGGGGCTGACCTGGCCGGCCGACTTCATCGACCGGTTCCAGTGGGAGCGGGACCTCCCCGAGGGGACCGCCTTCGGCACCCGGAGCTGGCGCAAGGTGGCCAAGGAGCCCGTCGGCGTCGTGGGCGCCATCGTCCCGTGGAACTACCCGTTCGAAGTGTCCATCAACAAGCTGGGCCAGGGCCTGGCCACCGGGAACACCGTCATCTTGAAGGCTGCTCCTAACACCCCGTGGAACGCCACGCGCATCGGCCGCCTCGTGGCCGAGCAGACCGACTTCCCCCCAGGCGTGCTGCAAGTGGTGACCACGTCGGACAACGCAGTGGCCGAGGACCTGGTCACCGACCCCCGAGTGGACCTGATCTCCTTTACCGGCTCGACTGCGGTCGGCCGCCGCATCATGGAACAGGGCGCGGCGACCCTCAAGCGGCTCTTCCTCGAGCTGGGGGGCAAGTCGGCCGACATCATCCTGGACGACGCCGACTTCCAGGCAAAGCTGTCCATGGCCTGGACCATCTGCACCCACGGCGGCCAGGGCTGCGTCATGCTCACGAGGATGCTGCTGCCTCGCTCGCGTTACGAGGAGGGCATCTCGATCATGGAGGAGGGGTTCCGCAACGTCCCCTACGGCGACCCGACCGACCCCGGCAACTTCCAGGGACCCCAGATCAGCGCCCTGCAGCGCGAACGGGTCCTCAGCTACATCGAAAAGGGGAAGGCCGAGGGGGCGAGGGTGGTGGTCGGCGGTGGCCGGCCGGCCCAATTCGACAAGGGGTTCTACGTCGAGCCGACCCTCTTCGCCGACGTCGACAACTCGATGTCCATTGCGCGTGAGGAGATCTTCGGGCCGGTGCTGGTCGTCGTGCCCTTCGACGACGACGACGATGCCGTCCGGCTGGCCAATGAGAACCAGTACGGCCTGGGCGTCGGGGTCACCTCGGCGTCAGAAGATCGGGCCATGGCCGTTGCCCGGCGGGTCCGGGCCGGCACGGCCGGCATCAACGGCGGCGTCTGGTACGGCCCCGACGCTCCCTTTGGCGGCTACAAGGCCAGTGGGATCGGGCGCCAGAACGGCATCGAGGGCTTCGAGCAGTACACGGAGACCAAGACCTACGCTGGCGGCCTGCCTCCGTTGGGGAGCTGAGGCCCGGGACCTCCAGGGCCCCGAACCGGCCCGGCTGGGCCCTCGCCACGCGTTCCCCTAACGAGGCAGACCGAGGCCATGCTCGGCCAGGATGTTGCGGTTGATCTCGGTCGTGCCGCCGGCGATGGTGGCCTGGCGGGATGAAGCCAGGTTCTTGGCCCACGGGCCGCTCAGCGCCTCGAGCCCGAGCAGGTCGACAGCCAGTTCGGAGAGGGTCTGGTCAGTGAGTGACCACATCAGCTTGGCAATGCTCCCCATGGCCGGGGAGGGCTGGCGCCCCCGGCCGACGGCCTCGAGCTCACGGGTCGTCGTCCAGCGCATGCAGGCGATCCGGGTGTAGAGAGCCATCAGTCGGTCCCGGATGACGGGATCGGCGAGGGCGGGTCGACCCTTGGCATCGGCCATGAGCTTGTCCAGTCGCTCGCTCAGGGACAGGTGCAGCCGGGCGACCCCGGCCCGTTCGTGGCTGAGGGTGGTCATCGCCACCCGCCACCCCTCGTTGATCGGACCGAGCAGGTTGGCCCGAGGGACCTCCACGTCGGTGAAGAACAATTCGGAGAAGGTCAGCTCACCGGCCATGGTGAGCAGGGGTCGAACCTCGACGCCCGGTGTGTTCATGTCGACCAGGAGGCAGCTGATGCCCTTGTGCTTGGGGGCCTCGGGATCGGTGCGGACGTAGAGCTGGCACCAGTCGGCGTGCCGGCCCAGGCTGTTCCAGGTCTTTTGGCCGTTCACCACGAAGGTTTCCCCGTCGAGCCGAGCGGCGGTGCGTAGCGACGCCAGGTCGGAACCGGCATCGGGCTCGGACATGCCCTGGCACCAGATTTCGTCCCCCCGCAGCATCGGAGCGAGGAACCGTGTCCGCTGCTCGTCGGTCCCGACGGCCATGATGGCCGGGGCGATATTGGAGACCCCGATGACGTTGACCACCCCGGGGGCCTGGGCGGCCGACATCTCCTCGAACCAGGCCAACTGCTCGGCTATGTCGGCCTCCCCGCCCCCGTACTGGCGGGGCCAGGCCACGGCAGCCCAGCCGGAGTCGGCCAGAGTCCGGTTCCAGTCGCGCAGGATCTCGAAGTTGTCGCCGACATCCATGCCGGCCCGCCCGGCTTCGACCACGGTGACGGTCAGATGCTCGGCCAGCCAGGAGACGAGCTCGGCTCGGAACTCGGAGACCGGGTCGAGCGGTGACGGTGGCGGGCTCTCGGTCCTCGTCGCCGCGGTCAAGTGGCTACCGGAGAGCGGCCATGACCGGTGCAGCGGTCCGCATCGATGACGATCTTCACGGTTGGTCATCCTATCCACAGGACCCCTCTGCGAGCACAGCTGTGCTCCCGGGGAGGGGCCGCTGGTACGCTGCGGTGCGGACACCTGCGGGACA
>DATDHU010000136.1:0-55698 GCA_036521415.1 Acidimicrobiales bacterium
CCGGGCTTCATGGTGGCGGTGACCAGACTGAAGCCGTCTGGCCCGTCGCCCTGGAAGAGTGCCATTGTGCGGGTTCCCGCGGCAATGGGGGTCAGATCGAGGTGCTTGTAGACGACCGGATCGATCCTGGCCGGCGCCATCATCCTCGACTCATCGAGAGACACCGCATCCTCCTTAGCGAAGAAGACGATCCCTCGGTTCGGGCCCTCCGGCTCTCCATCAGCGGTCTCCATGGCCGTCACTCCCATCCTCTCCGCAGAACGCCAGCGGGCCCTCTTCGCTCCGATGTCGTTGTCAGCGTCACCCAGTTGGCCGAGTCAGACGTCCCGATGTCCGACGTATGCAGGCCGTCCCTCCAACCTTGTCGCGAACCGTCCAACCGGCTCCGGACTCCTTGAGTACACGACCAGAGCTAGGCGAGACGACCGCTCAACCTCCTTCGGTCGGAAGAGGTCAGCAAACGGAGGGGTTGGCCCCGTCCGGGTCTCCAGTACACAGGATCGACGAGCCACGCCTCACTACGCAGCTGGGTCTTGTCCACTTTGAAGCTGGCCAGTTTGGGCAGCTCCGGGCTCAAGCGGACGAAGGCCGGCACCCATTTCGGGCCTAGGTCGGGCTGACTGGCTAGAAAGCTCTCAAATGTCTCGATATCGAACGAATGGGGATTGTCGAGTTCGAGCGCCGCCATGACCAGATCTCCGACCGGCGCATCAGGCACGGCGTAGATCACCGCAGTGCGAGCGGCCTCGAACCGGCCGATGATTGATTCGACCACTCCGGCCGAGAAGTTCTCGCCGTCCACCCTGAGCCATTCATTGGATCGGCCGGCGAAGTAGAACCAACCGTCAGCATCACGGTAGGCGAGATCGCCGGACCAGTAGCGACCTTCACGGAAACGTTCATTCGTTGCCTCATCGTTCTGGTAGTAACCCTCGAATCCCTGGCCAGGGGTCAGATTGACGATCTCACCGGTGGCCTTCGAAGCATTGAGAATTGTTCCGTCAGTGCCTCGTTCGACTGGCGGGCACTCCGCTTCGGTGTCCGGATCAAGTACCACGATGTGATCGTCGGCGGTCCCGAGTGCACCTTCGGGCATCGAGGCATCACGGCGGATGATGATCACACCTTCGGTGGAGCCATAGCTGTCGCGGACTTGGCAATCGAATCGGTGGGCGAAGGAGCGAATGTCGTTGAATGAGGCCTCGTTCCCAAGGGCAAGCCGCAAGGGACTATGGGCGTCGTCTTCCGCCTCGGGAACGGCCAGGATGTAGTTCAGCACCTTCCCCGTGTAGGTGAGGAGAGATGCCCCCATGCGCCGGATGTCACCCATCGTCCTCGACGCAGAGAACTTCGATCGCGTCCCTATGGGAACGCCCGAGGACAATGCCGACGCCAGCCCGGTGAACAGGGAGCTCGAATGGAAGAAGGGGAGCGGGGAGTACACGCCGTCCCCGTCGCTGAGGGCGGCGACCGTTGCCACGTGGCCGCCGGTTCGGGCGAAACGTCCATGGGTGCACCGCACGGCCTTGGGAAAGCTGGTAGAGCCCGAGGTGAAAATGAGAAGGAAGAGGTCGTCATCTTGCGGGGAGGCAACGACGGCACCCGATCCGTCGGCACTGGCCAGCAATGACCGGTATTCGTCCGAGTCGGTGCGGAGCACGCGTCGCCGGTCCATGGCGAACCCGGCTTCCTCGAGCAGTCCGCCGTAGACGTTGGATGTCACCATGGCCTGGCAATCGGAGTGATCGATCAGTCGGAGCAGCTCGTCGCCACGGTAGGTGGAGTTGATGCCCACGATCACTGCTCCCGAGATGGCTGCGGCACCCAACCAATACAGGAAGTCAGGGGTGTTGTCGAGGAGTACTCCGATGTGGGGCGGCTGGTCGGTGTCTCGAATGGAGTGCCACACGGCGGCGCGCCGGAGCGATTGGTCGATCCACTCCCGATATGTCACTGTCCCATCCTCGAAATACAGCCCGATCGCATCGCGCTCGCGGTGTTGCAGGAGTAGTTCTGCTGCGGTCATTCGGAAGTCTCCAGAGCTTTCGGTTGGCGGGGAAGGCCGAGTCCACGCTCGGCGATGATGTTGCGTTGAATCTCGTCGGTACCGCCCCCGATCCGCAGGCCAGGAGAGAAGAGGAACCGGTCCTGCCAAGGCAGAACCTCGATCTCCTCGACAGACCACTCTTCGCCGACTCCCCAGAGAACGGCCCCAGTACGCCTCACGTCTCCACCCTCCATCCAGCAGGTCTCACAAATCGGATCCCTAACAATGTCGATATCGATGTCATACTAAGCTACTGCGACACCTCGGCGTCGCGTAAATAATTGCTCGTGCTAGGTGGATTCTTCCTCGCACGGTGAGCGTTTGAACAGATCGTAGGATGAAGGGATCCACATGGCTGTTTTCGACCTCAGCGCGAGGCGGGCTCGAGCCGGCCAGGCAGTCCCGGCGCCTGGTGGGTCTAAGGCCCATGGACCTTTGCGACATCGGCACTCTGCGCGGTGCTGACGAAACCCAGTGACCGGCCGGATGCCGGGCGGGTCCGAGCCCCCACGTCTTCCTCGACCGGCCCAACACCCGCCTTCTGGGCAGTACGCTCTGCGCTGCCCGCTCTCCTGGTGTCACCCGGGCCGTCTAGGCAGGCAGCGCACAGCCAAGCTCGACGAAGGACAGCACCTCGTGCCGGGCTGAGGTGTTTGGATACATACTTGGAGTCACGGAAAGGGGAGGGGCCTTGGATAACGATGCACCGGAGCTCGATTGGTTGGTGTCGGTCGATGACCATGTCATCGAGCCTCCGAGCGTATGGGTTGACCGGCTTCCGGCGAAATACCGCGAGATCGGTCCCCGACTCCTGAATGACGACTCGTGGGCATACGAAGACAAGAAAGTGCCGACCTCGGGGCTTTCGGTGACGGTCGGAAAGCGCAAAGAGGACTTCTCACCTGAACCGGTGCCGTATTCGGAGATGCATCCCGGCGCCTATGACCCGGTCGCTCGGGTGAAGGACATGGACCGAGCCGGAATTCTCGGTTCCTTGTGCTTCCCTTCGTTTCCGCGCTTCTGTGGCCAGATCTTCTGGGAGGCCAAGGACAAGGTTCTGGCCATGCTCTGCATCCAGGCCTACAACGACTGGATGATCGATGAATGGTGCGGGGCGGTTGCCGGACGATTCATACCTCTGATCATCATTCCCCTGTGGGACCCGCCTGCCGCGGCCAGGGAGATCGAGCGGTGCGCCGGCAAGGGTGCCACTGCTTTCGCGTTCTCCGAGAATCCCGAGCCGCTGGGGCTTCCGACGATACACGACCCGAATCGGTACTGGGACCCGGTCATGGCCGCCGCCCAGGACACTGGGAGTGTGGTGTGCATGCACGTGGGTTCATCGTCCACCATGCCGGTCATCTCTTCGGACGCGCCCGGTCTCGCCAATCTGACCTTCGGTGCAGTCCGGGCGGCCGGGACCATGTTGGCCTGGCTGTTCAGCGACTACTTCGAGCGCATGCCCGGACTGAAGATTGCCCTCTCGGAGGGGAACATCGGCTGGATGCCGTATTTCATCGAGCGAGCCGAGCAGGTGATCGACAAGCAGCGGCATTGGGCGAAGAGGACATCAACTGCCTTCTACGACAACGCGGTCGAGACGAAGCAGGTCATGGCCGATCTCGATCGGCTCGATGTGCGCTCGACAATCCGCGAGCACATCTATGGCTGTTTCATTGAGGAGACTTCCGGTTTGCGGTGCCTGGACATCATCGGGGAGGACAACGTGATGGTGGAGACCGACTATCCGCACAGCGACACGACCTGGCCGGACTGCATCAGCGTGGCCAAGAAGCTTCTTGCCGATCTGCCGACAGACACGCAGTACAAGATCCAACGGGGCAACGCCGAGAGGCTCTTTCGGTTCACGCCTGCGATTCCGCCGCGCTTTACGATTTCAGGATGAGCGTGGCTGACAGCCGTACAGACTTGAGATGCCGGCACCATCGCGGTGGCGATGGAGGCGACCAACCGGGCGTCGCTGGCGGCGTCCGGCCTGCTCAGTCGGCCGGGGATCCTTCATGGCTGTTATGACGAAGAAGACCTTGGCCGGCGATCTGCATCTCGCCGCACGCGGTTGTGCGTGGAGATCGAGCGCCTAGAAATGGGCCGCACCCGCGTGATGCGGCAGCCATGGCTGTTCTCCGAGCTCTCTGTCCAGATTCGTCCTGGTCCACTGATGGGCCAAGACAACCTCGACGTGCTCGACGCCACGCTCGCTCTGTCTCCTTGTGAGCAGGAGGACTCGAGGAGGTGCTCCGTTGACCGGGTCCAACACTGACGTCCGGATCGGCGTCGTCGCCGGTGGCGGTGCCCGAGAAGCGCAGGAGCTCGAGGGCCGGCCAGTCGATTCTCTGTGGGTCGGCGGTCACATCTCGTCGCGCAACCCGAGTCCGGAAGCCATGATCGGCCTCACGCGACTAGCGACGGTCACGGAGCGCGTCACTGTAGGCAGCTCAATTCTTCTCCTCCCGCTGTATCCGCCGGCATTGGTGGCCAAGCAGATCGCCGACCTTGACCGCGTCACCGGTGGACGGGTGGTGCTCGGTGTCGGGATCGGCGGCGAGTACCCGCAAGAGTTCCGCGCTGTCGAGGTCCCAATAGAGGAGCGGGGACGGCGAACGAATGAGATCATTCCACTTCTTCGTCAGTTGTGGACGGCCACCGAGGTCACCCACGTCGGTCGCTATTACACGATGCAGGACGTCAAGATCCACCCGGCTCCAGTGCAGCGGGGTGGGCCACCGATCGTGGTGGCCGGGCGGAAAGACCCAGCGATGCGCCGCGCCGCGCTCCTTGGCGACGGCTGGTTCCCCTACATGTATTCGCCCCCGCGGTACGCCGAGTCGGTGAGCACGATCCAACGTGTCGCCGGTGAAGCAGGACGAGACCTGACCGGGTTCGAGTGGTGCATCTGGGTATTTCTCAACATCAACCCGGACGGCGAAGCCGCCCGAGAGCAGGCGGCCCGAATGATGGGGGGCACCTACAACCAAGACTTCAGAGCCATGATCGATAGAGTCGCTGCCGCCGGCACGGCTGGCGAGGTGACGGGCAAGCTCCGCGACTTCTACGACGCCGGTGCTCGCCATTTCGTGTTCCTCCCGGCCACGGGAGGCGCCGACCAGCGACCGGTTCTCGACCGCCTGTTCGCTGAGGTCGTGCCGGCGTTGCAGGACCACGCGGGTGCCGCCCCGTCCTCCTCGGCTGCCGACGTCGGCGTCGTTCGCCGATCCACGTAGCCTCGCCGAGGGCCAAGCCCAATTGACACCCTGGGCACCTTTCAGCCAGCACGAACGGCATGAGGGGAACGGGGTGCCACTGGCCGAACTGGCGTATCGCATCTGGGCCATCGGCATCCAAGGCCGCGGGAGGTCCAGGGTCCGGGTCACGGAAGACCGGCGCCGGCTACTGGAACGGTCATGATATGAATCTGGCTATCGCGGGTCCCGCGCAGTGCCTCCGGTGCATGATCGTTGGCGGTCAGGAGGAACAACGTCGTCCTATCGGGTCCCCCCAGGGCGCAGGCAATCGCCATCCGTTCGTCAACCGTGATCGAGTTGGCAATGGCACCGCCGGGAAGGATCCGTTGGAACTGGCGGGCCAACGGCATCGCTGCCCAGATCGCCCCTTCCTCATCCAGGCAGATCCCGTCCGGTCCTCGTCCGGGACAATCGGCGTACATCCTGCGATCAGTCAGTGATCCGTCAGCTGATAGAGCGAATTCCGTCAAGCGCCGGCCGAGCGATTCAGCCACGATCAGCTTCGTGCCGTCCGGAGTAATGACGGTTCCGTTCGGAAAGACAACGTCGTCCGCTGCCAACCGGGCCGTACCGTCCGGCTCGACAAGGACGATCTGCCCCTCGGGAGACGATGGGGGAGGGAACGAGCCCACGTAGGCACGTCCATCGCCGTCCACCACCATGTCATTGCAGCCCGAGGGGATGAGAGCACTCACGTCGGCATGAACGCCGAGCTCGGACCCGTTCCAACGCAGTAGCTGCCGCTCGAGCATGGACACGATGAGCAGGTCGCCATTGGGAAGGAATCCCAGCCCCGATGGCCGACGACCGGGCAGATCCACGACGAGCTCTCGCTGTCCAGATAACTCGACGGTCCAGACGGATTCGCCATGCATGTCCGAGAGCCACAGCTTGTCTTCGTGCCAGCGCGGTCCTTCTGCGAACACAAAACCACCGGTAAGCAACTCGGGCGCCGAGGCACTATTCGACATCGCAGTCTCCATCAGGCACGCTCGGAGGTAGGTAACTATATCGACATCAACATCAATGGTTACTACAGTCACCACCGTGAAAGAACACCGAACCAACGGTAGGACTGTCGAACCCATTGTCGTGGAGGCAGACGGCCCGGGTTCGCATTCTTCGCCGGAATCGGCCGGAGGCACTGAACGCGGCAGACGCCGTTCTACACGCGCGACTGGCCACCATCTGGGAAGAGATCGCCGAGGATGAGGCCTGCCGGTCCGTGGTCCTCACCGGCAACGGCAGAGGCGCCAGCCCAGAGCACCGCAAGATCCTCGATCGTATGTTCGCGAAGAAGTGAGCCATGGCGAGACCAGCTCGGTCTCAGCCTGGGGAGTGCAGAGCCCGGTGACCACCCTGATTGCCGAACCAAACGATCAGTTCTCACCTGAGGAACTCGCCCGTGTCTGGTAACCCGCAGGGAGGATGGAACTATGAGCAGCCCCGATCGCGACCTTGCCGACATCCAGGTGTTGTTGGCCAAGTACGGCAACCGACTCGATCGCTCCGACCATGTCGGTTGGGTAGAGCTGTTCACGTCGGATGGTCGATTCGAAGTGTACGGCAGAAGTTTCGACGGACCGGACGGACTGCTGCGTATGGCCGAGACCGCCCCACCCGGACTCCATCTGACCTCGGCACCGTTGATCGAGATCGACGGAGATGAAGCCGACGTGGAGCAGAGTTTTCTCTTTGTCGACCAGGTAACCCGCGAGTCCCGGATCGGATGGTACGACGACCAGCTCGTCCGTACCTCCGAGGGCTGGCGATTCCGTGTTCGCCGCTCTACATTCTTGACGCCGGAAGGCCCGTCCGATCGACCATGACCGGCCTCTACCTTCAAGGGGTCCATAACCTCCTGGGTCGGTTGGGCTTGCTGCCCGATCGCCTCGGCGTCGAGGAATGGTTCGATCTGTTTACGGAACACGTCAGCACTGGGCGGGTGCCGCGTCAGGTGCCCTCGTGTCAGGCTTCCTCTTTGCCTTCGGGTTGAAGGGGAATTGCCAGCAGGGTGGTCGTAGGTGAATGTCCGATCTCGTCTTTGGGCTCACTGCGCCGTGACGAGATCTTCGAGCAGTACGTCGGATCCGAGATCGGTATCGCCGATTGAGCGGAAGGCACATGGCGTTCCTGACCCAGCTGGGTCAAAGATCTACCATTGTGCCGGGACCATGAGCTAAAAGTTCCTGACCATTGAGCTCGCCTGTGTAGGATTGCGGCGGTGACTCCGAGCGTTGTGAACGAGGGCGACGGCGTGCAGTACCGGCGACAACTCAGTCAGCCGAGGGTCGCCGAGATGATTGCCGATACCCTCCGGCGACGGATCCTCGACGGCGAGCTCAACGATGGGGACGTGCTGCCCAAGGTCGACGACCTCCTCGTCGAGTTCCCGGTGAGCAAGCCGTCCATCCGCGAGTCAATGCGAATCCTCGAGACCGAGGGCCTGATATCGGTTCGTCGCGGGAACATCGGTGGTGCGGTCGTCCACACCCCCAAGGCCAAGATGGCGGCCTACATGCTCGGGATGGTGCTCCAGGCCGGGCAGGTCCCGTTGGACGACCTGGCCGTGGCCCTGTCCGAGTTCGAGCCGGCCTGTGCCGCAGAGGCAGCGGCGTTTAGTGGCCGGGAGAAGCTGGTGGCGAATCTTGTGGGTCTCAACCAGGAGCTACGCGAGAAGATCGACGACGGCCCAACATTCACCCGACTGGCCCGACGGTTTCACGACGCAATCGTCCAGGGGTGCGGGAACGCGACCATGGCGCTGGTGGCCGGGTCGCTCGAGACGCTCTGGTCCAACCACGAGACCAACTGGGCCGAGGCTACTAATGCCCACGGTGACTACCCCAAGGCACCGGCTCGCGACGCCGTCCTGCGGACGCATGTGAAGATCACCGAGGCGATTGAGGACGGCGATGCCGTCCGGGCCCGACATCTGGCGGCGCAGCATCTGCACGAGTCGCAGCGCTACGTGCTCTCGCAGAACAAGAAGCAGACCATCACGGTGGAGGGCCTCTCCCGCGGCACCTGGTAGCTCGGCCGGGCCTCTTCCATCACCGCTCGGCGCGGCGTATCGTGAGGACGTGAGGGCGCAGGCGACGTGACGCTGCTCGCTGCTGCTCAGGTCAGCAGCGAGGTGGTGCCCGCACGCGCCCAGATGGCGACCACCCTCGGGTTCCACATCATTTTGGCCTGCCTCGGGATCGCCTTGCCCACCATCGTGCTCCTGGCCGAGTTCATCGGGTTGCGGCGACGCGACGAAACGGCCATGAGGCTCGCTCGGCGCTGGTCGGTGGCCATGGCCGTGCTCGTCGCCGTCGGGGCGGTAACGGGCACAGTCCTCTCGTTCGAGATGGGCCTGTTGTGGCCGGGGCTGATGCAGCGCTACGGGGCCGTTCTCGGACTGCCGTTCGGTATCGAGGGCCTATTCTTCTTCCTAGAGGCGATCTTTACCGCCATCTATCTCTACGGGTGGCGACGCCTGTCCGGTTGGACTCATTTTGCAACGGGAATTCCAATCGCCCTAAGCGGAATCTTCGGTGCCATGTCGGTGGTCGCGGTCAACTCGTGGATGAACCAACCCGGTGGTTTCACCGAGCGCGGTGGGCAGATCACGTCAGTCAACCCCTGGCAAGTGTTTTTCAACCACGCAGCTCCCTACGAGATGCCGCACATGATTCTCGCCGCTTACATGGTCACTGGATTTCTCGTCGCCGGGGTCTACGCCGCCGGCATCCTGCGTGGCCGGCGTGATCGCTACCACTACACCGGCTTCGCACTCGGCTTTGTTCCGGCCGCGGTGCTCACTCCGTTCCAAATCTTCGTCGGCGATACGGCGGCCCGCGCCATAGCCCAGGACCAGCCGGTGAAGTTCGCCTCGATGGAGTACGTCGCCCACACATCGCGGAACGTACCGGAGTGGATCGGCGGGGCCCTCTCCGGCGGGAACATCTATGGGGGGCTGAAGATCCCGTACCTGGACTCATTTTTGGTCGGCTTCGGTCCCGGTACGAAGGTCATCGGCTGGGACACTGTCCCTGCAGCAGACCGCCCGCCCGTCCCCTGGCTCATCCACCTGTGCTTCGACGCCATGGTGGGGCTTGGGACGTTGCTCCTGTTGGCCGGGCTGTGGGCGGCCTATGTGTGGTGGCGTCACCGCCGCCTGCCATTGCAACGGCTGTTCTGGATGGCCGGCTCGGTCAGCGGCCTCGCCGCCATCCTGGCCATGGAGAGCGGCTGGGTGGTCACAGAGGTTGGCCGGCAGCCTTGGGTGGTCTACCGGCTCCAGACCACCGCCGCCGCGACCACAACCAACGGCGGCGTCATCACGAGCCTGAGCATCGTCATCGTGCTGTACGCACTGCTGGGGACGGCGACCATCCTCATCTTGCGAATGCTGTCGCGACGGTGGCGACGCAGTGATCTCGAGGAGGTCGCCGTTCCTTACGGACCACAGGATCGTCTCGTGGGTCAGGTAGGAATGTGATGGCGGCGGCGACCGTGGGAGCCATTCTGCTCGCCTCCGTGACCCTGTACGCCGTACTGGGCGGCGCCGATTTCGGTGGTGGCCTGTGGGACCTTCTGGCCGGGGGCGACCAGCGAGGGCGGGCGCCGCGCCAGCTAATCGACGAATCCATCACACCGGTGTGGGAGGCGAACCACGTGTGGCTGGTCTTCGATCTGGTCATCTTCTGGACCGCGTTCCCGCATGCCTTCTCCTCGGTCATGACCGTGGCCGCGTTGCCCCTCTGGCTCGCGCTGGCCGGGATCGTCCTGCGAGGCTCGGGCTTCGCCTTCCGCAAAGAGATCTCACGACTCGGTCTGGAGCGCGCCGCCGGGGCCACCTTCGCCTTCTCGTCGCTGGTTACCCCGTTCTTCATGGGCACCGTGATCGGCGCCATCGCCACCGGCGCCATCCCTGCCCAGGCGAGTCAGGCCAGCCTCAGCGCGTGGACCAGCCCGACATCGATCCTCATTGGATTCTTGTTCGTCAGCGCCTGCGGCTACCTGGCGGCCGTCTACCTGACCGGGGAGGCGGCGCGTCGCTCCGAACGATCGCTCCAGACCTATTTCGCCCGGCGCGCTCAGGGTGCCGCCCTCGTGGCCGGGGCGCTGTCGTTGGCCACCCTGGCCGAGCTCAACAGCTCGAACCCTGTGCTCTACGGTCGGCTCACCGGGAGGGCGCTTCCTCTGGTGATCCTGGCCGGCCTGTGTGGTGTGGCCGTCTTCGCGCTGCTCGCCGCCAACCGCCGCAGGGGCATACGGGTCATCGCCGCGCTCGGAGTGGCTGCGGTCATCTGGGGATGGGGCGTGGCCCAGTACCCGGTGCTCCTGCCCGGCACCGGAGTGACGTTGGGCAATGCGGGCGCTCCGAACGCCACGCTGCAAGCAATTGTGGTCCTATTCGTCGTCGCCATCCTGCTGGTCGGGCCTTCGTTCGCCCTCCTCTTCACCCTGCAACGCCGGAGCCTCCTCCACTCGGAACCGGCCGGGTCGTTGGCTGCCGACCCACCCCAGGCGAAGCCGCCCGGTTCGACGCCGCCCCTCGGCGGGCCATTGCCTTGACGCGGTGCGGGCTCGGTGGCCGCATCGGTCACCGGGTGTTCTTGGATGTGGGGCAGAACCTGCTCGGCGAAGCGCCGGATGCCGACATCGAACTACCTGGCTAGAAGAGGCCGATGCCGGCGCCCTCGTTACGCTCCTTCCACTGATCCCGGCCCATGCGGGTGGTATCCACGTCCTTGGCCAGGGACCGCAAGGCGGCCACGGTGGCCTGGTCCTTCGGCGTGTGCTTGAACGGATCCCAATCAAAGAACCGGCACGAGTTCTCCCAGGTGATCTTTTGGATGTCCGAGTCACTGCATCCCGCCTCCTCGAACTCCTTCCAGGCGAATTCGGGGGATTGTGGCCACGTCGTGTCCGTGTGTGGGTAGTCGCACTCCCAGGCAATGATGTCGATGCCGATTCGGTGGCGAAGCTCCAGCCCGGACGGGTCGGTGATGTAACAGGCCAGGATGTGGTCGCGGAACACGTCCGAGGGCTTCTTCCCCCCGAAATCGTTCTCGAGCCAAGCCTGGTTCTCGAAGTGGCGATCGGCACGGTCCAGATAGAAGGGGATCCAGCCGATTCCACCCTCGGAGAGGGCGACCTTGAGGTCAGGGAAGCGGCGCAAGGTGGGGCCGAACAACAGGTCCTGGGCGACAAGTGCGGAGATCTGGCACGAGAGGATGATCAGGTGGTCGATCGGCGCTTCGGGGGCCTTCTTGATCAGGTCGAACCCGGCGCCGATGTGGAGCGAGAGGACCATGTTCTCCTCACAGAGCGCTTTGAGCATAGGGTCCCAGTGGCCGGACAAGAAGCTCGGGAACCCCTGGGCATGAGGTGCTTCGAGGAAACTGACGGACCGGCAGCCCAACTTGGCGATGCGATGGACCTCCTTCACGGCGAGATCGACGTCCCACATCGGGACGATGCCGAGCGGGATGAACCGGCCAGGGTAGGTGCCACACCACTCGTCGATGGCCCAGTCGTTGTATGCCTGCAGCATCACGAGGGCGAGCTCCTTGTCGTGCGCCTCATGGAAGGTCCTGGCGTTGAAGCCGGCCATGGTGGGGAAGCACATCGATGCCAGTACCCCGTTGGCGTTCATGTCTCGGACCCGCTCGTGGACGTCGAAGCAGCCCGGGCGAAGCTCGGTGTAGGCACCGGGGTTGAATCCCCATTCCTCCCGGGGCCACCCGACTGTGGCGGCCATGCCGAACGGCGTCGCAGTCCGCTCGCCTTGGAATACCCACTCGTCGACCCCGTACTCGCTACGGACCACCTTGGGGGCCTCGTCAGCCCACTTGGCCGGGACGTGGTTCTTGTACATATCGGGCGGCTCGATCATGTGGTCATCGATGCTGACCAGGACCATGTCTTCCATGCGCATAGTGCTCGCCTCTCTTTCGTTACCGCCTGCTTCGAATCTAAACCGAACCGCTTGTCTCAGCGTACTACAGACACTAGGACACCTGGTACCCTAGGTGAGCCCGGAGTCTGCGCCGACCTCAACCAAAGAGGTCGATGCGGGCTGTCTCATCTATGCCCTTTTGCAGCATGGCCCCGGCGGCGACGATGTGGCGGTGCCAGTAGTCCTCGGCGATTCGCTCGTCACCGCCATCCACGAGCGCGATAACGCGCTCCATCGCTCGAAGGGTAAGGGTGTTCGCCTTCACGCCCCGTGCGGGGGCTTCGTGGAACGTTGCTTCGACCCTTGCGACGTGAGCATTGATGACCTCTTCGATCATCTCGTGCTGCAAAGTGAGCGTCTGGTTGCCGGCGAGTTGAACGAGCAGTTTGCTGAAGCCCCATGCCAACTCACCGAACCGCGAGAAGTCGTTGACCGCGGGGGCAACGTGCTCCACGCACTTCGAGAGCTCTCCGACAAGTGGGGCTCGTTTCCGGTATGACGTGATCTCCCGCACCGCGCCCGGTTCCAGAATCGCCCGGGAATATATGACGTCCCGCAACGTGGTACCACGCCATTGGAGCAACAACCCGAAGTACTGCGCGGCGACGCGGGCTTGGGGGGCACGAACGCTGGCTCCGAGGCGTGAGCCGCGACGAAGCTCGATCAAGGACTCACTCTCGAGGATGCGCAACGCCTCGCGAAGGACCCCCCGTGACACTCCGTACTCGCTCATCAAGTCCGGCTCTGGGGGAAGCGTGTCGTCCACCGTGAGTTCGCCGACCACGATGCGCCGCCGGACATCGGCTGCGACGAGCTCGGCCATTTTCGGCGAGTGCAGCTGTCTCGATGTCGCCCGAGCGCTGGTCATGGCGAGCCGTGGGTGGCGATGCGCATAGCCAGCGGTTGCTCCGTGTCCATAAGTTCGGCCATCCCGCCCGAAATGTAGTGCATACCAAGATGTCCGTGGTGATGTTGGACGTGCGCTACGCCTGACGCATCACCGGCGGATCAACATCGGCGATCTCAGCTGCACAGGCGCGAGCGGTCTCCAGCGCGTGCAGATGTCCAACGTCGCCGGATACTCACACGTCCCGTTCATTGCCAATACGTAAGGTGCCGGTCCTGCCGCAGAAGGGTCTGGTGTCGGCCACCGAGGCCCTCGTTCACATACCCCAATTCCGATGAAGAAGAACTAAGGTGCCCAGTCACATGGCAAACACGACTGCAGTAGCGGCAGCAGCGATTCCGGTGCCACCAGTGTGGTCATCGGTCCGTCGGGTCCCGGAGCTGGCACCGTGAAGATCGGGATCTCGCTGGGCGTGCTCCGCCCCAGCCTGTGGGCCGAGTTGACCCGGGAAGCAGACCATCTCGGCTACGAGTCGGTTTGGATACCCGAGCATCTAGTCATCCCGGTAGCGATGGCGGGCAGCCCGCACGCCGGAGCAGAGCACCCGCCCATCCCGGCGGACGTGCCGGTCTTTGACGTCTTCGCCTACCTGAGCTTTCTGGCCGGCCAGACCGAACAGATCCACTTTGGCACGCAGGTCTACAACATCGGTCTGCGCCATCCCTTCATCGTGGCCAGAGCAGTGGCGACCCTGGATGTCGTATCCAGCGGGCGGCTGGAGTTCGGCATCGGCGCCAGTTGGCTGCAGGCCGAGTGGGAGGCTGTAGGCCTCGACTTCGCCACTCGGGGGCGGCGGGTGGATGAGTCGATCGAGGTCTGCCGACGGCTGTGGAGCGAGGACGTGGTGGAGCACCACGGCGAGTTCTTCGATTTCGGACCGCTGATGTTCGAGCCCAAGCCCACCCACGCACCCTGGCCGCCGCTCCATATCGGTGGCGACGGGCCGGCAGCCCTCCGACGGGCCGCTCTGGTCGGAGACGGCTGGATCCCCATGAACCACACCCTCGAGCAGATTCCGGCCGACGCCAGCCGCATCGCCCGGCTGCGAGAGGACGCCGGGCGTCCGGGGATAGTGGAGATCACCCTCGGCGGGGGCGGTACCGAACTGGACGAGCTCAAGCGCTACGCCGACGCCGGAGTGGGCCGGGTTCTGGTCAAGCCCTGGCAACGGGGCAGCGAGGCCATCGATGGCATCCGGCGCTTCGCCGAACAGGTTCTGCCCGAGATCCGGGAACATCCCGTAGCCCCACCGGTCATTCTAGGGCGCTGACCTGGTGTCCCTGTTCGCCAGCCATCGCCCAAGCGGTATCCGCGCTGGACGGCAGGCACCGCTGCTAGAGGTGCCCCTTGGCGGGTGAGCCGCTCGTCATCGTCGAGGTCGAGGACCGGGTCGCCACGCTGACTCTAAACCGGCCGGAGGCACGCAACGCGCTGAGCCGAGCGCTCATGTACGCGCTGTGGGATGCGGTCGGGACGGCCGGAAATGACCCGGGTGTCGATGCGGTGATCCTGACAGGCTCGGACCCTGCCTTCTCCGCTGGCGTCGACCTCAAGGAGGTGACCGGTGAGGTTGGTACCTCGGTGGAGGCTCGCCCGGCCGGACAGGGCCCCGAGCGTGACACCAATGGCCTGTTCCGTTTCCTCCCGGTGATCGAGAAGCCGGTCATCGGAGCCATCAACGGCGTCGCCGCCACCGGAGGGTTCGAGATCGCGCTCCAATGCACGTTCCTGGTGGCTTCGGAACGGGCGCGCTTCGCCGACACCCACGCCCGGGTCGGGATCATGCCGGGGGGTGGGATCACCGTGCACATGGCCGAGTCCATGGGATTGAGGCGCGCCCTCGAGCTGTCCCTGACCGGCAACTTCCTCGCCGCCGACGAAGCCCTTGGGTACGGTTTGGTCAACCACGTCGTTCCCCACGACGAGCTGTTGCCCTACACCCGACGCCTGGCCGCCGACATCGCCAACAACGATCAGCGGAATATCCGCCGCCTGTTGCAGCACTACCGCCACATGGGTAACGCCGCCACCCTCGACGAGGCTCACCTCATCGAGGGTTACATGGCTGAGACATGGCCATTGAGGAGCAGTCAGGTCGCCGAGCGAAGCGCCGATGTCATGGCTCGCGGTCGCACCCAGACCTCTTGATGCTGATCGACACGACCCTGGGTGACCTCGAGTCCGCCGCAGCCGCAGCGACCGCGGCCGAGGAAGCCGGCTACGACGGCATCTTCACCGGTGAGCTGAGCAACGACCCATTCCTCTCCCTTGCGTTGGCGGCCGGCGCCACCGATCGCATCGACATCGGAACATCGATCGCCGTGGCGTTCTCGCGGTCGCCGATGTCGGTGGCGTACACGGCGCACGACCTGCAGCGGTTCTCCCACGGTCGGCTCGTACTGGGTCTGGGGTCACAGGCCAAGGCCCACATCACCAGGCGCTTCTCGATGCCGTGGGGTCGCCCTGCGGCACAGATGCGGGAGTTCGTTCTGGCCATGCGGGCCGCGTGGCAATGCTGGTCCGACGGCGGGCCGCTCGAGTTCGAGGGTGAGTTCTACCGGCACACCCTCATGCCCCCGAATTTTGTGCCTGCTCCCCACCAATTTGGACCTCCGCCGGTCTATGTCGCCGGGGTAGGAGATGGGATGACGCGTATCGCGGGCGAAGTCGCAGACGGCCTTCTCTGCCACGCCTTCACCACCGAGCAATGGATCCGGGAGCACACCGTCCCCGCGCTGGCCGAGGGACGTCGCCGGGTCGGCAAATCGATGGAGGAGTTCACCATCAAGGCGGCCATCTTCCTGGCCACGGGCACAGGCACCAATATCGAAGCCGAGGTTGCGACCATCCGCTCGCACCTCGCCTTCTACGCGTCGACACCGGCGTACAGGCCCGTGCTCGACCTCCACGGCTGGGGTGACCTGGGTCAGGACCTGACGCGGCTCTCCAAGGAGGGTCGGTGGGCGGAAATGCCGGAGCTCATCGACGACGAGGTGCTCAATGCATTCGCCATTGTGGCGCCGCTCCAGGAGGTTCCGGATCGGCTGGTCAAGCGGGGCGCAGGGGTGGTCGACCGGGTTTCCTTCATCTCGAGCGTGGAGCACACCTCGCTCGTGGACATGGTCGGCTGACGAGGGACTCGCAGATTTAGGAGTAGGGCTCTTCGAATTGCGACTCCGTTGCCTCGGCCAGGCCACTGTAGAGCTCGACCGGGGGAGCAACGGTTGCCGGTCGATCGATCTGCGTTTTCATGATCCCCTCGCGCTCCCGCAGGGCGAACATCGACTCCCTTCTGCCGGAGTAGGACGAAGGTTGCCGCACCATCCACACAATGCCTTCTGCCGCCACCGAGGACGGCTCCCAGGTGGAGTGATCGGCGCCGGGAGTGTTGGCGATGAAACCCTCCGATGCCACCCCGATGTCGATGCGAAAGCAGTTGACGGCGATGTCGGAGGACGCCAATTGGAGAGCGGCATCGACGGTGAGCCGCTCGAGTCCGATCTTGGAGATGCCGTAGGCCATGAGTGAGGGGTGCGGGTACATTGCCGCCACCGAAGAAACGTTGATCACGACGCCGCCGTCGTTGGTGGCGGCCATGGCCGGGGCCGCTTCGCGGATGGCGATGAGCGGTGCGCGCAGGTTGACCTGCATGATGAGGTCGTAGCGATGGAGGGGGATGTCGATATCGCCGATGAAGGTGATGGCGGCATTGTTGATGAGGATGTCGAGTCGTCCGAAGTGCTCGACGGTCTTGGCCACCATGTCCACCACCTCGGCGTCAACGGCAAGGTTTGTCGGGATGGCCAGCCCGCGCCGACCGACGGATTCGATCCGGGCGATCGTCTCGTCGAGGGTGCCGGGCGTGCGTTGGGGGTTGGACTGCGTGGAGCGGGCGGCGCAGGCCACATTGCACCCTGCTTCAGCTAAAGCCAACGCCGTGGCGGCACCGACACCGCGGCTGGCTCCAGTTACCAGAGCCACTTTCCCATCGAGGTTGTCCATGCCGCGTCCTCTTCGATCTGCCATGTATGTGGCGTCAACCCTGTTCGCAGGCACCGTTGTGCGCCGCCGGCAAACAGTATGTATGTTAAAGACGCAATGTATCAAGCTGAGCCTAGACACGTGAGCACTTCCCGTCCGGGTCCATCCGGACGCCGGGCGATTGATCTCGTGAACTCGGACGGACGGAACCCATGACCTCCTTGGAGGAGGGCAAGGGTCTCCGGGCCGTGCATGTGCAGGACACTCGACGGGCACTCCTCGCCAAGGCGAGGGAGTTGTTCGCGGCAAAGGGCTTTCAAGCCACCCGCACCGAGGAGATCGTGCAGGGAGCCGGCCTGACCCGAGGCGCGCTGTACCACCACTTCCGAGACAAGGAGGATCTCTTCCGGGCCGTCTTCGAGGAGGTGGAGTCCGAGGTCATCGAGTCCCTGTTGCGACGGTCGGGTGACCGCCGCGCCAACGCGTGGGCCCTCTTCCGGGCCAACAGCGAGGTCTATCTCGACGCCGCCTCGACCAATCAGGCCTACCGGCAGATCGTCATGGTCGACGGACCGGCCGTCTTCGGCCAGAGCGCCTGGTCCGACCGGATCGAGGGCCCCACTCGGAAGATCGCCGAGTACTTACGGGAAGCGGTGGCCGAGGGCGTGCTCGAGCCCCAGCCCGTCGAGCCGCTGGCGCATCTGCTCACTGCCCTGGGAGAGGGCTCCGTCATGTACGTCGCCCACGCCGATGACCCCGTGGCCGCCCGACAGGAAATCAGCGAATGCAACGAGCGATTGCTGTCCGGACTGGGCCTGCACGCCCCACCCTCTGACGAGCCAACTCGCCCGAAGGCGAGAGAAACCATGATGAAAGGACACTGATGGCCTGGGACTTCTCCACCGAGCCGGAATTCCAAGAAAAGCTGGACTGGGCACGCCAGTTCGTGGCCGACCGCGTCGAGCCGCTCGACCTGCTCTATCCCCATCGCCAGTTCCACCCCCTGGACGACGAGCTGCGCCCGATCGTGGACCCGATGAAGCAAGAGGTGCGGGACCATGACCTGTGGGCAGCCCATCTCGGCCCCGAGCTGGGCGGGAAGGGCTACGGGCAGCTGAAGCTGGCCCTGCTGAACGAGATCCTCGGCGTCTCCGGCTGGGCGCCCATCGTGTTCGGGACGCAAGCCCCCGACACGGGGAACGCCGAGATCATCGCCCACTACGGGACCGACGAGCAGAAGAAGACCTACCTCCAGCCACTGTTGAACGGCGAGGTCTTCTCCTGTTACTCGATGACCGAGCCCCAGGCCGGCTCGGATCCGAAGCAATTCACCACCCGGGCTGTCCGCGACGGCGACCAGTGGGTGATCAACGGGTGGAAATTCTTCTCGTCCAATGCCCGCACCGCCGCCTTCCTCATCGTGATGGCCATCACCGATCCCGACGTCAGCGTCTATCAAGGTGCCTCCATGTTCCTGGTCCCGACGGACACGCCCGGCGTCGACATGGTCCGCCACGTCGGCCTGGCCGGTGAATCAGAGGACGAAGGCATGCACGCCTTGATCCACTACAACGAGGTCCGCGTCCCGGCCGACAGCTTGCTGGGCGGGGAGGGCCAGGCTTTCGCCATCGCCCAGACCCGGCTGGGCGGGGGCCGGGTGCACCACGCCATGCGATCGGTGGCCACCTGCCAACGAGCACTCGACCTGATGTGCGAGCGGGTGCTGAGCCGCGAGACCCAGGGCAGCTTGTTGGCCAAGAAGCAATTCATGCAGGGCGACATCGCCGACTCGTACGCTGAGCTGCAGCAGTTCCGGCTGCTCGTGCTCTATACGGCGTGGGAGATCGACCAGTACAAGGACTACCAAAAGACCCGGAAGAACATCGCCGCCATCAAGGCGCTCACCCCCAAGGTCGTCCACGATGCCGTGTGGCGGTCGATGCATGCCCACGGTGCGCTCGGGGTCTCCAACGAGATGCCCCTGGCCGGCATGTGGATGATGGCACCCATCATGAGCGTGGTCGACGGGCCCACCGAGGTGCACAAGGTCACCGTGGCCCGCGAGGTCCTGAAGGACTACGAGCCCTCCCCGGGCCTTTGGCCCACCGCCCATCTCCCCGCCCAACGAGAGGCGGCCAGGGAGAAGCTGGCCGAGTACCTCGAGCACGTCGTCGGCAACTCCTGACCGCGAATTCCATGCGAGCGCTGCGCTGCAACCGGTACGGGTCGGTCGACTCACTGGTGGTCGAGGACGTCCAGGGACCGATACCGGCCGACGGCCAGGTCGTGGTCGACGTGGCCGCCGCCGCCGTCAACTTTCCCGACGTGTTGTTGGTGGCCGATCAGTACCAGATCCACGTACCCGTCCCCTTCACTCCGGGCAGCGAATTCGCCGGCACGGTGAGCGCCGTCGGGGCGGGGGTGCACGGGGTGGCCATCGGGGACCGGGTCATGGGGTCGGCCCTCATCGGGGCGTTCGCCGAGCAGATCCTCGTCCCGGCGTCGTCGGTGCAGCCGGTGGACTCGGCGGTGGACCTCCGGTCGGCTGCCGCCTCGGTCGTTGCCCACCTCACGGCCTACCACGCGTTGCGCAGTGTGGGCCGAGTCGTTCCCGGGGATTGGGTGGTGGTTCTCGGGGCGGCCGGGGGAGTAGGGCTGGCCGCCATCGAGCTGGGCACCGTGCTGGGCGCCCGCATGCTGGCCGCCGCCTCCACGCCCGAGAAGCTGGCCCTCTGTCTCGACAAGGGGGCCGAGGCGGCGATCGACTACCGCACCGAGAACCTGAAGGAGCGGATCAAGGAGATCACCGGAGGCGGCGCCCACATGGTCATCGATCCCGTGGGCGGGCCGGCTGCGGAGCAGGCCCTCCGGGCCATGCGCTGGGGCGGCCGGTTCGTGTCGGTCGGTTTCGCCTCCGGGGAGATCCCCCGGATCCCCCTCAACCTGGTGCTGTTGAAGGGTGTCATCGTCACCGGGTTCGCCATGGAGGGCCTCGGCCGCAACCAACCCGAGGACGTCGCCCGCGACCGAGCCGAGCTCCTCGATCTCCTGGCCAGCGGGCGGGTGGTGCCCCACGTCTCCGCTGTCTACTCGCTCGAGAAGGCCGATCGGGCCCTGGCCGACCTGGCCGAACGACGAGCCACGGGCAAGGTGCTCATCGATCCGTCGGCCTGAAAGGCCGAGCAATGTCAGACACACCACGAAGTCCGCGCACTACCTGGAACCGGAGGGAGCCGATCCATGACCGCTGACGCTATTGAGGAACCGACCATCGACTCTGAGGAACCGACCATCGACTCGGCATCCCTCGCCGCGTGGATGGACAGAGAGGGCCTTCCCGGAGCCGGCCTGCCCGTCGAGTCGAGCTTCATCTCCGGTGGGAGCCAGAACGAGATCTTCGAGATCCGGCGCGATGAGGTCCACGGTGCGCTCCGCATCCCGCCGAGCACCGCCCCTGCCTCGCGCGACGAAGGCATCTTGCGCGAGTGGAGGATCATCGAGGCGCTGACCGGAACGGACGTACCCCACACCGAGGCCATCGCGGTGTGCAAGGACCCGAGCGTGCTCGGCCGGACCTTCTACATCATGGGTTTCGTCGACGGTTGGTCGCCGATGGCGCTCGGCGGCTGGGCGGCCCCCTATGACACCGATCCGAAGGAGCGCCGGGGCCTGGCGTACGAGCTCATCGACGGCATCGTCGAGATGGGAAAAGTGGACTGGCAGGCCAGGGGTCTCGGTGATCTCGGCCGTCCGGACGGCTTTCACGACCGGCAGGTCGAGCGGTGGACCCGCTTCCTGGAACGCATCAAGGGTCGTGAGATCCCCGGCTACGAGGAAGCCACCGCCTGGCTGTCGAGGCACCGTCCCCTCGACTTCGTCCCGGGCATCATGCACGGCGACTACCAGTTCGCCAACGTCATGTTCCGCCATGGCACACCCGCTCGCCTGGCCGCCATCATCGACTGGGAGATGGGCACCGTCGGCGACCCCAAACTCGACCTGGCCTGGGCTCTCCAGGGCTGGCCCGAAGACACCTCGGCCGAGACCGGCGGGGGCGGCTATGTGGATATCACCGGCATGCCCAGTCGCAGCGAGCTGCTCGCCTTCTACGCCGAGCGCTCCGGGCGGCAGGTGGATGACTTCGACTACTACCTGGTGCTCGCCCGCTGGAAGCTCGCCATCGTCCTCGAGCAGGGATTCCAGCGGGCCGGTAGTGATCCGAAGCTGGAAGCCTTCGGGGCAGTCGTTCTCGACAACATGGCCCGGGCCGCCGAGCTGGCCGGATCGAGCCCCTATGCTGGAATTGCGAGTTGAAGCGGCCGGTCATCGACAACGATCTCAGGTTGCCGGCCACTCAGAGCGTCGTCCCGGCCTAGGAGGCTCGATGGCATCGCAGTCCGAGTACGACCTGGTGGTCCGCAATGCGGTGATCGTGGACGGGACCGGGGGACCACCGGCCGAAGGGGACGTGGCCGTGCGAGACGGGTTGATCGCCGCCGTCGGGGGCCACTGTGGCGGGAGCGGCGCCGAGGAGGTGGACGGCCGGGACCTGGTCTTGGCCCCCGGCTTCATCGACCCCCATACCCATCTCGACGCCAACCTGTTCTGGGACGCCGACCTCACCCCGTCATCGAGCTTCGGGGTGACCACGGTGGTGACCTCTAATTGCGGCTATGGGCTGGCCCCGGTGCTCGCTGACGATGCGAAGGCGTACGTGGTGGCGGCCCTCAGCACCGTCGAGCAGATCCCCGAGCGGTCGATCACCGCCGCCGTGCCCTTCGATTGGGACGACCTGCCGTCCTACTGCGCTCGGCTCGACCAGCTCGACGTGCTCATCAACCATGCCTTCCAGGTCGGGCACGTCCCGCTCCGGGCCGCGGTGCTCGGTGTGCCCGACGCCCACACCCGACGGGCCTCCCCGGACGAGATTGCGGCGATGGGAGGCGTCCTCCGTCAGGGTCTCGAGCTCGGGGCCCTGGGGTTCTCCACCGACCAGGTGGTGGGCAACCCGGGACCGGGCGGCTCGGAGCTGCCCGGTCAGGTGTGCGGGGACGACGAGCTCCTGGCTCTGGCCGCCGTCCTCGGTCAGGGTCCCGGCCCCGGACTGTTCACCATGGCCAACGCCGCACTGCTGCAGGGCAGGGCCGAGCGGGTGGCCGACCTCTCCTGGCACCGGCGGCTGGCCGAGACGTCGGGGCGCCCGGTGGTCGTCGGCCCGATCTTCGGCTCCCACGAGGACCCCGGTGGCGCTGTCGCCATCATGGACCTGGTGGTCGAAGGGCAACGACCGGCGGCCACGGTGGTCCCCCAGATCTCCACCCGGCCCTTCGAGCTGTGGACTCGGCTCGACAGCCCCGGCCTGCTCGTGCGGTCGCTCCCCACGTGGCTGGCCGCCGTCCGGTCCGACGGTGCTCGTGGTGTCCGCGCCCTGGCCGGCGATCGCGCCGGCCGGGAGCAGCTCCGTCGAGAGGGCTCGGCCATGGCGGCTTCGCCGGTCTTCTCCGGGCGGTGGGAGCACGTCGGGGTACGGTACTCACACCAGCCCAACGTAGAAGGAAGGGACCTGGCGTCCCTCTCGGCCGAGCGGGACCTGGCCCCGACCGATCTGCTGCTCGACCTGGCGCTGACCGACGACTTCGACACGCAGGTGGCCACGGTCATGCGCAACGGCGACGACGACGAGGTGGCCAGCCTGGTGGCTCATCCGGCGGCCATGATCGGGGCGTCGGATGCAGGGGCCCACATCCTGGCCAACACCGACAGCTGCTACGCCGTGTGGACCCTCCAGCATTGGGTGCGCGAGCGCAAGGCGCTGACCCTCGAGCGGGCCATCGCCAAGCTGACCGGTGACCAGGCCCGGCTCCTCGGACTGGGCGACCGGGGCCTGGTGCGCACCGGGCTGGCCGCCGACCTGGTCCTGTTCGACCCCGACGCCATCAGGACGACCGGGGTCCGATTCGTCGACGACCAGCCCGAGGGCGGCCGCCGGCTGGTGACCGACGCCACCGGCCTGGAGATGAGCATGGTCAACGGCGTCGTGGCCACGCGCCAGGGAACCTCAACCGGCACCCGCTCGGGCCGACGGCTCCGGCCGGTCGCCTGATGCTGCGTCTCCCCGAAGCGGCCGGACCGAGCGATCCCGCCCTGTCGACGCCCGGTCGCCAACCCGGTTCGGTTCGCCGCACGTCGAGCATCGACACCTCCCGCCCGGACGGGCTCCGGTCGGACCTGGTGGTCGATGCCCGGGCCCGTGACCTTCGCACCGCGCCCGACGGCACGGCCGTGGTCGGGTCCGAGGCCGTGCTCCGGGCCCGGATCGACGGGGCCACCCACCAGCTGGCCTGGATCGAGACGACGCCCGAGGTCCCCGCACTCAGCGCGCTACTCGGCGTGTTGGTGGGCCCGGGGTTCCGTCGCCAGGTCGATGAGGTTGTGCCGGAGGAGCGGGAGGCGGGCACGCTGCTGTACCTCCTCCTCGACGACCTGCCCGGCGCCACCCTGGTGTCGGGCTACGCGCTGCAGCGGGCCGGCGCATTCGACGAGGTCCCGGCTGAGCGGGTGGCCGAGCTGTCGACCGAGTTCCTCTCCCGGGACGACCTCTGCGCCGGCTGGGCCCACGACGCCACCATGATGGTGTCGATCCGGGCCACGGGAAACATACCCGTCCCCATCGGTCCGCCGGCGCCGGTCCTGGAGCCGGACGACGACCCCTGGTCCTGGCACGCCATGGCGCCGATGGCACCCCACGGCATGCGGCGCCGGCGCCGCCTCGATGTGCTGCCGCCGCTGCTCCCGGGGGGCGAGCACCGTCTCGATGTGCACTTCCGCGACAGCCACGTCGACGGGGAGGGGGTGGAGAGCGTGGTCCACGAGTACTCGGTGACCGGGACGGTCGACGGCTCCGCCGGCCGGGTCGTCGACGTGGCCGCCCAGGCCCACGTCCTGCCGTGGATGGAGTGCCCCGGCGCCGTCGGCAGCGCCCACCGGTTGGCCGGCATGCCGCTGAGCGAGCTCCGGCCCTGGGTCCGCCGGGAGCTCACCGGTGTGAGCACCTGCACCCATCTCAATGACACACTTCGCTCGCTGGCCGACGTGACTGTGCTGCTCCGGTCAGCGGAGCACCCTCCGACATAGCAGCGGGGCCGACGTGGTCGGTGCCGACGGTCGGATTCGCCGTGGCGGTTGCAACTGGTCAGCGCAGCGGTCGGAAGAAGGCCCGGAGGTCCTCGATTAGGAGATCGGGCTCTTCGGCGGCGGCGAAATGGCCGCCCCTGGGCATCTCGGTCCACCGCGTCAAGTTGGTGTACTGCTCGGCCAGCCGGCGGGGTACGAACACCAGGTCCTTGGGGAAGACGGCGATCCCGGTGGGCGCCTCGATGGCAGGAGTCCGATCGTGAGCCAGGCGGTTGGGCTCTTTGAAGTTCTCCCAGTAGAACCGCATGGTCGATCCGATGCTCTCGGTCACCCAGTACAGCATCACGTTGGTCAGCAGAAAGTCCCGAGACAGCGCGTCGTAGACGTCCCCGTCGTGGTCGCTCCATAGCCGCCGCCGTTCCAGGAGCCACGAGGCCAGCCCGACCGGCGAGTCGTTGAGGGCGTAGGCCAGGGTCTGGGGATCCTGTGCCTGGACGGCCACGTGGCTCTTGGCCGAGGCCATCCGCTCCTGCATCTTGTCGAACCAGCCCTCCTCGTTCGGCCCGTAGTCCTCGGCCGAGAGCCCCGAGTAATAGGAGACACGCATGAGTACGGGCAGGCTGAGGTGTACGCCTACCATGTGCTCGGGGTACTCGTGGCCGAGCTGGGCCGTAACGCTGGCGCCCCAGTCACCGCCGTGGGCACCGAACCGGGTGTAGCCCAGCACCTCTTGCATGAGCCGGACCCACAACGCTGCCGTGGTCCCCACGGTCACGCCGGTGCGGGTCAGGGGGACAGAGAAGCCGTACCCCGGAAGCGAGGGGACGACGACGTCGAAGGCGTCGGCTGCGTCCCCGCCGTGGCTGGCCGGGTCGGCCAACGCGTCGATGGTCTCGGCGAAGTCCCAGAACGTCCAGGGCCACCCGTGGGTCAGCACCATGGGGACTGGGTCGGGACCGACCCCGCGCCGGTGGATGTAGTGGACGGGCACGTCATCGAGCACCACGCGGTAGTGCTCGAAACGGTTCATCGCCGCCTCGTGGCTGCGCCAGTCGTAACCGGTGCGCCAGTAGTCGACCAGGTCCTCGAGCCACACCCGGTTGGTCCCGTACCGCCAGTCCTCGTTGCCTGGGTCCATGGGCCACCGGACCCGGGCCAGTCGGTCCTGGAGGTCCTCGAGCACGCGATCGTCGACGGCGATCTCGAAGCGCTCGGGTACGGCGGTCATCAGACCGCCTCGGACGGCGCCGGTGCCGAGGTGGGCGCCTGTACCCCGGCCCGCGCTCGTGCCCCGTCCGGCGCTCGTGCCCCGTCCCGCGCTCGTGCCGGGGGCGGCGCATGCACCCGGGCTGCGACCCTGGTCGATTCGGACATGGGCGCGAGCACCTTGGTCAGGACGCCGTAGAGCAGGGCGCCGAAGGGCCACTGGGTCACGATCCGACCGGAGGCCGACTTGTAATAGTTGTTGGAGACCGTCCAGGCCGTCCCCTCCATCTGCCGTTCGAGCCAGCGGTTGTACAGCTCGTAGACGGTCGGGCGCACCTCGACGGCGGTGACACGGCGTCGCTTCATCCGCCTGACCGCCTGGACCACGTGCTCGGCCTGGCGCTCGAGGCACGAGATGATCTCGCCGCCGTTGGTGTTGGGCCCGTAGAGCATGTAGAAGTTCGGGAACCCGGGAACAGTCATGCCCAGCACGGCCCGAGGCTCCCCGTCCCAGACCTCGTGGATGGTCCGTCCATGGCGGCCGACCACCTCCAGGCTGGCCAGGTAGTTGGCGGGCTGAAAGCCGGTGGCCATGACCAGGACGTCGACAGCGTGCTCCTCCCCGACTTGGTCGACGATCCCGTGCTCGGTCACCGAGGCCACAGCCCGGGGAACAAGCTCGACGTTGTCGCGACGCAGCGACCCGTAGAAGGTCGAATTCAAGATGGGCCGCTTTCCCGGGTATGGGTACTTCGGGGTCAGCGCCTCGCGGAGGTCGGGCCGCTCGGCGAACTCCCGCTCGATGAAGCTTCGGCACTGGTGCTCGCGCAGTGCGTTCATCTTCGTACCCGGGCGGTGGATGGCCCCACCGATCTGGTTCCGTTCGAGGAGGAGGGCCAGCCGGATCCGCTCCATCCGTCGTTTCAGCCTGCTCTGGAAGGTCCGTCGTTCCTCCGGGGTGAAGTCCCGGTCCCCTTTGGGGATGATCCAGCCCGGCTCGCGCTGGAACACCTTGAGGTGACCGACTGCCGGCGCGATCTCCGGGACGATCTGGGTGGCCGTCGAGCCGGTGCCGACGATCGCCACCCGCTTGTCGGCCAGGTCGTGCTCGTGTTCCCAGCGGAAGGTGTGGAATTTGGGTCCCTGGAACCTCTCCAACCCGGGCCAGTCCGGATAGCGCGGGTAGTTGAGGAGGCCCAAGGCGCTCACCACGACGTTGGTCTGTACCTCCTCCCCGTGGTGGAGGCGCACCGTGTAGAGATGGGTGCGCTCGTCCCAGACCGCCTCGTCGACGATCGTGCCGAAGCGGATGTGGGCGCGCAGTCCGTAGTCGTCGACCACCTCTTCGAGATAGCCCTGGAGCTCCTCTTGGCGGGCGTGGGTCCGGCTCCAGTCATAGCTCTTGAACGAATAGGAGTAGAGGTGGGAGCCCACGTCGACCTCGGCTCCCGGATAGCGGTTGTCCCACCAGGTCCCGCCGGGGCCCTCGGACTTCTCGAAGATGGTGAAGGTGTGAATGCCCGCCTTCTTCAGCTTGACGCCGGTGGCGATCCCTCCGAAGCCGGCACCGACGATGACGACCCGAGGCGTTCCCGTGGGCCCGAAGGGACTGTCGGCCGAATTGCTCTTCACGTTTCCCTCCGATCGCATGTCCACAATATCCGCCAGATGGTCTCGATCAGGTGGTCTCGGTACAGCGGTCTCAGTACAGCGGCGACCAGCTGCTCGTCCGCAACAGCCTGGATTCCCACTGGTCGCGGAGGGCCAAGGCGTCGTACATGTACGACCCGGGGCCGCGGTGTTCGGGCGGCATCTCGCTGGTGAGGAGCTGGGTCAGGGCCTCGGGCCGACGGATCTTCTGCCAGAGCATGGCCTCGCGCCGCTGGTGGGTGCCGTGGGCCACCTGGAAGCAGGCCTGGATGTCGAGCACCTGTTGTTCGGGGGGCCGCTTCTGCATGGGCGCGTAGTAGATGTCGTACCAACCCTGGATGTAGTCGTCGATGGCAACGTACGGCCAGCCGGTGTCTTCCATGAACAGGCTGAGGTCATGGGTTCGTCCGTCGGTGGGAACGGTGTTGAGATCGACCGCTTGGAGCGGCGACCAGTGCACGGGGATGAGGATCTTCCCGAATACGTCGTGGCGGAGGGTGTCGACCTGGCGGGCCCACGACTGGAGGTCACCCCGCTGCACTCGATCGGCCAGGTCCTCCCAGGCCCGACCATCGGTAATGGCGGTGATGGTGACCACGTTGTAGGACAACCCGCTGCCGTGGGCGTGGTTCGTGTACCAGAGCAGCCGGGCATAGTCGCTCGACGCCATGGTCGGCATCCACTGCTCGCGGTAGGCGGCCTCGAACTCGTCTTCCTTGGTCCCGACCACCTTGTGGACCTCATGCAGAAACAGCATGGCTCTCCTCTTTCTCAGGGCGTCTTGTATCTCAGGGCGTCTTGTCGACGTGAGCGACGACCAGATCGCCCAGGGCTCGGCGATCGACCTTGCCCGTCTCGTTGTAGGGGATGTTGTCGACGAAGACGATCCGCTCGGGGACCTTGAAATGGGCCAGGTGCTGGCGGCAGAAGGCGGTCAGCTCCTCCTTCGTCCCCCCGTCCCTCACCACCACGGCGGCGGCGACCCGCTGGCCCATCTCCGTGTCGGCCACGCCGGTCACGGCAACGTCTTCCACCGTTGGGTGCCTCCGGAGCACGGACTCGATCTCGATGGGGCCGAACTTCTCGCCGCCTCGGTTGATGGTGTCGGACAGTCGCCCCGATGGATACAGGTACCCATCATGGTCGACACGGGCCAGATCGCCCGTACGCAGCCACCCCGGAGACACGTTCTGAGGGGAGAGGACCAACAGCTCGCCGACCTCTCCCGGCGGGACCGGGTCGTCGGTACCGGGGGACACGATCCGGATCTCGACGCCGGGGAGGGGCTTGCCCAACGAGCCGATCCGCTCCCGCCGTTTGTGGTCGCCGGGCAGCAGCATGGTGTAGGCGCCGAGGGTCTCCGTCTGGCCGAACACGTTGGCGAAGGCCACGTGGGGGAGCGCATCCATGGCCCGTTCGATCAGCGCGACCGGGGCGGCGGCCGCACCGTAGGTAATCGAGACCAACGAGCTCAGCTGGGCGGCCGAACAGTCCGGATGATCGAGGATCCTCTGCAGCATGGTGGGCACCAGGAAGGCGCCGGAGACACCGTTGTCCCGGACCAGGCGGATCCATGCACCGGCATCGAAGCGATCCTGGATGACGATGGTGCTGCCCGAGTACAGGGCGCCCAGCAGGCCGAGGGAACCGCCGACATGGAAATAGGGAACGCACATCATGGTCGTGTTCGCCGCCGTCTCGGCGTTG
Organism: Acidimicrobiales bacterium; assembly: GCA_036521415.1. Taxonomy (GTDB): domain Bacteria; phylum Actinomycetota; class Acidimicrobiia; order Acidimicrobiales; family RAAP-2; genus DASXMT01. Next base: position 28,848 of record DATDHU010000136.1, read on the forward strand.
AACGGCGCCGCGAACCCGGTGAGGCGGCCGGCGAGCACCCCGTGGCTGATGGAAACCGCCTTGGGCAATCCCGTCGTCCCGCTGGTGAAGAGAACGAGCGCCTCGTCGCCATCGGCGCCGACGGTCGAGTCGGCCGATGCCGCCGTCGCGCCCATCACATCCGAGGCGGTGACCACGTGTCCGCCCACTGCCGCGCCGACATCCTCGGCATATGCATCGCCGGCAATGGCCAGACGGCGACATCCGGCGGTGGCGATCAGCGCCTCTATCTCGGCCGGGCGCAGAGCCGGATTAAGGAGGGCAGCGGCGGCGCCGAGCCGAGCGGCGGCCAGCGTGCCGGCCACCGAGACGACGCTGCCGACGTCGACGATGGGGACCCGGTCCCCAGGCTCGACTCCCGTGTCGAACAGACTGGTCATGGCCTGTCGGACGGCGTGCTCGAGTTGCCCGTAGGTGCACGCCCCGTCCTGGAGGACCAGGGCCGGGCGGGAGGGCGAACCGGCAGTGGCGGCGTCGCCGACGTGGCCGATGTTGATGCTGGTCATGACGGCTGCCGGCCGGTAAGACGTCCCTCGAGCGCGAGCTGCGGCCCGGCCGCGATCATCCCTGCCACCGCGGCCCAATCATCGGCACGATGGGCATCAGTACAACGGCGACCAGGCGGAGGTTCGCAACAGTTTGCTCTCCCACTGGTCGCGCACAGAGAGGGCATCGTGCATCCAGGTACCGGGCTTTCGCATCTCGATCGGGATCTCGCTCATGAGGAGGTGCTGGAGGCGGTTGGTGTCGTGAATCTTCTGCATGAGGGTCACCTCGCTGCGGACGTGGGTCCCCAGCGCAGGCTGGAGGGCGAGCTCGATCGAGATGAGCCGTTCCGATGGGTCGACCCGCAGGCTCTTGGAATACACCGAACCACAGGCGTCGATGTAGTCCTGGAGCTTGCCGTCGTAGGGCCACATGGTGTCTTCCATGTACAGAGACAGCTCGTGAACAGTGCCGTCGGCGGGAACGGTGTCGAGGTCGATCGCCTGCATGGGTGACCATGGCAGCGGCACCAGGATCTTCCCGTCCACGTCATGACGGAGAGAGTCGACCTCCCGCATCCAGGCCTGGAGGTCCCCCTTTTGGGCCCGGAGGGCGAGATCCTCCCAGGCCCGACCGTCACTGAGGGCGGTGATGGTGACGACTTGGTACGACATCCCGCTGCCGTGCGCGTGGTTGGCGTACCACAGCAGCCGGGCGTCATCGCCCTGGGCCATGACGGGCATCCACTGGTCCCGGTAGGCGGCTTCGAACTCGTCCTCCTTCGACCCGACGACCTTGTGGACCTCGTGCAGAAACAGCATCTCGTCCCCCTGCTTGAGCCAGCTCGGTGTGGCGTCACCCCAGGGGACGCCCGGTCACCCGCCCAACGCCCCATCAGTCCAGCACGACGCCGGTGCCTCAGAGTAGACGGAAATCATTGTTTTCGCCATCGTGGGCTAGCGGCCGGCGGGCACGTCCCGGAAGGGCATGTTCCGGTCGGCCTGTGGCTCACGAGGCAGTCCCAGCACGCGCTCACCGACCACGTTCTTCTGGATCTCGTCCGTGCCCCCGCCGATCGAATAGGACGGCGCGCTCAACAGCAGCCGGACCCATTCCGCTCCGCCGGGGCCGTCGCCGGCGTCGCCGGCGTCGCCAGCCACACCGGCCGGACCGAGTAGGTCGACGCCACTGGAGGACAAGTCCTTGGCCAGGCGAGCGGTGACCAGCTTGGCCAGCGAGCCGGCTGCAGGGGCCAGGGCTCCTTCTCGGAGCCGAGCCTCGAGGTAGGACAGGGCTGCCTCGTGGACGTAGAGATCGACAAGCCGCTGCCGGCCGATTGGATCGGCTGTCTTGCTCTTGGCGTGGGCCAGGGCGATGAACGACTGGACGCCGAGTCCCCGTCGGCCGATTCCCGCACCGCCACCGGCCACGGCCACACGCTCGCTCGTAAGCATGGTCAGTGCGGCCGGCCAGCCCTGGTCGATCCCGCCCAGGACATGGGCATCGGGGACGCGGACCTCGTCGAGGAACACCTCGTCGAAGTCGGCCTCTCCGTTCATCTGGCGAAGTGGTCGCACCGTCACCCCGGGGGCCGACATGTCGACGATGAACATGGTGATGCCGGCGTGCTTGGGTACGTCAGGATCGGTGCGTGCCAGGGCCGCGCCCCAATCGGCGTCGTGCCCCCCCGAGGTCCAGACCTTTTGGCCTGACAGCACCCAGGCACCGGCGTCCCGACGGGCGATTGTCGACACCGCGGCCAGATCGGACCCGGCGCCAGGTTCGGAGAACAGCTGGCACCACAGGTCCTCCCCCCGGACCAACGGCGGAACGAACCGGGTGCGTTGCTCCTCGGTCCCCACTGCGAGGAGCGTGGGACCGCACATCCCGAGACCGACCGTGAGCGGGCCGACCGGGAGTTGGAAGTCCGCCGACTCATCATTGAAGGCCTGCTGGAAGGCGCTGGGCAGACCCTGGCCCCCATAGGCCACCGGCCAGCACAGCGCAGCGAGATCGGCGTCGAACAGCTGCCGCTGGAATTCCCTGGCCCGGGCGACGGCGGCCGCTCGTTGTCCCGGATCCCGGCGCCCGGCCGGGGACTCGATCGACGGACGGGCATGGCCCTCGAGCCAGGTGCGGGCCCTCGTCCGGAACCGGTCCAGGGAATCGGTCACCGGTCAGGTCGGTGGGGTCGCGAACGCCCGGCGGAGGTGACCGATGGCCTCTTCCAACGCCGCCGCACCGGTCGGGAGGGCGGCGCCCATGGTCAGAAGCCCGTGCATCTGGCCGTCGTAGTGGGAGACGACCGTGGGCACCCCGAGCTGGGTGAGCCGGCTGGCGTAGGCCTCCCCCTCGTCACACAGCGGGTCGTATGCCGCGGTGACCACGTGGGCCGGACACGTTCGTGCGAGGGCATCGTCGGAGGCGAAGATGGGCGAGATCCTGGGGTCGGCCGGGTCGACGGCGCCGGCATAGCAGTCGACGAACCACTCCATCATCGAGGCGGTCAGTAGGTAGCCGCGCGGAACCCGCCGGTAGGACGGACGGGACATGGTGGCGTCGATCACGGGATAGGCCAGGAGCTGATGGACCAGGCCGCCTACTGCGAGGGCGGCCACGGCGGCCAGGTTGCCGCCGGCGGAATCCCCACCAACGGCGATCCGGGCCGGGTCACCGCCCACCTGGCCGCCCTGGTCGACCACGGAACGGGTCACGGCCAGCGCATCGTCGAAGGCGGCGGGGAAGGGGTGCTCGGGGGCCAGCCGGTAGTCGGGGACGACGACGACGCAGCCGGCCCCGGCGGCCAGGTCCCTCGCCGTGTGCAGCGATTGCTCGGCGCTGCCGATCACCCAGCCGCCGCCGTGGAACCAGACCAGGACGGGAGCACCAGCCGGGCCGGCTCGATCGATGCCGATCGGGGTGACGACGAGGCTGGGCACGCCGCCGATCTCGCGCTCCTCCACCGAGCCGACTTCGGCCCCCGGGCCGGCCGAGAGCGCCGCCGAGGCTGCAGCGCTGGCGCGAGCCTCGTCGGGGGTCAGCGTCTCCATGGGCGGGGCGTTCTGCTGGCGCAGGAGGTCGAGGAACTTGGCGGCATCGGGATCGAGTGGCATTGGACCTTCCCACGAGGGCGGTGGCGGCGACATTACCTGTTTTCCCGATTGGTCCGAGAGGGAGCCGGCTCTGACGGGGCGACGTCGCCTGTGACAAGATCCCCCGTCGGGGCGCCCCTTTCCACCGGGGACCAAGGGGGCCCGCCGGCCACACGGCCTCGGGCGGGCCACGTCGCCACTGGAGAGAAGGAGAGACATGGCTGAGCTATCGGAGTTGCTGGGGGTCCTGGATCTCGAGCCGGTGGGCGAGGGCCGCTTCCGGGCCCAGAATTTCGCCGCCGGTCTGGGGGGTGTGGTCTTCGGCGGCCAACTGTTGGCCCAGACCATCGTCGCCGCTGCGACGGTCGACCCGAGCAAGGAAGTGAAGTCGGTGCACACGGTGTTCGCCCGCGGCGGTGCGCTCGACCAACCCCTGGACATCGAAGTCGAGGCCATGCACGTGGGCCGGGCCCTGGGCAGCGCCACCGTGACCATCCGACAGGGCGATCGCCTGTGCACGCGGTCGTTGGTTCTGTTGAGCGCGGTGGAGCCCGACCTCATCCGCCACGGCGCAGAGGCGCCCGAGGTGGGCGTACCCGAGGACGCCCCCTCGTCGAGCCACGAGGAATTCTGGGAGGTCCGGGTGGTCGACGGGGTCGACATTTCCGATCCGGAGCCGGTCGGGCCAGCCGAGCTCTTCGTCTGGAGCAGGTTCCCCGGTTCGGACGCTGTCGGCGTGACCGGGCAGGCACTGCTCGCCTACGCCACCGACGGGTTCCTCATCGGAACGGCCATGCGGCCGCACGCCGGGTTCGGGCAGGCTCTGTCCCACGTCGAGTTCTCGACCAGTGTGCTGACGCACACACTGACATTTCACGAGCCGATCGTGGCCGGGGAGTGGTACCTGTTGGCCCACGAGAGCCCCTATGCCGGGCGCGGCCGCTCCTACGGTCGGGCCAACGTCTTCACCCCCGACGGACGGCTGGTGGCGTCGTTCGTCCAGGAGAACATCGTCCGCGCCTTTCCGGAGGGACAGAAGCCGGTCGCCGGCGAGCGCTCGAAGACCTGAGCGCCGGCCCCTGGTCGTCGACGTCCGCAACAGGCGTTTTCTGAACGGACACGTTTTCCCCTAGCATCGGGACCGCGGTGTTGCCGGCCATCACGGCTGGCCAGCGCCCGAGAAAAAGGGGAGTGCATGACATCGGGAATCGGGTCGTGGGGGGTCTATCTCCCCTTCTGGCGCCTCGAGCGGAAGGCCATCGGGGTGGCCCTCGGCGCCCCCGCCGGTCGTGGATCGAGGACGGTCGCCTCCTTCGACGAGGACACCACGACGCTCGGGGTGGAAGCGGCCCGACGCGCCCAGTCGGCGGTCGGCGTGCCTCCGGCGGAACAGCTGTTCTTCTCGACTCCGGCCCCGGCCTATCAGGACAAGACCAACGCCACCACCATCCATGCCGCCCTCGGGCTTCCCCAGCGGGCCGGGGCCTATGACCTGGCGGGCTCGGTCCGCTCTGCCCTGGCCACGCTGACCACCGCGGTGGACGCCGGGCGCGATCGCCCGGCCCTGGCCGTGATAGCCGAGGTCCGCACCGGGATGGCCGGCGGTGCCGACGAGCGGGATTCGGGTGACGGCGCCGTGGCCTTCACCTGTATGCCCGACGGCGCCGCCCTCGAATTGGTGGGACGGGCCTCGGCCAGCGAGGAGTTCCTCGACCGGTGGCGGGTGCCGGGCGAACAGAGCTCGCACCAGTGGGAGGAGCGCTTCGGAGAGCAGGCGTACGTTCCCCTGGCCCAGGCGGCCTATGCCGACGCTCTCAAGTCGGTGGGCATCAGCGCCGAGAACGTCGATCATCTCGTGGTCAGCGGTCTCCATGCCCGGGCCGTCCGGGCCGTCACGTCCTCGTTGGGCGTCGCCAAAGAAGCGATCGCCCCAGACCATTCGCTGTCCGTCGGCAACCTGGGTGCGGCCCAGTTGGGCCTGGGCCTGGCCGATGTGCTGGATCGGGGCGTTCCCGGTCAGGTCGTCGTCACCCTCCTGTTGGCCGATGGAGCCGACGCGTTGGTATGGCGCACCACCGACGGGCTTCCGGCCGCCCAGAAGGCACATCGAGAGGCCGGCCTGGCCACGGTGGCGGAGCAGGTGGCATCGGGAAACTCCGGTCTCTCCTATGCGTCGTTCCTGACGTGGCGAGGCCAGTTGCACCGCGAGCCGCCTCGCCGGCCCGAGCCCGGTCGACCGGGAGCTCCCAACATGCAGCGCTCCGAGGGCTGGAAGTACGGATTCAATGCCAGCCAATGCCGGAACTGCGGGTTCCGTCATCTTCCCCCCACCCGGGTGTGCCTGCGCTGTAAGTCGGTCGACCAGATGGAGCCGGAACGGCTGGCCGACGTGGACGGGACGGTCGCCACCTTCACCATCGACTACCTGGCGTTCAGCTTGTCACCGCCGACGGTGGGGGTGGTGGTCGACTTCGACGGCGGGGGTCGGTTCCGCTGCGAGCTCACCGACTGCGACCCTGACGCCGTCCGGATAGGCACGAGGGTGCAGATGACGTTCCGGCGCTTCTACACCGCCGAGGGCATGCACAATTACTTCTGGAAGGCCCGTCCCTTGACCGACGAGGTGCCCGAGGACGTGGGCCCGGCAGGCACAGCATCCGCAGGTTCAACACCGGCCGGCTCAACATCGGCAGGTTCAACACCGACCAAGGAGGCGTAGTCATGGCCAGCAACGGCATCAGGGACAGGGTGGCCATCGTCGGCATGGGCTGCACAGAATTCGGTGAGCGCTGGGACAAGGGCGCGGACGATTTGCTCACCGACGCGGCCAAGGACGCGATCGCCTCGGCCGGCGTTTCTCTCGACGACATCGACGCCTTCTGGTTGGGCACGCTCGGTTCGGGCAACTCGGGGCTTACCCTGTCCCGTCCGCTCAAGCTCGACTACAAGCCGGTCACGCGGGTGGAGAACTTCTGCGCCACCGGGTCAGAGGCGCTTCGCAACGCCTGCTATGCCGTGGCCTCGGGCGCCTACGACGTGGCCATGGCCATCGGCGTGGAGAAACTGAAGGACTCGGGCTACTCCGGGCTCACGGGCATCCACCAGGTGGGCGATGGCACCGGCGGCTCGCTCACGGCTCCGGCCACCTTCTCGTTCCTCGCTCCCTCCTACAGTCACAAGTACGGGGTGGACACCCAGGAGATGAAAGACGTGATGACCCGCATCGCCTGGAAGAACCATTTCAACGGGGCACGCAACCCCCGTGCCCAGTTCCGCAAGGAGGTCTCGTTGGAGACCATCTCGAAGTCGCCCCGGGTCGCCGGCGAACTGGGAGTGTTCGACTGCAGTGGCGTGTCCGACGGTTCGGCCGCGGCCATCGTGTGCCGGGCCGAGGACGCCCATCGTTACACCGACGCTCCGCTGTACGTGAAGGGGCTCAGCTTCGTGGCCGGACCGGCGGCCGGCCCCATCGACCCGGACTACGACTACACGACGTTCGAGGAGGTCGTGCGCTCGGCCGCCGACGCCTACCAGCAAGCCGGAGTGACCGACCCGCGGGCCCAGCTGGCCATGGCCGAGGTTCACGACTGCTTCACTCCGACCGAGCTGGTCCTGATGGAGGACCTCGGTTTCGCCGATCGGGGCACGGCCTGGAAGGAGGTCCTGGCCGGGACGTTCGACTTGGACGGTGAACTGCCGGTGAACCCCGACGGTGGCCTGAAGAGCTTCGGGCACCCGATCGGGGCGTCGGGGCTCCGGATGATGTTCGAGTGCTGGCTGCAGCTGCGCCGACAGGCTCCCGACGACCGTCAGATCAAGAGCGTCACCGAAGGGGGCCGGACTCTGGGCCTGACCCACAACCTGGGCGGCGGCCCCGGGGAGTGCGTGAGCTTCGTCAGCGTGGTGGGCTCGGAGCCCTCGGCCTAGCGCCTCCCGGCCCCTTCAGCCCAACGGGTTCTTACCCAGGGGTGGGCAATAGAGCGGCTCGACGACCGAGTACTTGGAGCCGTTCGAGCCGACGATGGCGTCGCAACCCCCCGGGCCCATGTGGGCAGCGGGGAACGAAGCCGGTCCGGTGCCGCCGGGCACCGAGAACGTCCATCCCTCGTTCAGCGCCTTGGTGATGTTGGCCGATGTGATGGGAAGTCCCTTGGTGTTCACCTGCTTGATCGCTGCGATGAACTCCATCGCCGACCAGTAGCCGGCCTCGGTCGGTTGCCCGTGGACCGCCGTCGAGCTCGCTGCGTTCACGTCCTTGGTCATCTGGGCCACGGCCGGACTGTCCTGCTCCCACGGAGCGAAGCTGACCAGCGTGTCGCTCCCCTTGGCCACGCTGACGGCTCGGGGATCGTAGAGCGAGAAGTTGAAGTCCGTACCCTTGAAGCCCAGCTGGTTCAGCTTGCTGATGATGCCGATGTCGGCCGTGGGCGGCAGCACCTGCTGGACGATGTTCGGGGGCTTGCCATTGTCGGCCGTCATCAGCTGTTGCACGTATGGGGTGTAGTCGCTCACGACGGCCGGCGGCTCGGGGATCGAGGTCACTTCCTTGACCACTTTGGCCCCCAGCTGCTTCCACTCGGCCGCGAACAGCTGGAGTGACTCGAGCGCCGAGGCGTTGTTGATGGCCACCAATGCAACTGTTTTGCCCTTGCAGTTCCCACCGACGGCCTTGCAGAAGACCGAGGCGACGCTCCCGACGGAGGTGTAGTCCTTCGGTGACGGCGGCACTGCGCCCACAAAGCTGAATCCGTTGTTCGATCCCCACCAGCCGGTGGAAATACCCCAGCCAAAGTAGGGTATGCCGGCCTTGGCCAGTACGCTGCCACCCACCCAGGCCTCGGTCACCACCGGGACCACGGCGGTGACGCCCGCGTTGACGAGCTCCTTGGCCGCGGTGATGTCCTGCGTCTCGTTCTGGCCGTCATCCTGCATGCCGATGAACTTGATCTTTCGGCCGTTGAGGCCCCCGGCGGCGTTGAATGCGTTGAAGGCGGCCTGGGCACCGACGTCCGCCCCGGCATAGGTAGCAGCCGACCACACGCCGCCGACGACGATGGGGCTGGTGTTGGCGGCCGATGCTGCGCCCGCGCCGAGCGTCAAGGTGGTCAGCGCCAGGACTGCGGCGCCGATGAACGCTCCGATCGCGCGTGACTGCTTCCTCATGGTCCCCCCTGGGATCTCGGTGACAGGGCAACTCGACGGCGTACCGTATGCGAGAACGGCGGTTTGCGCCAAACTTGCCGGTCAGACGCCATCACCGCTGGGCTCGCGCGTCGATCCCTCGATCTCGACCGCCGGTTCGGCACCCGACGGGCGTCAGCTCCCAGGTTTCCGGGTCCTCAGGTCGGGTTGGCCAGGGCGGCGACGAGGAAGTCGGCCATCTCGGAACCGATCTGGTCGGCATCCTTTGGCCCCGACGGGTCGAACCACTTGTAGCAGAAGTTCACGGCGCCGACCATGGCCCGGACGGCGATCCGGGGGGTGGCCGTCAATCGGAACTCGCCCGCGGCCACCCCGTCCTCCACCACGTTGACCAGAAAATCCTCGCGCTCTCGTCGCTGCTTGCGTATGACCCCCATCAATTCAGCGGGAACCTCGGCCTCTTCTTCGGTGAATATCCGTTGCAGCCTCTGTTGCCGGCAGGAGTAGGTGGCCCGTTGGGCCAGGATGCGGCGCAACGATTCCGTAGCCGACCTGCTCGACTCGATCACGGCGCGCTCTTCGACCAAGTGCTGCTCCATCTCCGTCTGGTACAGGAGGACCAGCAATTGCTCCTTGGAGGCCACGTAGTGGTACAGGCCCGGCTTGCTGAGACCGGCCGCTCGAGCCAGGTCATTCATGGACGTGGCCCGATAGCCGTTCTCGGCGAACACGGCCACGGCGGCGGCCAGTATCTCCTCGGTCCGGTTGCCGGCAGAGCGAGTTCTGGCCGGCGGTGGCTCTCCATCACCCTTCGCCATCCCCAACACCTCCGATTCACCAGCTCACGATAAGACAGGCCGACGGCCCTTGACCTGCGGTCGGAAGGGGTCAGTGTGCCATGTGGGCGCCACGGCGCCAGAGAAATGCCTCTGGGTCAGGCAAGCCGACCGGTCGGGCGGGAAGTATGGTACTTCCAGCCGGCGTAAGGGGAGATCTGACGTGCCACTCGACTACCGCATGTACGACGCCGACAACCACCTCTACGAGACGGCGGATGCGTTCACCCGGTACCTCCCGGACCACCGCCGGAACGACTTCTACTGGACCACGGACGACCGGGGTCACCGTCATGTGATCCTCGCCGGCAAGGTTTTCGATTACCTGCCCAATCCCACCTTCGACCCCATCGCCGTGGCCGGCTGCCTGCTCGACGTGTTCAAGGGCGAGAAATCGATGCTCGAGCATAAGAACTCGGCGTACCAGTTCGAACCCTTGGCCGATCGACCCGAATATCAGCGCCGTGACCCCCGGGTGGGCCGGATGGACGAACAGCGAGTCGAGGCCTCGCTGCTCTTTCCCACCCTGGTCTCCGGCATCGAAGAGGCGACGGGCGACGACGTCGACCTGACGATGGACCTCCTGTGGTCGTTCAATCGCTGGCTCGAAGATGACTGGGGATTCGCCTATCAGGATCGACTCTTTGCCACGCCGGTCGTCTCCCTCGCCGATGTGGACGAGTCGGTCAGGATGCTCGAGTGGGCCCTCCAGCGCGGCTGCCGAGCCATCATGGTGCGGCCCTCGCCTGTCCCGACCAAGATGGGTATGCGCTCGCCCGCCGACCCGATGTTCGATCCCTTCTGGGCCCGCTGTGAGGAGGCCCAAATCCTGGTCTGCGGGCACCTGTCGGCTACGGGTTATCACCGCTACTCCGGGGACTGGACCGGCGTGTACGAGTTCGCACCGCACCGGCCCCAAGGACCGTTTGCATCGATAGCCACCCATGCCCGGGCGACCATGGACTTCTTCACCGCCATGGTCGCCCAGGGCGCCGTGACCCGGCATCCCCGACTGCGTCTTCTGTCTGTCGAGAACGGATCGGACTGGGTGCACTGGATCGTCGAACGTTTCAAAGTCGAGTACCAGCGCTACCCGGGCTCGTTCCCCGAGGAACCGGTGGGCGCCTTCGAGCGGTGCGTGTGGGTGGTTCCCTATTGGGAGGAGCCCATCAAAGACCTCACTGCATACGTGCCGGTCGAGCGGATCTTGGCCGGGTCGGACTTTCCCCATTCTGACGGCTTGCCTGAGCCGACCCAGTTCGCCAAGGCGTTGGACCAGTTCTCCGAAACCGACGTCCGGCGGGTTATGCGCGACAATCTCCGGTCGCTTCTCGTTGCCGGCTGATGGAGGACCGAAACGCCGTTTCGCTGCCGCTGGGTATGGGCAAGCCGAGCGATCGGCCTCTCGAACCGCCCGCGGCACCGGCAGCCCGACCCCGTCCCGGTCCGAAGAGTGCGGTCACGGTGGCCGAGTGGATCCGGGGTCTGGCCGATGCCCACGGAGACCAGGAGGCGGTCGTCGGGAGCTCCGGTCGCCTTACCTTCCTGGCGCTCGAATTCGAATCTCGCCGTCTGGCCCGGGGCCTCCTGGCCCGAGGGGTGGGGAAGGGGACGCGGGTCGGACTGTGGATGGGCAATGGGCCTTGTTGGGTGGTGCTGTTTGCCGCCATTGCCCGGTGCGGGGCGGTAACCGTTCCGCTGAGCACCTTCTTCTCAGACGAAGAGCTGGCCACGGTGATTCGTCACGCCGACCTGCAAGGGATCTTCCTCCACCCCACTTTCCTGGGTGACGACCAGCGGCACCGTATGGTCGGGGCCCTGCCCGAGCTGTCGGGCACGGGACCGCCTCCTTGGGCCATCAGGGCAGCCCCGCATCTCCGCTGGGTGGTGTCGGTCGACGAGGCCGATGACGGACCGCCCTGGTCGACGGGCCTCGGCTGGCTCACCGAAGGAGCGGCCCACCCAGGTTTCGACGAGGACCTCCTGGCCGAGGTGGAAGCGGAGATACACCCCGACGACGACGCCATCATGATCTATACCTCCGGGTCTACAGCCATGCCGAAGGGTGCTCCCCACAGCCACCGCACGATCATGGAGAAGACCCACTACCTCCGAGAATGGATGGGGGTGGCCGACGGAATCCGTTCGTATACCGCCGCGCCCTTCTTCTGGGTGGGCGGCCTCACCATGAGTCTCTTCGTCGTGCTCGACGGCGGAGGGACCCAGTTCTGCACGGATCGATTCGTTGCCGGCCAGGTCCTGACCCTCATCGAGACGGAACGAATTGAGCGGGCCGTGCTCTATCCCCATCAGATCAAGGCGCTCCTCGAGCACCCCGACTTCGCCCGAACGGATCGATCGTCACTACGGGACGCCGATCCACAATTGCTGGTTCCCGGTGTGGCGTCGGAGGCCGACCCCGACGACGCCCTGTTCATCGGTCTCGGCATGACCGAGACATTTGGCGGGTACTGGTGGGGCCGGCCCGACCCGACCATGCCCGTCCAACGGCTCCGAGGCGAGCGACGCCCCCCGCCCCTCGAGGTCCTGCAGCCCGGCGTGGAGCTCCGCCTGCTCGACACGGAGGGCCGGGCGGTGAACGACGGCGAGGTCGGGGAGGTCTGTATCCGAGGTGCTTCGATTACCCGAGGGCTGCACAAGGCGGATCGAGACGATGTCTTCGACACCGATGGTTGGTTCCACACCGGGGATCGAGCCAAGGTCGACGGCTACCGGCTGCACTTCCAGGGGCGCCTCAACGACATGATCAAGACGTCAGGAGCCAATGTCGCCCCGAGCGAGGTGGCCGCGGCTCTCCGCCAGGTGGACGCGGTGCGCGAGGCCTACGTGCTCGGGCTTCCTGACCCGGTCAGGGGACAAGTAGTGGTAGCGGCGGTCGTTCTCGAGAACGGTACCTCGGTGACGGCGGACGATCTCCGTCGGGCGCTCCGAGCCCGGTTGTCCACGTTCAAGGTTCCGAGCTCCTTCGTGTTCATGTCGGCGGACGAGATCCCATGGACGCCGTCGTTCAAAGTTCGTTACGGCAAGCTCGCCGAACTCTTGGCCGAGCGCATCGACGGGTCTGAAGCCTGATCGACCGGGAGCCGAGGGAGAAACAGGGACATCTGGTCGATCAACGCGCTGTGCTGAGGGGCGCGCCGAGGAGACGCCCGGTTACGACCGAGCCGTGTCCTGGGTGAGGCCGCCGGGCATGACCATGCCGACGGGCTGGAGGTGCTGGCCCAACATGACGTCGAATTCGTCGGCCAGGGCTTCGGCGTCCCAACCGCCGTCCCGGCTCATCCAGGCGATCTGCTTGGGATGCTGGAAGAGGGTGAAGGCCCAGTCGGAGCGGCCGAACAGCTGGCCGTTCACCGCACTCGCCCGCTCGGAGGCCAGGTAAACGACCATGGGCGCATTGAGGGACGGGTCCAAGGTGGCCGGCGGCTCCTCGCCATCCGCGTAGAGGTTGGCGGTCATCCGGGTGGCGCCGGCCGGGGCCATGGCGTTGGCGGTGATGCCCGAGCGCCCGAGCTCCATGGCCCACACGAAGGTCATGCCCATGATCCCCGCCTTGGCCGCGGCGTAGTTGGTCTGGCCGAAGTTGCCCCTGAGGCCGGCCGAGGAGGTGATGTTGATGATGCGCCCGTACCCGGCCTCCTTCATGGGGCCTACGGCGTGCTGGGCGCAGTTGAAGGTGCCCTTCAAGTGAGTGGCGATCACGGCGTCGAAGTCCTCGGGCCCCATCTTCACCAACGTGCGGTCGCGGACGATCCCGGCGTTGTTGACGAGAATGTCGATCTGGCCGAAGTTGTCGATGGCCGTCTGGATGATCCGTCCGGCAGCGTCGTAGTCGGAGACCGAGTCATGGGCGGGGACCGCACGTCCGCCCGACGAGTTGATCTCGGCGCACACCTCGGCGGCCGGGTCCTCGCCGGTCTCGTCCCCGCGAAGGCCGACACCGATGTCGTTGACCACGACGACGGCACCCTCCCGGGCCAGGGCCAGAGCGAACTCCCGGCCGATGCCGCGACCCGCCCCGGTCACCACCGCTACGCGTCCTTCTAACAACATGGGCCCTCCCGATCACATCCGGCCCCAGCGAGTCGGGGGCCAGCGTGACGATACTATTGGCCAAACAGTCGTTTTCGCCTGTTGGGCGGCACGTCGAAAGTGGTGATGCAGTGACCGGAGCCCACGGTTCTGATCCGATGGCCGAGGACGAGGACCAGACGGCCTTGCGCATGCTGTCCCGCGAGGTGGCGGCACGGGAGGTCGGGCCCCGCGCTGCCCACGGGGACGAGACGGGCGAGGTTCCCACCGAGGCGATCAAGGCCCTGGCCGCGGCGGACCTGTTCCGGGTCACCATCGGGGAGCAGTGGGGTGGCCTCGGCTACGGCGACGTGGAGGCCTCGATCGTGCTCGAGGAGGTGGCCCGTCACGACGTCTCGACGGCCATCTGCTGCCAGCTCGCCTTCAACGGTCCGGCGCGGGGGATCGAGCACCTCGGAGGGCCTGCACTGCAGGACCGGTGGTTGCCGGCGGTGGCCGACGGCCGGGCCATCGTGAGCATCGGGATCACCGAGCCCGATGCAGGCTCGGCCGTCCAGTCCATGCGCACCGCGCTGACCGAGGACGGTCCCGGCCGATGGCGTTTGAACGGGTACAAGAACTTCTCCACCCTCGGCCATGCCGCGGCCGGCGTGTTGGTGTGGTGCCGCTGGCCCGGAGGGGACGGGGCCAGGGGTGTCGGAGCGGTCATCGTCCCCATGGACCGAGAGGGTGTCTCCCTGGCCGGAAGGCACCGGTCGATGGGCATCCACGCGGCCACCGAGTCGGAGATCGCCTTCGACGAGGTGCCTGTCACCGAGGAGGACGTGCTCCTGGCCGGGGACCCCTCCTCGACCGACGCGTTCAAGGTACTGCTCTCCCATCTCAACCACGAGCGGTGCGGCAACGCGGCGATGTGCGTCGGTGCCGCGCAAGGTGCGCTCGAGCACGCCACCCGGTACGTGAACGACCGGGTGATCGGGGACAAGCCCATCGCCTCGCTGCAGGGACTGCAGTGGAAGCTGGCCGACATGGCCATCGCGCTCGAGGGGGCGAGGCTCCTGTTGGCCCGAGCCGTGCGGTTGGCCGGCCCTGGCGGTACGCCCCCGGCATTGGAGACGGCAATGGCCAAGACGGCGGCCAACCTGGCCGCCAAGTTCGTGTGCGACGAGGCCATCCAGCTGCACGGGGGATACGGCTACAGCCGCGAGTACCCGGTCGAGCGGGCCTACCGGGACATCCGGGGCCTCTGCATCGGGGCGGGCACGATCGAGGCCCAGCGGAACTACGTCGGATCCAGCGTCGCCCGCGGTATCACTTCAGTATCGGCCGGCTGGGTCAGCCCACTGGTTGACTGACCGGTCCTCGTCGGCTCGACCGGTGTGGGGAATTGTCGGCGTCGGGGCGAAGATCGCTCGGGTGTTGGGGCGAGTGCTCAGGCGTCGGGGCGAAGGAACCGGCCCAGGGGATCCCACCGGCGAAGCGCCTCGATGTCGGCGGCGTTCGGCGCCTCGAGCTCGGTGAGCGATCGGGCCACGATGAGCTCCCAGCCGCAGAGCGATCGGACGGCACCCACCCGTTCCTCGATCGGATCGGGACCGGCGGGCACGGCGGTGAGGACGAGCTCGCCGTCGTCGCCCTTCTCGAAGGTGCCGAGGTCCGACACGAAAGCGCTGACCCGGTCCCCGGGGGACGTGATGTAGGGGACCTGGTCCACGGTGCGGCGGCGGGTGAGCGTGGCCATGACCACCACCTCGTCGGCCCGGCTGGCCACATCGTTGCCCCCACCTGACCCGACCAGGAAGGCTCGGCCGGGAATGACCGTCGAGTTGATGTTGCCGAACCGGTCGATCTGGGCCGCGCCCAGGCAGGCCAGCAGCGTGGTGCCCGGTGACCCGGCCATCATGCCGAGGACCTGCTCGCTGTCGGAGAGCATGGTGGCGGTCGGGAAGCTCCGGTGGTTGAACACGAACGGGTCGGCCGGCGTCGGCTCGTAGCCCCACAGACCGAGCTCGGCCGTCAGCTCGACGGTCGCACCATGCCGCCGGGCCAGATGGACGCCGAGCCAGGTGGCCAGGTTGGCCACCCCTGCGCCGGCGAGAACGGCATCGGCCTCGCGGGCCAGGATGCGCTCGGCCAGGTGCCGGGCCCCGAACACGGCGGCCAGCTCCCAGGCCCCGACCGGCGCGGTCAGGTCCGGTGGATTGGCCGCCTCGTCCACCTTCCACGAATCGGGGTCGGCCCGGGCCACCAGGGAACCGATACGGGCATCGCCGAGGCGCCGGAGGTACTCGCGCTGATCGCCGGGCTCGAGGACCCAGTGATCGATCCATGTGTCGAACTCCTCGCTGCGGCTGATGCGCTGCACGTCGGACCAGAACTCCAGGTCCTCGCCGTAGGGCTCGGCCGGGGTATCCCGGGTGAACAGGCCGCCGGGGTGGGCGCCCATAGGCGCCTCGGTGACGGCCAGCACCCGGTGGGCCGGGATCCGGACGAGGTGGGACCAGGGACGGATGTCGTCGACCACGCGCTCCACGGTGACCACAGCACCGCGTCGGGCGGCAAGCGCCCCCCACACCCCCTCGAGCACCGGAGCGTTGAAGGCGACGTTGCCCTCCCGGTCGGACACGGGGGCATGGAGCAAGGCGATGTCGGGCGCGTAGGGAGCGAGCAGCCCGACCGTGCCGCCGAAGGGCGAATCGACCTGGGCGAAGCCGGGGTTGTCCGCCATGCTCGATCCGGCCAGCGAGCCGGTCACGACCGCGGGGAGGCCCCGGGCGGCGGCCTCGAGGCGTTGGAGGAACGTCAGGAACGACCAGTGCTCGACTTCGACCTCGCCCCGCAGATAGGCGTTGGAGAACCAGGGATTGGGGGTGAAGTTGGGGAAGATGTCCCCCGAGTACCCGGTCACCACCTTGCGGACGAGGCCACCTCTAAAGAACAAGGTGCCCAGGCTGGACAGGCTCAGCATCACCAGGGTAAATCCGGGGTCCTGGCCCCACCAGTGGCGAACGAGGTGGCGGGCGGCGGCCGTCCAACGCGAGTGGTTGGTGACGACGTGGACGGCATCGCCGGGCCGCACGTGGGCCACTGCGGTGTCGAGGTCCACAACCTTGTCCTCGCCGACTCCGTCCATGTCGGCTGCCGAGGCTACTCGACGAAGCGAAGTGCTAAGAATGGCCGTTGTCATGAGCCGCCCGCTGTTCGCCGACGAGCACGACCAGTTCCGCCGGGTGGCGCATCGGTTCGTGGCCAACGAGATCGTCCCCAACTTCGAGAAGTGGGAGTCGGAGGGCATCATCGACCGGGCCCTCTTCGTCAAGGCCGGCGAGCTGGGTCTCTTGGGTATGGCCGTGCCCGAGGACCTGGGAGGCGGCGGGGTAGACGATTTTCGCTACAACGTCATCGTCAACGAGGAGATCCACCTGGCCGGCTGCAACGGGGTCGGCCTCGGCGTCGCCTTGCACAACGACATCGTCCTGCCTTATTTCCTCACCTATTGCACCGACGAGCAACGCCGGCGATGGCTGCCCGGCATCGCCTCGGGCGAGCTCATCACGGCCATTGCCATGACCGAGCCCGGGATCGGCAGCGACCTGGCCTCGATGTCGACCACGGCCATTCGCCACGGAGAGATCTATGTGGTGAACGGGTCGAAGACCTTCATCACCAACGGGATCAATGCCGACCTGGTCGTCACCGCCGTGAAGACCGACCCGAGCCAACGTCACCGGGGCATGAGCCTCCTCGTCCTGGAGCGGGACATGCAGGGATTCGAGCGGGGCCGCAACCTGGAGAAGCTGGGCATGCACTCCCAGGACACGGCCGAGCTCTTCTTCGACGACGTTGCCGTCCCGGTGGAGAACCTGCTGGGCACCGAGGGCGAGGGCTTCGGCCACCTCGTCCAGAACCTGCCACAGGAGCGCCTGTCCCTGGCCGTCTCGGCCGTGGCCGCTGCCCGGCATGCCTTCGCGCTGACCGTCGACTACTGCGGGCAGCGCACCGCCTTCGGCCAGACCATCGGCTCGTTCCAGAACACCAGGTTCGTGCTGGCCGAGCTGGCCACCCAGATCGAGGTGGCTGAATCCTTCATCGACACGTGTGTGGCCGAGCTGGGCCGGGGGGAACTGACGGCCGAACGGGCGGCCATGGCCAAGTGGTGGTCCACCGAACTGCAGCTGCGGACGGCCGACCGCGGCCTGCAGTTGCACGGCGGCTACGGGTACATGCGTGAGTTCCCCATCTCCCGCGCCTATGCCGATGCCCGGATCACCTCCATCTATGGCGGCACCACCGAGATCATGAAGGAGATCATCGGTCGGGGCCTGGGACTGTGAACGGGTCCCAGGCCGTCATCGGCCTGTTCACTGCGCCCAGGCCGCAGTGCGGTGGCGACGGGTGGGCTAGGCCCCCGGTTTCGCTCCCAGGGCCCGGTGGGCAAAGTCGATGAGATGGCGGACGCTACGGGCGTTGGGAACCGTGTCGTTGATCAGGTTGTAGCGAACGGCGTCCATGGTGTACCCGTAGATGAGCCGGGCATCGCGGGCGGGATCGGGTGTCTTGCCCGAGCCGTCCTTCACGGCGTTGGCGATCTCGCGCTGGAGCGGAGCCGTGACACGGGCCTGGTTCTGATCGAACTCCTCGGGGTAGGCAGCGGCCAGCCGGCCGGCGCCAAGCGTCCAGGGAAGGGTTCGTCGGGCGGCGGACGGGTTGACCGCTTGGCGCACGAACCCGTCGATCCAGGCACCGACTTTGTCCAGGGCATCAGGCGCGGTGCTCATCCTGTGCTCGAGGTACTCGGCCAGAACCCGGCAGCCTTCCTCCAGCGTGACCAGCAACAGCTGGTCCTTGGAGCGGAAGTGCCGGTAGAACGCCTTGGTCGAGAGCCCTGCCTCCTCGAGGATCTCGCGGACGGAGGGCTCGATGGTGCCCCGGCGGGCGGCAACCGCCAACGTGGCCGATATGAGCAACTCCATCTCGTGGGCACCGTCAGTACGACCGCTTCCGGTCACCTTCCCGTTTCCTGGCGACGCGGGGCGTCCTGGATACGCTGGCCTTGCTGGAGTCGCTGAGCTTCTTGGAGACTGACTGGGGGAGGCCGTAGCATCTACGACGCTGACCGCAGCCGTCTTTTTCTTCGTCACGCCGCCGAAGTGTAGACCATCAGTGTTTTCTCAGTGGCCTTGTATGCGCTGCGGCGAGACGTTCATCGAGCCGACGGATGCGAGCGGGCCCCAGCGGCCTGGAGAGATGGGCCCGACGGCCCAGAGGAGAGAGATCGGTGGAGCCCCTGCGTATCGGCGATGTCCTCTCGGTGACCAGCCGCCGCGCCCCCGGACGGATCGCCGCCTCGATGGGCGACCGACGGGTGACCTATTCCCAACTCGATGGCGCCGCCGAGCAGCTCGTCCGGGCGCTGTCGAACCGCGGGATCGGAAGGGGTGACCGGGTCGTGTGGTGGGGCGACACCTCCCCCGATGCCATCGCCCTGTGGTTCGGCCTGGCACGCGTGGGGGCGGTGTGTGTGCCCATGAACCCCCACTTCACCCCGGACGAGGCCGGCCAGCTCCTGGATCGGGCCGATCCGGCACTGGTGGTGGGGGACGACAGCCACATCGGGCAGGTGACCCTCGACGCCCTGCGGGCCGCACCGGTCACCACCGGCATCTCACCGCCTCACATCGACGAGAACGATCCCCATGTCATCTTCTTCACCAGCGGTTCGTCGGGCCGGCCGAAGGGCGTCGAACTGTCCCACCGGGCCTCCCGGCTCCGCACCCTGGGGGACGCCTCCATGTGGCCTTCGGGCGCGGTGGTGTGCATGTTCCCCCAGTTCCACATGGCCGGCTGGTACGGGCCCATGACCGTATGGATGTCGGCCGACGAGGTCGTCTACGTCGAGCGAGCCGAGGCCGACGTCCTGTTGGCCGCGGTGCACGAGCGCCGGGCGGTACGCCTCTACGCCATCCCCGCGGTGTGGCGACGGATCCTCGAGGCCGACCGGACGCCCTACGACTTGTCCTCCTTGCGCTTCTGCGACACCGGCACCTCGTCGACCACCCTGGAGCTCCTGTCCGCCATGGCCCGGGCCTTTCCGGGGACGGAGACCTCGATCACCTACGGGTCGACCGAGGCCGGAAGCGTCTGCCGGCTGTGGCCCCGGGATGTCTTGCGCAAGCCGGGCTCGGTGGGCCCCCCGGCCCTTGGCTCCGAGGTGCGCCTGGCCGAGGACGGGGAGCTGCTGGTCCGCAATCCGGCCCTCATGAACGGGTACTTCCGCGACCCCGAGGCGACGACAGCCGCGTTGGTCGATGGCTGGTTCCACACCGGGGACCTGGCCGAGCGGGACGACGAGGGGTTCTACTCCATCGTGGGCCGGGCCACGGAGGTCATCCGCACCGGGGGGGAGACGGTGGCGCCAGCAGAGGTCGACAACGTGGTCCAGACCTTCCCCGGTGTGGCCGACGCGGCGGTGGCCGGGGTGCCCGACGACGACTGGGGCGAGCTGATCACCGCATTCGTCGTCCTCGAGCCGGGCCGCTCGTTGGACCTGGCTACGCTTCGGCGCCACTGCGAGGGGCGCCTGGCCTCCTTCAAGCACCCCCGCAGGCTGGTGGTCGTCGACGCCCTTCCTCGCACCGGTGCGACGGGGCAGGTTCAGCGAGGCATGCTGGTGACATGGGCACTGACACCGTCAAAGCGATGACAACCGAGCGCGGGCTGGGCATCGTCAGCGTTGCCTTCGGCCAGGACTGCCCACTGCCCGAGGCGGCGCGACGGGCTGCCACCCTCGGCTTCGACCACCTCGACATCGCCGTAGATCGGCTGGCCGACGGAGCCGCCGAGCCACTGGCTATCGCCGTGGGCGACTGCAACGGCCCCGTTCCCACGACAGGATGCACCTGTCGGCTGCCCCGTGCCTGCACGTGGGACGAGTGCGTCACCCTGTTGCGCCAGCAGCCCGACATCAGGGTCGAGCCAGGCCCGCGCTCGGTGCTCGACAGTGCGGCGGCCATCCGCGCCATGTGCTACGACGTCCCGGGCCTCCGGATCACCCTCGACACGGGGTGGGCGGCGTTCTGCGGCTACGACCCGCTCGAGGTGGCCGACCTGGCGGGACACGTCCAGTTGCGGCAGGCCCGTCCCGGCCAGCCCCAGCTCCATCCGGACGACGAGGGGGATGTGGACTTTGCCGCCGTGATCAAGGGGTTCGGTGCCCTCGGCTACGGGGGGCTGTTCAGCGTGGAGTACTTCGACCTCCCCGCCATGGGCCTGCCGCTGGACGATCCCCTCGGCTACTGCGTGGCCCTGGCCGATCGGGTCCGCCCGCTGCTGGCCATCTGAGACCGGGAGGTCCGAAGAACATGCCGGGCGGTCCGAAGAACGTGTCGGGGACGGCGAGATGGGACCCACGCCTCTCGGTGAGCTCGCTGTCCAGCCGGACGTGGTCGTTGCGGCAGGACCTGGATCTTTACGAGCGGCTAGGCATCGACCGGGCGACCCTCTCCCTGCCCAAGCTGATCGAAGCCGGGCTGGAGTCGGCGATCGACGAAATCGTCGGCCGCGGTCTTCGGGTCGACGGCGTCCTCGCTGGCGCTGCCTTCGACCTCACCGACCAGTCGGCATGGTCCGAGGTCCACGAGTCGATGAACATGGCGCTCGAGACGGCACAGCGCCTGGGCGCCCACACGCTGCTGACTGCCGGGGGGTCGGCTCGAGGGCGGAAATACGAGTGGGCCGTCGACCGGTTCTCTCGAGCCATCGAACCGGTCGTGGTCGCCGCCCGGCTCAGGGGTGTGCGGATCGCCATCGAGCCCACCCGTCCTCAGTTCGCCCACCTCGGCTTCGTGCACACCCTGCGAGACGGGCTGGCCCTCGCCCGCGAGCTCGATCTGTGGCTGGTACCGGACACGACCCACGTCTGGTGGGAACCCGACCTGACCGGCCTGCTGGCCGCCGGCGCGTCTCGCTTTGCCCTGCTCCAGGTGGCCGACCTGGCCTTTACCCGGCCGGTTCTCGAGCGCCTGGTGCCCGGCGATGGCGAGCTTCTTCTCGGGGCCATGATTCATGCGGCCGTGGCCGGCGGGTTCGAGGGCCCATTCGAGGTCGAGATCCTTGGAGCAGCCATCGAGGCCGAGGGCTATGAGGGCGCCCTCCGTCGTTCCTTCGAGTGCGTCCAGTCCCTGGTGGCGGAACGATCGGCTTCTTGTCCGGCGCTCGGCGCTGATACAGTAAGGGAAAACAACCGTTAACCGGTCCGCTGCCCGCCCCGCCGCAGCTCAGACGAGCAGGTGGCGGCGTCAGGCGGACGTGCAAGGAGGGGTGTTCACCATGCCGTCACGAGATCTCGACTTTCCGGTGTTCGATGCCGACAACCACATGTACGAGACGCCGGAAGCCTTCACCCAATTCCTGCCCTCGGAATACGACGGCCTCATCAAGTACGTCGAAGTCAACGGGCGCACCAAGATCGCGGTGAACAACCGGATCAGCGACTACATCCCCAACCCCACGTTCGAGGTGGTGGCCGCGCCGGGGGCCCAAGAGGAGTTCTTCAAGGTCGGGAACCCTGAGGGTAAGTCCCGGCGGGAGATCCTGGGCAAGGGGATCCGCGCCCTGCCCGGGTTCAAGGACCCCGAGCCGCGACTGAAGCTGATGGACGAGCTCGGGCTGGACCGGGCCCTGATGTGGCCCACGCTGGCCAGCCTGCTCGAGGAGCGCTTGCGGGACAACCCGCCCGCCACCCACGCCGTGGTCCATGCGCTGAACCAATGGATGGTCGAGCACTGGTCCTTCAATTATGAGGATCGGATCTTCCCGGTGCCCGTCATCACCATGTGCATCATGGAGGAGGCCATCAAGGAGCTCGAGTGGGTGCTCGAGCGGGGGGCCCGGATCATCCTGGTCCGTCCGGCACCGGTCCCGGGCTTCATGGGCCCGCGGTCCATGGCCCTGCCGGAGTTCGACCCGTTCTGGGCCAAGGTGGCCGAGGCCGACATCCTGGTGGGCATGCACTCCTCGGACAGCGGCTACCAGCGCTACACCAACGAGTGGGAGGGCGTCCGCGACGGCGAGATGCTGCCCTTCAAGGGCGTGTCGGGTTTCGCCGCCATCACCGGCCACCAGGGTCGTCCCATCATCGACACGGTGGCCTCGCTGGTCGGCCATGGGTTGTGCTCGCGCTTTCCGACCCTGCGCTTCACGCCGGTCGAGAACGGCAGCAATTGGGTGCGCCCTCTGCTGGCCGACATGGAGCACGCCTGGGTCTCGAGCCCGAATTCCTTCGACGAGCACCCGGTCGAGGTGTTCAAGCGCAATATCTACGTGCACCCGTTCCACGAGGAGGATCCCAAGGGCCTCATCGACTTGCTCGGTGCCGATCGCGTGCTGTTCGGCTCGGACTACCCGCACCCCGAGGGGATGGCCGATCCCATCACCTTCGTCGACGACCTCGAGGGCCTGCCCGAAAAGGACGTGGAGCTGGTCATGGGGGGCAACCTGAACCGGCTCATGGGCTTCGGCTCCGCCGCAGCCTGACCGGGCAGGCGGCCAGGCCGAGGCGTCTGTGTGACCGGGCAAACCGGGCTAGGCCGATCCCGCAGCCGGACCAGGCAGCCGCCTAGGCCGAGGCTTCCGGAAGCGGGTGCGCGACCACTGAGCGGCCGTTCTCCCATCGGCGCAGGACGAGGAAACCGCCTTTCAACGCCGACCGCTCCCAGTGCCCGAAGCCCATGGTCGTTCCCGGGGTGCCCAGCGTCGCCGGTAGGCACTTCACCCGCTCGAGGGCCTCTTTGACCCCGGAGCGGGTCAGGATCTCGGCGCCGGCCAGGCCCTCCACCAGGAGCCGGCCCATGTCATCGCCGGAAGCCACCGTCATCGGGAACACGGCGTCACCATCGCTGCGGGCGGCGAGCAGGCGCCGGAGCCGGGGGTTCTCCTCGGACCAGGCGTCGACGTACGTCCAGCCCTCCCAGTCGGCCACCCACTCGGGGTAGGCGTACCCGAACATGAGAGCGGAGTTGGCCACCACCGGGGGGCGCCAGTCGGCCGCAGTCATGGCACGTCCCAGCGCCCCAGCCGAGAGACCCAGCCCCAGGTACACGAGTGCATCGGTCTCCTGCCGTCGGAGGTCGCCCACGGTGGCGGTCAGGTCGGTGGTGACCGGCGAGATGAGCGACTTGGCCGTGATCTGGAGACCCAGACGCCTGACGGCGTCCTCGAAGAACTGTCCGTAGCGGGCGCCGATGGGCGACTGGTCCTGCACGAGCACGAGCCGACGGCAGCCCCGGGCCTCGAGGTGGTTGGCCAGCAGGTGCGGCTCCTCTTCGAGCGAGCCGATCTGGTAGTGGAACATCCACTCGCTGCGGGCTTGGTCGCTGCCGGTCCAGTTGCAGCACGGCACCTGGACCCGGTCGGCGAGATCCCGCACGACCAGGCCGTTGTCGGTGATGGTCGGACCCATGATGACTAGCACGTCGTTGGCCACCAGCCGTTCGAACGCAGCCGTCACCGCCGCCGCCGTGCCTCGGGGGAGACCGTCGGACACCTCGGTGACGAAGGTGACCGGGCGGTCCAGGCGGCCAGCGGCCACCGCCTCATCGACCACCCGGCGCATTTCGCCGATCATGGGGCTCTCGGGCCCGGGATGGTCGAGCAACACGCCGACCACGATGGGGGCAACGTCGGTCATGGTTGTCCTTCCTGTTCCATGGTGATCCAGCGCCCACCGTCCGCGGCCGATAGGCGCACCGCTTCGACTACCTGCATGCAGGCGAGGCCGTCGCCGAAGGAGGCCGGTCGGGGACCGGGAGGGGCCGGCTCGCCCTCGATGGCGCGCCGGAAGGCTCGGGCCAACATGATGTAGGGCGGAAGCTCCATGCGGGTCATGTCGGCCAATGGACCGACGGCCAGGTCCTCGACGTCGGGCAGGGCGAGAAATGGAGGAGGGTCCAACCGGCGCCCTCCGGGGCTGTCGGCATCGGCGATCCTGACACAGCCGGACTCGGACCACAGGGTCCCGGCGGTGCCCACGACCCGGTTGGCTGAAAAGGCGGGACCGATGGCCGATGCGCTCTGTATGAGCGAGACGTCGACGCCGCTCCGCATCACGCAACGGATGTCGAAGCTGTCGTCCACGGTCAGCGGCGGCTCGCAGACGGTCGGAAGCACGGCGCTGACCGCCTCGACCTCGCCGAACCACTGGCGCAGGGCGTCGATCCGATGCGAGCCGGAGGCACCGAGCCACCCACCACCCGATGCCGGGTCGAACCACCAATCGGGCATCGAGAAGGAACGCAACATGGAGATGAACGAGGCTCCGAGCACCAGCTTCGGCGTCCCGACCAAACCCGAGTCGATGGCCCAGCCGATCAGCGCCTGTTCCTGCGACCACCGGAACTCGTGTCCGAGGCAGCCGACCAGGCCGCCGGCCGCGGCCGCACGCACCAGCTGCTCGGCTTCGCCGGCATCGAGGGTGAACGGCTTCTCGCACAGGACGTGACAGCCGGCTTCGATGGCCTGGAGGGCGAGCGGGGCGTGGGTGGCCGGCGGGCCGGCGATCGAGATCACGTCGATCCCGAGATCGAGCGCCTCGGCCAGAGAGGTGCAGGGGTGATCGATGCCCAGGCGTTCGGCGCGACGGACGGTGCGCGCCGGGTCCCGGCCGACCATGGCGACCACCTCGAACCCGGCGGAGCGGAAGGCAGGCACGTGGATGCGGGCCCCGAATGACGTGCCCACCACCGCGGTGCGCAGGCTCACGAGCGCTTGTTGGCCAGTCGGGGGTCGCCAGCGGCCCGGTCGGCCGGAGGCCAGCCCTCGACCAAACCGTGCTCGGCGCAGAAGGGCTGGCTCTCGATCAGGGACCCGTTGACCGGTGGGTCCTGGGGGTCGTTGGCCAGCCAGGCGATCACCTCGCCGCACACCTCGGGGGGTGCGGCGTAGGAAAGGTCGAGGCCTTCCTGCTCGGCCACGTGCAGCTGCATCCGCTCGGTACGGATGAACCCGGGATGCACGTTGTAGGAACGCAGCCCGCGGTCCCCGAGCTCGACGGCCAGGATGCCGGACACCTTGAACAACCCTCCCTTGCCCACGGCGTAGCCGACGCCGTAGCTGCCCATGTCGAGCGGGTCGGTGTAGGCCACCCCCGACGTCACGTTGAGCACCGTGCCACCACCCCGTTCGATCATGCCCGGTACGAGTAGGGAGATCAGGGCGAGCGGTCCCATCACGTCGATGTCGATCTCGTCCCGCAGGTCGGCTAGGGACAGGTCGAGGATCCTGGCCTGGGCGCCCTGCCCGGTGTAGATGGCGTTGTTCACCAGCACGTCGACATGGCCCCAGTGCTCGACGACCGTACCCACCGCCAGCCCGATGGACAGGGGATCGGTCAGGTCCAAGGCGACAGCCATCGCCTCGCGACCCTCCGCCTGGACCTGCTCCGCCGTTCGCTCGACGCTCCCGGGCAGCGCACGTCGCATACCGTCGTGGCCCACGTCGAACCCCTCGCCCTCCCGGACGGTGCGGGCGGTGACGACCACGTCGAACCCGGCCTTGGCCAGCGACACGGCCGCGGCACGGCCCACCCCCCGGCTGGCCCCCGTCACCAGTGCCACCTTGCGATCAACGGTCACAACGTTCCCTCCTTCTTTGTCTGCATCGGGCCGGGCGCGTTGCGCCGAGCCCACATCTGTCGTTCGCCGGGCCGGCGCCCCCTCGTCGACCGGGCCGCTTCAGAAGGGTCGCTCGACCCCGACGGCCGGCCCAGGGGTGAACGTTGCCGGCATGGTCACCACGCCGGCCAGCTCCGGGTTTCGCCGGTAGAAGCGGGTGGCCTCCCGGTCGACCCGGTAGTCCGGGATCCGGGCGAGCACCTCGGTCATCAGCGCGGCGAACATGGTCCGGGCCACGTGCATGCCGATGCAGCGATGGGGGCCGACCCCGAAGGCCAGGTGGGGGTTGGGCGTGCGATCGAGGACCACCTCGTCGGGACGGTCGAACACTTTCTCGTCGAAGTTGGCGGCCAGCCAGCTCATCATCAGGAAGTCGCCCCGCTTCAGCTGCTGGCCGCCGAGCTCGACGTCGGCCGCCACCGTGCGGGTCAGGGTCTCGTTGACCGACGTGAAGCGCAAGAACTCCTCGGTGGCCGGCACCAGCAGATCGGGTTCGTCGATCAGCCGCTGGCGAAGGTCATGGTGGCCGTCGAGG
>DATDHU010000137.1:0-15996 GCA_036521415.1 Acidimicrobiales bacterium
CCTGGACCCGTCGTCATGATCGACACCACCTCGCCCAGATCCTCGTGGACACGGGGGTACCGGCCTCGATCGTGGCGTCGCCGGAGGAACGAATCGACCATGATGCGGTGACGGCCGACTGGGGCCTGTGGCCCACGGTTGATCACCCCGAAATGGGTGCGGTCAGAGTGGACGGGATCCCCGTCCACCTCACCCGAACCGACTGGGAGTTCGATCGAGCAGGTCCGTGCCTGGGTCAGGACAACGAGTATGTGTTCGGTGACCTCCTCGGGATATCGCAGGATTCCCTCAGCGAGCTTCGCTCGGAACAGGTGATATGAGCCAGGACATCGGCAACGACGATACGAATCACGTAGTTGCGGGGGAGGGGCCGCTTCGCGGAATCCGGGTCGTCGAGTTGGCCAGTTTCCACGGCGCTTCCGCCGGCAAGCTTCTCGGCGATCTCGGTGCCGATGTCGTGGTTGTCGAACCGCCCGGCGGCCACGGCGGCCGCTCCGTGGGGCCATTTCTCGACGACAGTCCGAGTCCCGAGACAAGCCTGTGGTGGTGGAACTACAACACCTCGAAGAAGGGCATCGTCCTCGACCTCGAGACCGACAAGGATCGGAGCACACTGGAGGATCTGCTGAGCGAGTCGGACGTCTTCCTCGAGGCTGAAACGCCGGGATCGTTGGATACTTTGGGCATCGACCGACCAGAGTTGATGAGCAGGGTGCCCGGCTTGATCTGGGTCTCGATCTCCCCTTTTGGGGGATCCGGCATCGACAAGGACCGACCCACCACAGATCTCACCCTGATGGCCGGGGCTGGGCCGGTGTGGAATTGCGGGTATGACGACCACTCGTTGCCTCCGGTGCGCGGCGGCGGCAACCAGTCGATGAACGTCGCCGGGATCCACGCAGTGCTCGGGGCCTTGGTGGCCCTCGTCCATCGCGATTCGACCGGCGAGGGACAGCACGTCGACATCAATATGCATGCCGCTTTGAACGTGACCACCGAAGTTGGTTCGTATACGTGGTTGGTGGCAAGGGAAACAGTGCGCCGCCAGACGGGACGCCATGCATCGACAGTACCGACGGCACCGACGCAGGTACTGGCTTCCGATGGGAACTATGTGGTGCTCGGTTTCCCGCCGCGCTCGGCCGACGACTATCGATCCATCCTCGCATGGTTGGACGATCTCGGATTGTCTGACACCTTCGACGATCGGGTGTTGTTGGAGATGGCTGTCGAGCGGGGTGGGGTGAAGATCACAGAGCTCGGACAAGATCCCGTGGCCATGGAAATCTGGAATGCGGGAAGGGAAGCCATGGCAACGATCGCCACCCATCTCACTGCTCGGGAGTGTTTCGAAGGTTTCCAGAGACGGGGCATTGTCTGCGGGATCGTCAACGTCCCCGAGGACCTACTGACCGACGAGCATTCGATTGCCAGAGGGTTTCCCGTAGCCGTGCCCCACGACGACATCGGGCGAACGTTCACGTACCCGGGCGCGCCGGCGAAGTTCGGACGATCCCCGTGGCGGATCTCCTCCCGGGCCCCTCATGTAGACGAGCACCGGACGGAAGTGATGGGGCGGGTCGGCGAGAGCGGGTAGAGCCAGGCGACGGCCGTCCTCGGCCAGGTAAGCACGCCGAGCTTCCATCGTGGCTCAGCCTCCGACGGCGGCCTTGCTGAAGCCACCGCCACCGCCACCGCCTCCGCCGGCAAGGCCTCCAGCACCACCGGCGAAGCCACCACCGGCGAAGCCTGCGCCGCCGAAGCCACCTCCGCCGAAGCCGCGTATCGACGAGCTCGTGCTCGAGGCCGGAACGGGTTGGGAAAGATCCGCCAGGATCACCGGCGTCCCCCTGGCCACCCCCGAGGTCACCTGGGTGTAGGTGCTGCCAACCACGCCGACGGAGACGAACTTGCGGGCTTCCTGGCCCGACTTCTCCACGAACACATACGAGCGGGTACCCGAGGTGTGGACGGCAGAGGTGGGCACTGCCAGTGCGTTGGCCGCTTCACGCAGGACGACCTGAACCTGGGCGGTGGACCCGGCGGCGATGCCGTGGGACCCGGCTGCGAGGCTGACGATCAAGGGGTAGGTGTAGCTGGACCCGCTCCCGTCTACGGGGCCGACCCGAGAGACCGTTCCCGCTAGCGCACCTGCTACCCCGTTGACCGTCACCGTTACCTGGTCGCCTACCTTCACCTGGGGGGCCTGGGTGCTGGTGAGCGAGGCCGTGGCCTGATAGCTCCCCGCGTTGATGATGGTGATGGCGTCGGTACTCGAGCCAGCAGTCACCGTCTGGCCAGTGGTGAGGGTGACCGAAGCGACGGTACCGCTGATCGGGGTGGTGAGCTGGGCATTGGCCAGTGCTTGCTGCGCTTCGATCAGCGAGGCCGTCGCCGTGTCGATCGCGGCCTGGTCTGTGGCCAACTGCTCGGCGCTGTTGGTGGCCGTGGCCCCCGAGCCGGTCGTCCCGGAACCGCCCGATCCGGTCCCGCCGGAACTGCCCGACCCTGAGCTGCCGGTGCCGGTGCGGCTCGCGCTTCCGGTGTTACCCGAGGAGCCGGCTCCGCTGGTCGATCCCGACCCGCCCGCTGATGCTCCGGACCCACCCGTAGCTCCCGATCCGCTGGTCGATCCCGACCCGCTCGCCCCAGTTCCCGACCCGCCACCCGACGGGCCCGACCCTCCGCCCGACCCCGATGCGCTGTTCGAGGCCAGCACCTGGGCCAACGTGCTCTCGGCAGCGGCTACGGCCTTCTGGTCGGTCGTGACTTGTTGTTGGGCGGCCAAAGACTGACTGAGTGCGGTCGTGCACGCCGCCGGGCCGGTGGTCGGCGTGGTCGAGGAAGGTGCCGCGGTCGAGGTGCTCGAGGAAGGCATGCTCGAGGAAGGCGTGCTCGAGGTAGGCGTGCTCGAGGAAGGCGTGGTGGCGGGGGTCGTGGTGGTGGCGCACGCCGTCTGGGCCTGGGCCAACGCGGTCGCGGCCGTGGCCGAGTCGGCGTCCACGGCCTGTTGGGCGGTCACCACCGCTTGCTGGGCCTCGGCCAAGGGGGGCAGGCCGTTCGCGGCGGTGAGGTACGCGGCGGTCGTGGCGGCGGTACCGGTGGTCGAGGGGGTGCCGGCAGTCAAGGAGCTCGAGGGCGAGCTCGAGCTCGACGACTGGGACGATTCGTCTTCGGACAGCTTGGCTTGTGCCGAGGTGAGGGTCGACTGGGCCGACGACGCGGTTTGGGCCAGCGTGGTGGGGTCCAAGGAGGCGAGGGTCTGCCCGGCGGTGACCTGTTGGCCCACGGCCACGTTCACGGCCGACACAGTGCCGGCCACCTGGAAGTCGGCCGTGGCCCGGCTCACCGGGTCGGCGCTCCCGGAGACGGTGAGCGTTTGCCGTACCGAGGCGGTCGAGACCGGAGCAGTCCGGTAGCCCGTCGCACCCGAGGCCCCGGTGGCCCACAAGGACACACCGGCGGCGATCCCGGCCAGGATGATGGCGGTGACGCCGAGTGCCCACTTGTGGCGCCGACCATTGTGGCGCCGACCCGGAGTGGCCGCGTCAGCCACCGATGCCCCTGCGGCCGAAGCCGGTCGTGCAGGTCTGCCCTCCGGTGGAGGTGATCCGGACGCTCGTGGCGCTCACCGCGCCAGTCGAGCTCGTGGTCCCGCCCGCGGTGATGCAGTCGCCAACGGCCAGGTTGGAGGCGGCCGCCGCCTGGTCCTCGGCGTACGTGGTCGAGGCGGTGACGGCGACGTTGAACGTCGTGGTCTTGAGGGTCGATCGCTTGTTCGACGAGTTGCTCGACGGCTTGGCGTTCCTCGAGATGCTGGCCGAGGAGATACCAGAGATCGTCAGCTTGCCCGACGCCACCGACGTCACCTTGCCGCTGGCGAAGCCGGTGCTGCCCGACCCGCCGAAGCCGCGTCCGTTGCCGGGAAACCCTCCGGCCCGGCCGCCTGGCCGCCCAGCGGAGGTGCCGCCGGGGGGAGTGCCGCCTCCGCCCGGGCCGCCCCCGAATCCGCCCCTGAACCCGCCCCCGCCGCTCCCGGCGGCGCATTTCCCCGAGGTGGGTTGGCTGATCGACACCGTCTTGGCCGTGATCGTGCCCTTGGACGACGACCCAGTGACGGTGACGCAGTCACCGGCGGCCACCGAGGAGGCGGAGACGGTGGCCGTCTGCGTGAACGTGGTCGATGGCGTCCAGCTCACCGTGACCTGGCCGCTCTGCGGGTTCTGGACCTCCATAGTCGAACCCGAGAGGGCGGCCACCGACCCCGAGGTGAACGGGAAGGCGCCTCCGCCGCTCGGGGGCGTGGCCGCGCCGGCCACGCCGGCTACAGCCAGGCTGGCGCCCAGCGAGATGCCAGCAGCGGTGGCCAGGACCGACCGGCGCATGTGCGAGGTGGGGTGTTTCACGATGCCGTGTTCTCCTTCAATTGCTTCATGTCCGATATGGGTCCGAGCTGGGCCGGACGGCCCGGTGTCATTCACTGCGCAGTGCGTCGATGGGGGCCATCCGGGCCGCGCGGGTCGCCGGGTAGACGCCGAAGACCAGTCCGATGACGATGGCCACGGCCAGGGCCCCGAGGCTGGCCAGGGACGAGATGGTGATGGGGTACCCGATGAGGTGGGGGAGCAGCGCCGAGCCGCCGAAGGCGAGCAGGACCCCCAATGCGCCGCCCGTCAGCCCGAGCAGCGATGCCTCGAGGAGGAACTGACGGCGAATGAGCGGTGGCGTGGCGCCGAGCGCCTTTCGCAGCCCGATCTCGCGGATCCGCTCGGTCACCGATACCAGCATGATGTTCATGACCCCGATCCCCCCAACCAGCAACGAGATGCCGGCTATGCCCCCGAGCAGGATGGTCAGCGTGCGATCGACCGACGTCGCCGTCGTCACCAGCGACTGTTGTGAGGCAATGGTGAAGTCGGCGTTCGATGCGGTGGTGATCCCATGGAGGGCCAGCAGCTCGGTGTCTGCTTCCTGGTAGGCGGCCGAGAGCGTGCCGCTCGAGGTGGCCTGGACCAGGATCGAGCTGAGCGACGTCGAACCGAAGATCCGCTGCGAGGCGGTGCTGATCGGCACGATCACCTGGTCGTCCTGGTTCGAACCGGTAGAGGACGAGGATGAGCCGACCGAGTTGAGCACGCCGATAACGGTCACGGGCGTGCCGTTCACGTTGACGGTCTGTCCGACCGGGTCGACGCCGTTGAACAACTCGGCAGCGGTGTCCGATCCGAGCACTGCGACCGCGGTGTGGTCGGTGACGTCCTGATTGTCGACGAAGCGGCCCTGGGTGACGCTTCGGCTCCGAACCGTCTGCCACACCGGCGTGGTACCCACCACCGTGGACGTCCAGTTGCTCGACCCTGCAGTGAGGGACTCCGAAGACGAGAGGACGGGGGCGACGGCATGGATGTCCGGGGCCACCGTCTTCGACGAGAGGGCCGTGGCGTCCGCTTCGGTGAGGGTGGACGCAGAGCCGAAGCCTCCTCGCAGCCCGCTGCTCGACGTGGAGCTCCCCGGTGAAATGGTCAGGAGATTGGTGCCCAGGGCGTTGATCTCGGAGCTCACCTGGTCCTGGGCGCCTTGGCCCAGGCCGACGGTCAGGATCACCGCGGCGATGCCGATCATGATGCCCAGCACGGTCAGGCCGGACCGGAGGCGGTGGGTCCGTACCGCATCGAGCCCGGTCCAAAGGGTGTCGAGCCAACTCACGAAGCCAGCTCCACGGCGGGGACGACCAAGCCGTCGCGAAGGCGGATCGAGCGCTGGGCGACGCTCGCCACCTCGGCGTCGTGGGTGATGAGCACGATCGTCCTCCCGGCCCCGTGCAGCTCGTCGAGCAGGGTCATGATGTCGTGGGCCGACTGGGAGTCGAGCGCCCCGGTCGGCTCGTCGGCCAGGATGAGGTCGGGGTCGCTCACCAGCGCCCGGGCAATGGCCACCCGCTGCTGCTGCCCGCCCGACAGTTCCCCGGGCCGGTGCTGCACCCGGTCTCCGAGGCCTACCCGTTCGAGCGCAGCCATGGCCCGCTCCCGCCGTTCGGCTCGGCCGATTCCGGCGTAGGCGAGAGGTATCTCGACGTTTCGCCAGGCGGTCAAGGAGGGGAGGAGGTTGAACTGCTGGAAGACGAAGCCGATCCGGCGGTTCCGGACCGAGGCCAGGGCGATCTCGTCCATGTGGCCGACGTCCTCGCCGGCCAGCCAGTACGTCCCGTGGCTGGGAACGTCGAGGCAGCCGAAGATGTGCATGAGCGTCGACTTCCCCGACCCCGAGGGGCCCATGACCGCGACGTACTCGCCCTCGGCGATGGACACGGAGACGCCCCGGAGAGCGGCAACGGCGAACGCCCCGGTCCGGTAGACCTTGGTGACGTGCTGGAGCTCGATGACGGGCAGGCGGTCAGCCACCGATGCCCCCGCCGCCGCCCGCCAACCCGGCGCCGCCCGCACCGCCCCGGAAGCGACCGCCTCCGCCTCCGAAGCCGCCCGCTCCGCCGCCCCCGGCGCCTCCGAACAGGCTGGCCCTCCCGGCGCCGGCGACACCGTTGAACTTGACCACTCGCTCGAGCACCTTCTCCCCTGCGGTGAGCCCGGTGGTGACCTGGGTCTCGCCGCCGGAGCTCACCCCGGTGGTGACCGGGCGCGAGACGTTGTTCCCGTTCTGGACCACCGTGACCGTCGACTGGCCGCTCGCGTAGGAGATGGCCGCCGTCGGGACCTGGACAACGTTGTTGAGCTGCTTGACGATGATGGACACGCTGGCCGTCGACCCGGCGTAGAGCCCGCTCGGGCTGCCGGTGACTGCGATGGACACCGGGAACGTCGCCACGGTCGAGCTCTGGGTGGCGATCAACCCGACCGACGAGACGGTGCCGTAGACCGGGGTGGTCGAGCCGCTCGGCGTGATGACCGCCTGGTCGCCCTGGGCGACCTGGCCGACCTGGGTGTCGTCCACGGAGGTGCTGACCACGAAGCTGTTGGTCGAGATGACCACGATCTGTGCCGACGAAGAGCTCGACGAACTGCTCGAGGACGAGGAGCTCGAGCTGGACGCGGCCGAATTCGCCGAGGCCGCCGACAGCCCACTGCCGGTGCCCCCCGAGCCGGTGCC
Organism: Acidimicrobiales bacterium; assembly: GCA_036521415.1. Lineage (GTDB taxonomy): Bacteria > Actinomycetota > Acidimicrobiia > Acidimicrobiales > RAAP-2 > DASXMT01. Next base: position 7,105 of record DATDHU010000137.1, read on the forward strand.
GCCGGAGCCGGTGGCCCCCGAATCGGTGCCGCCCGAACCGGTGACGCCCGAGCCCGAACCGGAGCTCGACACCTGCTGTCCCACGGTGAGGCTGACCGATGCGACCGTCCCGGCGATGGACGAGGTCAGCGAGGCATTGGCCAGATTGGTCTGCGCCGAGGTCAGCTGTGATTGCGCCGAGGTGACCGATGCCTGGTCGGCGGCGATCTGGCTCGAGGAGGCGCTGCCCGACTGGTCGCTCGACAACTTGGCCTGTGCCGCGGTGAGCGAGGACTGAGCCGCATTGACGGTGGCCTGGAGGGCGGACGGGTCGACGGTGGCCAGCGTCTGGCCGGCCGTGACCGTCTGGCCGGCACTGACGTCGACGCCGGTGACCGTGCCCGATACGCCGAAGTTCAAGTTGGCCTGTTGGGCGGGCTCGATGGTCCCGGATGCGGACACGGTCTGCTTCATGGTGCCGGTGGTGACACTGACCGTCTGGGTGGTCACCTCCAGCGCAGGTGCGGTGGAGCTGCTGGTGCCGAGCCAGGCACCGATGCCGGTACCGGCGGCGACAACGGCCACGGCGGCGACAACCACGATCTTCCTCCGCCGGAACCGCTGTTTCGGGTCCGCCCCGACCTCGCCTTCGATGATCGGCACCTGCTGGGTGGCCTCGTCAAGACGCACGGGTGCGTCGGCCCACTCGGTGCCACTGGCTTTGGTCCCCACTGGTTCTCCTCGTCTGGAACACACCCGGTCCGGTCGGTTCGGGCCACGGGTAGGACGGTGTGCCTGTGCAGCAACCTGCGCCAGAAGTTGAACCGCGGACTCTCAGAGCAGGCTCGGATCAACCTGTGTGCCCGCTTAGAAACCATCGTCGGTGGCGTGAAGGCGCCGGCGGGAAGGCGCCGGCGGGAAAGTGCCGGCGGGAAGGCGTGGTGCACGTGGAACAGGCGCGCCTCGCAGGGCGAGCAGGTATAGTCGGCTCCTGACCGTGAAACGGGTCCCGTGAGGCCCGTACGGACAGGAGGAGCAGGTGGCCGAACGCGAACGCAGCCATACCCGACCACGGGGTGCTGTCTTCGTTCCCCGTGCTCAGGTGATGTCGGCAGCCGACGTCCACCGAGCGGTGACCCGCATGGCTCACGAGATCGCGGAGCGGAACCGCGGCCTTCGCGACCTGGTGTTGGTCGGGCTCCAGACCGGCGGCATCGCCATCGCCCGGCGCCTGGCCGCCGCCCTCGAGGGCGCCGAGGGAGCGACCATTCCCGTCGGCACCTTGGACGTGGCTTTCTACCGGGACGACATCGGGCTCCGGCCCGTCCTCCCCGAAGCGGTGACCGATATCTCCTTCGACCTGACCGGGACGACCGTGGTCCTGGTGGACGACGTCCTCTTCACCGGGCGGACCATCCGGGCCGCCCTCAATGCCCTCGGGGAGTACGGGCGGGCCCAGGCGGTGCAGCTGGCCGTCATGGTCGACCGTGGGCACCGCGAGCTGCCCATCCGCCCCGACTACGTCGGCAAGAACCTGCCCACCCGGCGCGACGAGATGGTCGACGTCACCGAGGACGGGGTGGCCCTGGGCGACCTGGTGTCGCGGTGAAGCACCTGCTGGGCGTGGACGACCTGGGCCGGGACGGCATCGTCGAAGTCCTCCAGTTGGCCGACTCGTTCGTCGAGGTGGCCCAGCGGGCCAATCCGAAGGTACCCGCCCTGCGGGGCCGGACCGTGGCCACGCTGTTCTTCGAGGACTCCACTCGAACCCGGGTGTCGTTCGAGACTGCGGCCAAGCGTCTCTCTGCCGACGTCCTGTCCTTCGCCGCCGGCTCCTCGTCCCTCAAGAAGGGCGAATCGCTGCGGGACACGGTGGAGACGATCGAAGCCATGGGGATCGACGCGGTCATCGTCCGGCACTCGTCGTCCGGTGCCCCCTTCCAGGTGGCCAACTGGGTGACCAACTCGTGCGTGATCAACGCCGGCGACGGCTGGCACGAGCATCCCACCCAGGCCCTGTTGGACCTTTACACCGTCCGCCAGGTGGTGGGGGACGAGAGCATGGACTGCTTCGAGGGCCTGCCGGTCGCCATCGTCGGGGACATCCGCCACAGCCGGGTGGCCCGGTCCCAGGTGGCGGCGTACGGCGCCATGGGGGCTGAGGTGACCCTGGTCGCACCGGCCACCTTGTTGCCCCCCTCGCTGGAGGGCTGGCCCATCTCGGGAACGAGCCACGATCTCGACGACGTGCTGGCCAAGGCGGCCGTGGTCTCGCTGCTCCGCATCCAGGCCGAACGGGGGAGCGCGGGGTTCGTTCCCAGCTTGCGGGAGTACACCGCCGGCTATGGGCTGACGGCGCGGCGGGCGGCCCTCCTCCGCCCCGAGGCCATCGTCCTCCACCCCGGTCCGATGGTGCGGGGGGTGGAGATCGCCTCGGAGGTCGCCGACCTGGCCTCCGCCCACATGACCCGCCAGGTCAGCAACGGGGTGGCCATCCGCATGGCCGTCCTCTTCCTGCTCCTGGGCCAGGGATCGATCGGCGGCATCCATGGCGGGTTGGACCCTCACGAATCCCCGGAGCCGGCGGACGGGGCCGACGAGGAGACCGATGGCTGAGCCCACGTTCATCATCACCGGCGGCACGGTCATCGACGCCGCCGGCGAGCGGCGAGCCGACGTCCTCGTCTCTGAGGGCCTGGTACGCGAGGTGGCCGAAGGGCTCGACGTCCCGCTCGGGTCCACGGTGCTCGACGCCGGCGGCTGCGTTGTCGCTCCCGGACTGGTCGACCTCCACACCCACCTCCGAGAGCCGGGACGAGAAGAGGCGGAGACGGTGGAGACCGGGACGCGGGCCGCAGCGCTGGGTGGCTACACGGCGGTCGTGGCCATGCCCAACACCGACCCACCCCTGGACACAGCTGCCGCAGTGCGCCAGGTGCTCGAGCTCGGACGAACGGCATCGGCCCAGGTGGCGGTGGCGGGGGCCATCACCGTCGGCCGAGCCGGTGAGCGCCTGGCCCCCATGGCCGAGCTGGCCGAACTCGGTGTCCGCCTGTTCACCGACGACGGCGCCGGGGTCCAGTCGGCCGGACTGATGCGCAAGGCCCTCGAGTACGCCCGGGGCATCGGGGTGACCTTGGCCCAGCACTGCGAGGACGGGTCGCTGGCCTGTGACGGCGCCATGCACGAGGGAGCGTGGTCGAGCCGGCTGGGCATCCCCGGGATGCCGGCAGCGGCCGAGGAGGTCATGGTGGCCCGGGACATCGCCTTGTCCGGGCTGACCGGTGCCCCGGTCCACTTCCTCCACCTGTCGACGGCGGCATCGATCGACCTCGTGCGCCGGGCCAAGGCCGACGGGCTGGCCGTGACGGCCGAGGCCGCACCGCACCATTTCACGCTCACCGACGCCGAGACCGCCGGGTACGACCCGGTGTTCAAGGTGAACCCGCCGCTGCGGCCCCGCTCCGACGTCGACGCGGTCCGGGCCGGACTGGCCGACGGCGCCATCGACGCCATCGCCACCGATCATGCCCCCCACACGCCCGAGACCAAGGACCAGCCGTTCGACCAGGCCCCTCCGGGCATGCTCGGCCTGGAGACGGCGCTGGCCCTGGCCCTGACCGAACTCGACCTGCCCCTGTCCTCGGTGCTCGCCCTCCTCAGCTGGCAGCCGGCAGCCATCGCCGGCCTGACCGAGGACCACGGTGGGCCCGTCGTCCCCGGGGCGGCGGCCAACCTGTGCGTGATCGACCCCGCCGAGACCTGGACGGTCGACCCCGCCGCCCTGGCCAGCCGCAGCCGGAACACCCCCTACGCCGGCCGGGCCCTGACCGGACGGGTTCGCCACACCGTGCTGCGCGGCCTGCCGACGGTGCTCGAGTACGAGGCCCAGCGTTGAGCCGGGCGACGGCCCCTGTGTGGTCGGGCCCCAGGCCGTGAGCACCGACGCCCTGCTGGTCCTGGCCGACGGACAGGTCTTCGAGGGAGAGGCCATCGGGTCGGTGCCGCCCGGGGGCCTGGCCACCGGTGAGGCCGTCTTCAACACCGTCCTGTCCGGGTACCAAGAGGTCCTCACCGACCCGTCCTACGCCGGCCAGGTCATCGCCTTCACCTACCCCCACATCGGCAACTACGGGGTGAACCGGACCGACGAGGAGGCGGCCGTCCCGCACTGCAACGGCATCATCGTCCGGGACCTGGCCGAGCGACCGAGCAGCTGGCGCTCGGCCGAGGCGCTCGAGGACTTCCTCGTCCGCCACGCCGTCCCCGGGGTGACCGGGATCGATACCCGCCGGCTGACCCGGCACCTCCGCGACTCGGGCGCCATGCCCTGTGCGTTCGGGACCGCGTCCGAGCGAGAGCTGCTCGCCGCGGCGCGGGCCGCCGTGCCGACCGACGGTGTGGACTTCGTCTCCCGGGTCACGACAGCCGAGTCGTACAGGCGGGGAGACGGTCCCTACCGGGTGGTGGCCTACGACTTCGGCATCAAAGAGACCATGCTGCGCCATCTGGCCGAGATAGCCACGGTGACCGTGGTCCCGGCGTCGACGCCGGCCGACGAGGTCCTCGGCCTCTCGCCCCACGGGGTCTTCCTGTCCAACGGCCCCGGCGATCCGGCCGCGCTGTCCGCCATCAGCACCGAGATCGCCCGATTGGTGGGCGAGGTACCCATCTTCGGCATCTGCCTGGGGCACCAGCTCCTGGCCACCGCCGTGGGCGGGTCCACGTTCAAGCTCCCCTTCGGCCATCACGGCGGCAACCACCCCGTACAGCGCCTGTCCACCGGCCAGGTGGAGATCACGTCCCAGAATCACAACTACGCGGTAGCCGAGGGTTCGGTCCCAGACGCAGAGGTCACCCACCGCAACCTCAACGATGGGGTGATCGAGGGCATCGCCATCCGAGAGGCGGCGGCGTTCAGCGTGCAGTACCACCCCGAGGCCGGCCCGGGCCCCCACGACGCCCGCTACCTGTTCGACGAGTTCACCTCGGTGATGGACGACCGGGGGGCGCCCTGATGCCCCGCCGCACCGACATCGAGACGGTCCTGGTCATCGGATCGGGGCCCATCGTGATCGGCCAGGCCTGCGAGTTCGACTATTCCGGGACCCAGGCCTGCCGGGTCCTGGCCGAGGAGGGGTTCCGGGTCATCCTGGCCAACTCCAACCCGGCCACCATCATGACCGACCCCTCGATGGCCTACCGCACCTACGTGGAGCCCCTCGAGCCCGACGTGCTGGCCGCCATCATCGAGAGGGAACGGCCCGACGCGCTCCTTCCCACCCTGGGCGGCCAGACGGCGCTGAACCTCACCATGGCCCTGGTCGAGCGGGGGGTCCTCGACCGGTTCTCGGTCGAGGTCATAGGGGCCAACGCCGAGGCCATCAGCACAGCCGAGGACCGCGACCGGTTCAAGTCGGCCATGGAGGAGATCGGGCTCGAGGTCCCCCCGTCCGGCTTCGCCCACAGCCTGGAGGAGGCGCTGGCCATCGGGGAGTCGATCGGCTACCCGATCATGGTGCGCCCCAGCTACATCCTGGGCGGCGCCGGCACCGGTATCGCCGCCGACCGTGCCCATCTCACCCGGCTGGCCACCGAGGGGATCGACGCCAGCCCGGTGTCCGAGGTCCTGGTCGAGCGTTCCATTGCCGGCTGGAAGGAGTACGAGCTCGAGGTGATGCGGGACCACGCCGACAACTGCGTGGTCATCTGCTCCATCGAGAACTTCGATCCCATGGGTGTCCACACCGGTGACTCCATCACGGTGGCGCCGGCCCAGACCCTCAGCGACGTCGAGTACCAGGCCATGCGGGACGCCGCCTTTGCCTGCATCCGCCGGGTCGGGGTGGAGACCGGCGGCTCCAACGTGCAGTTCGCGGTGGACCCGGCCGACGGGCGGCAGGTGGTGATCGAGATGAACCCCCGGGTGTCGCGGTCATCGGCACTCGCCTCCAAGGCCACCGGGTTCCCCATCGCCAAGATCGCCGCCCGGCTGGCCGTCGGCTACCGCCTCGACGAGATCACCAACGACATCACCGGGGAGACGCCGGCTTCGTTCGAGCCGACCATCGACTACGTGGTGACCAAGATCCCCAGATGGGCGTTCGAGAAGCTCCCCGGCGCCACCGACGAGCTCGGCACCCGCATGCAGTCGGTGGGCGAGGTCATGGCCATCGGCCGCACCTTCCCCGAGTCCCTGCAGAAGGCGGTGCGGTCCCTGGAGCAGGGCCGCTCGGGCCTCAACGCCGACCCGGGGGAACAGGACGTCGACGCGGTGCCGGTGGAGGACCTGCTGGCCCGGGTGCGCCGGGCGACACCGGAGCGGGTCTTCTGGCTCGAGTCGTTGATGCGGCGGGGCGTCACCGTGGACGAGCTGGCCGCAGCCACCAACATCGACGCGTGGTTCCTGGCCGAGATGGGCAAGGTGGTCGATGCCCGGCTGGGCCTGGCCCGGCGCGTGGCCGGCGGGCTGCGTCCCGCCGATGCCGACCGGCGGACCTGGCGGCGGTTGAAGCGGCTCGGGTTCTCCGATGCCCAGCTGGCCTACCTGTTCAACGGCGGCGGCGCAGGGGCGGCGGCTGGAGGCACCCAACGGGCCCCGGGGGCGGTGACCGAGGGGGACATCCGGACGGCCCGCCTCGACCTGGGGGTCCGGACCACGTTCAAGACGGTCGACACGTGCGGCGCCGAGTTCGAGGCGCACACGCCCTACCACTACGGCACCTACGAGGACGAGGACGAGGTGGTCCCGTCGCACCGCCCGCGGGTGGTCATCCTCGGGTCGGGTCCGAACCGGATCGGCCAGGGGATCGAGTTCGACTACTGCTGTGTCCACGCCTCCTTCGCCCTGCGGGCGGCCGGGTTCGAGACCATCATGGTCAACTGCAACCCCGAGACGGTGTCGACCGACTACGACACCTCGGACCGGTTGTACTTCGAGCCGCTGACCCCCGAGGACCTGGCCAACGTGCTGGCGGCCGAGCGCGACGCCTCGGTCGGCGAGGGCCGACTGGTCGGCGTGATCGTCAGCCTGGGCGGCCAGACACCCCTGAAGCTGGCCGGCTCCCTGGCCCCCGAGCTCGTGCTCGGGACGTCTCCCGCTTCGATCGACCTGGCCGAGGACCGGGAGCGCTGGAACGAGCTGTGCGGCCGCCTCGGGATACCCCAACCACCGGGCGGCACGGCGGTGACGGCGGCCGAGGCGCTGGCCGTGGCCTCGGGCATCGGCTACCCGGTGCTGGTGCGGCCGAGTTACGTGTTGGGCGGCCGGGCCATGGAGATCGTCTACGACGACGACCGGCTGACCCAGGCCGTCAGCGACATGGCTGCCTCGCTCAGCCGGGAGGGCGGGGTCACCGCCGAGCGACCTGTCCTCGTCGACCGGTTCCTGGAGGACGCCGTCGAGGTGGACGTGGACGCTGTGCGCGACGCCACCGGCGCGGTGGTCATCTGCGGGGTAATGGAGCACGTCGAAGAGGCCGGGGTCCACTCGGGCGACTCGGCCTGCGCCCTGCCCCCCCAGACGTTGAGCCCCGGTGTGGTCGACGTGCTCGAGGGCCACGTCCGGGCCATCGCCGAGGCCCTCGACGTCCGTGGCCTGTGCAACGTGCAGTTCGCGGTGAAAGACGACCAGGCCTACGTCATCGAGGCCAACCCGCGTGCCAGCCGCACGGTGCCGTTCGTGGCCAAGGCCACCGGTGTGCCCGTGGCCATGGTGGCCGCCCGGGTGATGGTCGGGGCCACGCTGGCCGAGCTGGCCGAGGAGGGGCTGCTCTCGGCTCCGATCACCGGGCATGTCAGCGTGAAAGAGGCGGTTCTGCCCTTCAACCGCTTCCCGGGCGTCGACACGCTTTTGGGCCCCGAGATGCGCTCCACCGGCGAGGTCATGGGCATCGACCGGACGTTCGGGCTGGCCTTTGCCAAGAGCCAGATCGCGGCGGGGAACCGGTTGCCCACCGAGGGCACGGTGTTCCTGTCCCTGGCCGATCGGGACAAGGCGGCCGGGCTGGATGCCGCCCGCCAGTTCTCGGTGCTCGGCTTCGACCTGGCGGCCACGTCGGGAACGGCGGCGGCGCTGGAGGCGGCGGGGATCCCGGTGTCCACCGTGGTGGCCAAGGTGGGCGACCCCGAGGGAGAGGACGCGGTGGCGCTGATCGCGGGAGGGAAAGTCCAGCTGGTGGTCAACACGCCGCGCGGGCGGGGGCCCCGTGCCGATGGCATCCACATCCGGGCCAGCTCGTTGCTCCACCAGGTGCCCTGCCTGACCACCGTGGCCGCGGCCCGGGCGGCGGCGGCGGGGATCGCCGACTGGATCATGCACCCGCTGTCGGTGCGCTCGCTCCAGGAGTACCACCGATGAGCCCGGCCGGCGGTGGCTCGGGCGGATCGGGTCGCCTGGACCGGGTTCGGCGGGCCTGGCGGGCCGCCTCGGGTACGGACGTGGACCTGTCCACCCGGGTCGGATCGATCACGCTCCCCAACCCGGTGATGACGGCGTCGGGGACGTCCGGTCACACCGACGAGCTCGGCACCTACTTCCCGTTGGGAGACCTGGGTGCGGTCGTCGTGAAGTCGCTGTCGGTCGATCCGTGGCCCGGCAATCCAGCTCCCCGCGTGCACCAGACGCCGTCGGGCATGTTGAACAGCGTGGGCCTCCAGGGTCCCGGTATCGAGGCATGGTGGCGCGAGGACCTGCCTCCGCTGGTCGCCTCCGGTGCCCGCGTGGTGGTGAGCATCTGGGGGCAACGGGTGGACGACTACGCACGAGCGGCCAAACAGCTGGGCCAGGTGATGGCGTCCTCCGCCGACGCCGGGGACCCGACGCCCATCGTCGCCGTCGAGATCAACGTGAGCTGCCCCAACCTCGAGGATCGCCGCAGGCTGTTCGCCCCTTCGCCGACGGCCACGGCCGAG
>DATDHU010000138.1:0-7488 GCA_036521415.1 Acidimicrobiales bacterium
CCTCTCGACACCAACGACCGGCGCCAGTTGCTCCAAAACGAGCAGGGCCTGGGCAAGTGCAACATCACCAAGTGCTGCACCGAGGTCTGCCCCGAGCACATCAAGATCACCGACAACGGCATCATCCCCATGAAGGAGCGGGTGGTCGACGCGGCCTACGATCCGGTCGCATGGCTGGGACGAAAGATCCGGCGGCGGACCAAACGCACGGCGGCTGAGGCGGCTGCGTCCTCGCCGGCCCAAGGGCCGGCCGCGGTCATGCCGGCCGCGCCGGGCAAAGAGGGCGAAGCGGTCGAGCCGGTCGAGAACGCACTGGTCGACTGATCGCCGTGGGACGCGTGTGCCCCGGTTCCTGAGCGCCGAGTGGATCGACGCCTTCGATGACGCCCTCGAGGACGTGGTGCTGCCCGAGCCCGGTGCGGACGCCGGCATCGCCGCCTCCAGCGGGCGGTTCACGGTCGCCCAGCACGTGCACGGCGGCCCGGACGGGGACGCCACCATCTTGTTGACTGTGGACGGCGGCTCGCTCCGGGTGGCGAGGGTGGACGGAGCTGATCTTGAGGCCCGCACCGACGTCACCATCGTCCTCTCCTATGAAGACGCTGCTGCTCTCTCCACCGGTGAGCTGCCGGCGGCCGAGGCGATCAGGGCCGGGCGCATCAGGGTCCGCGGCGACCTCTCGGTGCTGGCCGCCGGACAGGCCATGATGGTGGCCGCCCAGCCCTACATCCACGAACTGGCGGCGGGGACGACCTACTGAGGGCCTGCGAAAGCAGTCGACGAGGGGAGGGGCCGTGGAGGTAGTCAACAGCCGGACGATCATCCACCCTACAGACCTCGGCCGATCCCTCGAGTTCTATGGATCGCAGCTGGGCCTGGCCGTAGCCCGGGAGTTCGGCTCGGGTGCGTTCCGGGGCGTGGTGTACTTCCTCGGCGGCGGCTTCCTGGAGCTCTCCGGGCAACGCGACGGGGCCGTCGGTACCCCGCCGTCCGATGACAGCGAGAGCCCGCCCATCGCCCTGTGGCTCCAGGTCCGGGCCATGGGGCCGGCGGTGTCCGAGCTGTCCGGTCGGGGTGTTCCCATCATCCGGCCGCCGCGGGTGGAGCCGTGGGGGCTGATCGAAGCCTGGATCGAGGACCCCGACGGCCTGCGCATCCACCTGGTCGAGATCCCCGAGGACCATCCCATCCGGCGTGATGTCCGCGACCTGCCCACCGGCTGAGGCGGGACAGGGCGGCGGGGAGGGAGGCAATGGCATACCGGGTGACCGGCATCGATCACGTCCAGCTGGCCATGCCCGTCGGTAGCGACGCCGAGCAGCGGGCCGAGGCGTTCTATGCCGGGCTCCTCGGTCTCCCCCGCCGGCCGAAGCCGGCCGAGCAGGCCACACGGGGGGGTTGCTGGTTCGAGCTGGACGCGGCCCGGGTGCATCTCGGCGTCGAGGACGACTTCCGGCCGGCCCGGAAGGCTCACCCGGCCCTGGTGGTCAGCGACATCGAGGAATTGTCTGCCGCTCTGGTCGCTGCCGGGTACGAGGTGCGCCGGAGCGAGGACGTGCCGGGCACCCCGCAGTGGTACGTAGACGATCCCTTCGGCAACCGCATCGAGCTCGTGCAGGGCTGACATGGTGGCGTCGGAGACCGGGGCGGAATGCCTCGTTCTCCCAGGTTGAAGGGGCCCATGACAGACGACCGGACAGGCGGGTAAGGTCGCCGGAGCACAGTCTACGAAGGGGGAACCCCGTGGCATTGTCCGGATTCATGGACGACCAGGTGCTCCAGCATTACCGAAGGCTCCTCGACGCCGAGGACGGAGCGTTCGACGCACTGGAGCACGCGTGCGAAGACGGCGACCGAGGCCATTGGGAAGCCGACGTGGCCGCATGGCAGGTGGCGCTGAACAAGAAGATCGTCTTCTTGCAGCGGCTCGGCCTGGAGATGCCCGAGCTGGCCTCGACCTAGGCCCCATTCCGCCGACCTCTGGGCCACCCTCCGGACCGCCGGGCGCGAAGACATCCCGCCGGGAGCAATGGGGCCGTGGCCAGGGTCACCCACTGTGCGTGAGCGTTGACGACGAGATCAGGGTCATCCGTCCTGGGATCTGGTGACCAGAAGTCGTCAACTCTTTGGCCGAGGCCTCCCGCCGGTGTTTGTTTTCGCCCACGTCTCGGCGAATTGGCGACAGCCGAGAATGCCGCGTCGATGTCTTTCGGCGAGACGTGGGCAAACCGAACCGTCCGTGCCCCGGTCGCGTCCCAAGTCGGCGCCTCGCATGGCAGCGAGTCGTACACCTGGGGCGCTCACTGTCCGCTGTCGACAACCGACCTTCGCGCCGGACGGAGCTGAGGACCCCCCCACTAAATCGTTCGGCGCGGGAGGCGTCGGCTAGGGAAGCAGGGCGGCCACGTCGGAGCGCTCGGACTCGAGCTCCTCGGTTGTCACCCGGATCCGATCGGTGGCGAACGCGTCGTGGGCCAGGCCCTCGACCACGGTCCACCCGCCGTGGCCGTCGGTGCGGACCGGGAAGCCGAACTGCAGGCCCTCGGGAACGCCATACTCGCCGTTCGAGACCACGGCCAGCGATGTGAACTCGTCCCCGGGGGTGGCGTTGGTGATGCTCACCACCGAGTCGATCACGGCATTTGCGGCCGAGGCCGCCGACGACAGGCCCCGTGCCTCGATGATCGCTGCACCCCGCTTCTGCACTGTGGTGATGAAGTCGCCCTCCAGCCAGGCCGAGTCCGTGATGACCTCGGTGACCGGCTTGCCGTCGATGCGGGCGTTGGCGAAGTCGGGGAACTGGGTGGCGGAATGGTTGCCCCAGATGGCCAGGTGGGTGACCGAGGAGACCGGCACCCCGGCCCGCTGGGCCAACTGGCTTTTGGCCCGGTTCTCGTCGAGCCGGGTCATGGCGAACCAGCGGTCGGCAGGCACCTCGGGAGCGTGGGACCGGGCGATGAGGCAGTTGGTGTTGCAGGGATTGCCCACCACCATGACCCGAACGTCAGAAGCGGCGTAGGCGGCGACGGCCTGGCCCTGTGGCTGGAAGATGCCGCCGTTGATGTTCAACAGGTCGCTTCGCTCCATACCCGCCTTGCGGGGGACCGACCCGACCAGTAGGGCCCAGTTGGTGCCGTCGAAGGCCGTCTTGAGGTCGGCCGTGGCAACGATGTCGCTGACTAGGGGGAAGGCCGAGTCGTCGAGCTCCATCACCACGCCCTCGAGGGCCTTCATGCCCGGCTCGATCTCGAGCAGGCGCAGCACGATCGGCTGGTCGGGCCCTAGGAGCTGGCCCGAGGCGATGCGGAACAGGAGGGAGTAGCCGATCTGGCCGGCTGCTCCGGTGACGGTGACGTGAACGGGTGTCTTGGCCATGGCGCCGAGGCTATCCGTGTGCCCGGGCGAGGGTCGAACCGGCGGGCTCGTGCAGACTGGGGGCGACCGAGCCTCAGGCGGGTCAGAGTCGGTCGACGATCGCCGAAGCGAACTCCGAGGTCTTCACCTCGGTGGCCCCGTCCATCAGCCGGGCGAAGTCGTAGGTGACGATCTTGTCGGCGATGGTCTTTTCCAGGGCCTGGACAATGTCAGAGGCGGCGTCCGTCCACCCAAGGTGCTCGAACATCATGACGCCAGACAGCAGCACCGAGCCGGGGTTGACCTTGTCCTGCCCGGCGTACTTCGGCGCCGTGCCGTGGGTCGCCTCGAAGATCCCGTGGCCGGTGACGTAGTTGATGTTGCCGCCCGGGGCGATGCCGATGCCCCCGACCTGTGCGGCCAGGGCGTCGGACAGGTAATCGCCGTTCAGGTTGGTGGTGGCGATGACGTCGAAGTCGGACGGCCGGGTGAGGACCTGTTGCAGCGTGATGTCGGCGATGTTGTCTTTCACCAGCAGTTTGTCACCGGGCTTGCCGCCGCAGTCGTCCCAGCCCACGGCCACGTCGGCGAACTCCTCGCGAACCAGGTCGTAGCCCCAGTTCCGGAAAGCCCCCTCAGTGAACTTCTGGATGTTCCCCTTGTGGACCATGGTGACGCTCTCGCGCTTGTGGGCGAGGGCGTAGTTGATGGACGCCCGGATCAGGCGCTTGGAGCCCAGCTCGGAGATGGGCTTGATCCCGATCCCCGATCCCTCCCGGATTTCCCAACCCATCTCGTCACGGAGGAAGGCCGACAGCTTGGCCGCCTCGGGGGTGTAGGCCTCGGCTTCGAGCCCCGCGTAGATGTCCTCGGTGTTCTCCCGGAAGATCACCATGTCGACCGCCTCGGGATGGAGCACGGGCGATGGCACACCGGTGAACCAGCGCACCGGCCGCAGGCACACGTAGAGGTCGAGGATCTGGCGCAGGGCCACGTTGAGCGAGCGGATGCCGCCGCCGACCGGCGTGGTCAGGGGGCCCTTGATACCGATCAAATGGGACCGGAACGCCTCGACCGTCTCGTCGGGCAGCCAGTTGCCCGTCTCGTCGAAGGCCTTCTGCCCGGCCAGGACCTCCTTCCAGGCGATGGTCTTGCCCACCTTGGTGGCGGCCGCGTCGAGGACCAGCTTGGCCGCCGGCCAGATGTCGACGCCGGTGCCGTCACCTTCGATGAAGGGGATGATGGGCTGGTCGGGCACGTGGAGGGTGCCGTCGGCACCAAGGGTGATCGTTGCGGGCATGGCCGCAGCCTATCGGTGACGACACCCGGCGACGCCAGCTCGGAAGGCCGGAGAAGGGCTGCCCGGGCGGTCGGCCCGAGCCCAACGGCTCCCACCGGCCGGCCCGACGGGCGATCAGCTGACGCCGGGTCCCAGATCGAGTGCGTCGTAGATCTCGCGGGTCGCGCTCGACCGGTTCAAGGTGTAGAAGTGCAGTCCCGGTACCCCTGCGGCCAACAGCTTCTCGCACAGCTCGATGGCGATGGCCACGCCGGTCCGGCGTACCGCCTCAGCGCCGCCCTCCTCCGACGCCGCCTCGAGGCGCGCCACCATCCACGAGGGGAGGGCGCTGCCCATCTCGGCCATCCGGGGGATCGAGCGCAGGGAGGTCACCGGCATGATCCCGGGGAGCACCGGCTTGTCCACGCCGAGGGCGGAGAGGTCGTCGACCAGGTCGACGTACTCGTCGGCGTCGAAGAAGAACTGGGTCACGGCGAAGTCGGCCAGGCGAAGCTTCTCGGCCAGGTAAAGCCGGTCGCTCTCCCGCGACGGGGAGGCGGGATGACCAGCGGGGTGGGCGGCCACCCCGATGGAGAAGCCGCCGATGGCCCGGGCCAGGTCGACCAGCTCCCGGGCGTGCCGGAGCTCGCCGGGGCCCTCGGCCGGATCAGTCGGCGGGTCGCCGCCCAGCGCCATCAGGTTCTCGACGCCGGCCTTGCGGAAAGAGACCAGGATCTCGGCCAGCTCCAGACGAGTGTGGGCCACACAGATCAGGTGGGCCATCGGTGTGAGCGAGGTGGCATGCCTCATCCCCGACACCAGGTCGTAGGTCCGGGCCCGGGAGGAGGGCCCGCCCCGGTAGGTCACCGAGACGAACGAGGGCCCGAGCGGCTCGAGCTCGCGGATGGTCCGAGTGAGCGTCGCTTGCTCGGCATCGGTCTTGGGCGGAAAGAACTCGAACGAGTAGGTCGGCCCGCCGGCCAACAGGTCTGCGATCCTGGGCATAGCCGGATAAGCCTACCGCCGGCCTGCCCGACCTTCCCGTCCCGGAGTCCCCGGGCACATGAACGGGTGCGGCCCAGCCGGGTGTCGATTCCCGGGCAACGGCGGGATTAGGGTTTCGGGTGGCATGCACAAGGGCCGCCTGGAAAGCCTCAGCGACAGCGTCTTCGCCGTGGCCATGACCCTGCTGGTCTTCGACCTCCGCCTACCCCCCACCGACCTGGTCCGCGGGTTCGGCCACTACTTCACCAGCCGCTGGCCTCACTATGCCGGCTTCGCCCTGTCTTTCGCCATGATCGCCATGATCTGGGTGGAACACCACTGGATCTTCCACCAGCTCCGGAAGATCGACAACGTGCTGGTCGGCATCAACATGTTGCTGTTGGGCCTGGTGGTGCTGCTCCCCTTCCCGACCGCCACGCTCGCCTCGTACCTCAGGGGCAACCCCCACGACGAGCACCTGGCCATTGCGGCCTATGCGCTCACCTTCGTGTCCATCGCCGTCGTCATGGCCGGGATGTGGCTGTGGGCCTCCCGGGGCGGCCGGCTCACCGACCCCGATCTCACCGACAGCGACGTCAGGATCGTGTCCACCCGCGTGCTGCTCTCGCCCGTCGTCTACCTGGTCGGCTTCGCCGTCTCCTTCGCCACCGACGTGGGCGGGCTGGTCATCATCTCGGTCGGGGCCCTCTCCTACCTGTGGAAGCCGGAGACCACGGTGGACCGCCTGCCCGGCCAGGACCGCCACCACCTCGCAGCGGACACCTAGCGCAGTCCGCATACGAGTTGCCCGGGCGTGATCCCCCGCCGGCAAACAGGTCTTCGGTGCCCGGCCGAACGGGACAAACTGCCGCCGCCTCCGATCCACCACTTGCACGACAGGCGCTGAAAGACTGCGCGCAACAGGGAGCGGGGCCGAGGGCGCTGCTTCCTTAGTCACGTCGCACTTGCGACCCAACGAAATGAGGCATCCATGACCACTGACAACCCGACGCCGCCGCCCACGTACTCAGTGGGGACGCCACATCCCGTGCAGCTGACCATACCGATGCAGGCGGAGTGGTCGCGTCCTCTGGCCATCGCCGGCGTCATCTTCCTGATCGGCCGTGCCCTCCTGGCCCTCCCGGTGCTGATCGTGCTGTACGTCCTCAGCATCATCTTGGGGATCGGCGCCTGGATCTTGCAGTTCGCCGTACTGTTCACCGGCGAGTACCCCGAAGGTGCCCATCAATTCTTCGCCGGCATCATCCAGCTGACCGCCCGGGCCCAGGCGTACGTCTACGGCCTCTCCGACCACTATCCGGGCTTCAGCCTCCAGTAGCGGTTGCGCCCACTGCACACCGACCGGCCCGGCTCGATGTCGGTCGGTGTGCAGGGCCGGGCGGTCCTCCGCACCAGCGTTCGCCCACGGCGACGCGTTGTCCCCCGACCGGCGGTCGCCCGACTGCTCCCTACTGCGCTGCCTCCCCTACTGCGCTACGGGCGGCTGAGCCGGCACCGCAGCCTCACCCGGCCCGGGCTGCCCGGCGTACTCCTGTCCGGCGTAGGCCTGACCGTTGGCGTCACCGACCTGGACCGGCTCAGGGTAATTGCTGACCACGATGGTCCCGGCCATCTTGTCCCACAGCTCCTGTCGGTTCTTGTCCCACATCAGCATGAAGACGAGGACGACCCACGCGGGGAAGAAGATCGACGCGATGAGACCCATGATGACCCACTTGCCCACGAACTCGCGCAAGAACATGGTCCCGTAGGGCGCCACCTCACCGGTATCGAGCTTCACCACCTTGATGCGCATGATCTGCATGGCCGGCGTCTCGCCCGAGCGCCAGATGACAAGCGACCAGATGAGC
>DATDHU010000139.1:0-30991 GCA_036521415.1 Acidimicrobiales bacterium
CGACCTGGTCGCGGTGGGTGGCGCCCTCCGCCAGGTACACGGCCGCCTTCGAGAGGTAGCGGGCGACGTGGCCTACAACCTCGTGTTCCATTCGGCCCCCTACCGGGCTCCCGAGCCGTATCACTGGCATGTTCACGTGGCGCCGAAGTTGGCCACTGTGGCCGGCTTCGAATTGGGCACCGGCGTGCTCATCAACATCGTCAACCCCGAGCAGGCTGCCGAGCAGCTCGCCGTGCCGCTGCCGGTGGCGAACGCCGGCTAGTCATCCTGCCCCCGGCCGGGCCACTGAGCCCTGTCCCTCGCTCCCACTCGATCAGCCCGCTGCCCGGTATCGCTACCCGAGGTAGAGCCCGGCGACGTTCTCGTACAGGTGGGGGTCGACCTGCTTGGGCTTCCCCACTGCAGCGGACAGCGGGACGCTGACGATCCCGCCCGCCTGCAGCGCCACCATGGTCCCGAACTCGCCTTCGTGCACCGCAGCCAGGGCGGCAGCGCCGAACCGGGTGGCCAGTACCCGGTCGAATGCGGTCGGCGACCCGCCGCGCTGGATGTGCCCGAGCACCGTCGACCGGGACTCGTACCCGGTTCGCAGCTCGATCTCCTCGGCCAGGTAGGCGCCGATCCCGCCCAGGCGCACGTGACCGAACTGATCGGCCGTCCCTGCTCGTTGCGTGCGTCGGAGCGACTCGGACTCCTCGTCGCGGGGTAGGGCCCCCTCGGCGACGACGAGGGTGGAGAAGAACCGCCCACCGTCGTGGCGCCGGCGAAGCCGGTCGCAGACGGCCTCGAGCGAGAAGGGGACCTCGGGTATCAGGATCTCGGCCGCGCCGCCGGCGATACCGGCATGCACGGCAATCCAGCCGACGTTGCGACCCATCACCTCGCACACGATCACGCGGTGATGGGACTCGGCCGTGGTCTGGAGCCGGTCGATGGCCTCGGTGGCGATTTGGACGGCGGTGTCGAACCCGAAGGTCACCTCGGTCCCCGAGAGATCGTTGTCGATGGTCTTGGGAACCCCCACGACCGGGAGGCCCCGTCGGTGGAGCCGATCGGCCGCACCCAGGGTGTCGTCCCCGCCGATGGCCACCACGGCGTCGAGCTCGAGTGCCTTCATGGTGGCCTCGACCCGTTCGGGACCGTCGTCGGTGGCGAACGGATTGGTCCGGGACGAGCCCAGGATCGTCCCTCCCTTGGTCAGGATCGAGCGGCAGTGATCAGGGAGGAGCGGGACGGTGTTGTTCTCGATGATGCCGAGCCACCCGTCCAGGATGCCGACGAACTCGTCGTCGTGGCGGGCGGCACCGGCGAGGACCACGGCCCGGATGACCGCGTTCAGACCCGGGCAATCGCCTCCACCGGTGAGCACGCCGATCCGCATGCACACATGGTAGAGACAGCGGGCTCTACCCGGAGCACATCGTAGAGACAGCGGGCTCTACCCGGAGCACATCGTAGAGACTGAGGGCTCTACCGGGAACACACGGTAGAGACAGCGGGCTCTACCCGGAGCACACGGTAGAGACCGCGGGCTCAGCCCGGAGCAGCCAGGCTTCGAAGCGCCTGGCGGGTAGCCGAGCGCTCGAGCTCGAACACCGAGACCAGCGACTGCACCATGTCAGCCGCCACCGGCACCAGCTGGTCGATGCCGGGCGTGTCCAGGTACCCGGCCAGGAACGCCCGGCGATTTCGTGCTTCCCACGCCTGGGCCAGGTCGGTGAGTCGGAGCCGGCCGGTGGGGTCCCGCTCGATCGCGGCCACCTCGGCGACGTGGTGGAAGGACCAGAGCATATCGGCCACATCGGCCAACGGGGACCGGTAGATCGCGGCGGGCTGGGTCAGCATGCCCGTCCCCGACCCCTGGATGCCCCCGGGCGAGAAGTCGATGACGAACCAGCCGACGTCGGTCCGGCTCACCCGTCCCAGGTGGAAGTCACCGTGGGTCCTGATGGTCGAGGCGCGCACGGAGGATTCGCGGAGGCCACCCACGACCGCGTCGACGTCCTCATCGACCTGGTAGGGGTCGGCGGCGGCCACGACCTCGTCGACGGCCGCCACCCACGCTGAGACGGCACCATCCCGACGCCCGAACGCCTGCTCGAGCCCGAGGTGCATGCGAGCAGTCATGGTCCCGAGGTGCCGTGCGTCGGTAGCGAAATCGCCCCCGGCCTGCTCGGGCGAGCCGCCCAGGGCGTACAGGTCGCGTAATGAGGTCAGCGCCAGCGCCCACCCTCCGGTGCCGCCCGCCTGGTAGTCCTGCGCCACCCCGAGGTCCCTACCGCTCCGGCGCCACAATGCGTATGGAGCTGGGATGTGGTTGAACCCGACGTCGTCGAGGGCCACGACGAGCTCGAGCCCGGGGTGCGGCCCCGCTTCCATCGGCAGTTGTTGGTAGACGGTGAAGGCCAGGTGGTCATCGAACGTGAGCGTCACCGAGTCGTAGTTGGTCCACACCCGCCGGACCCGCTCGGGCTCACCGTCGCCACCGGCGACCGCACCCAGCAGCAAGAGGGAGAGCTCGGCGTCAGACAAGCCGTCGAAGACGACGGCCATGCCGTGCTCGTCCTCCAGCAGGCCGAGGGGAGCATCGTCGGCGTCGGCCAGGAACCGCACGTCGTCGCCCGGCGCCCGGAGCCCGAGCACGGCGTGGACGGCGATCTCGTCCAGGCCCGCTACCTCGGCTACCACGGAGATGAGCCCGGGCCGCCCGGGCCGGATCACATCGGCACTGGCGATGGACACCGCAGCCGGCTCGGCGTCGACGAGCGCCTGCCCGGCCGACCCCGTCCATCCGGGCTGCCGAGTGACGAAGGCCGCCACCAGCTCGGCCAACGGGCCGTGAGCCCTGGACGGCAGCTCGGCGTCGGACGCTTCGAAGACGTTCACGACAACGCCTCGATGGAGGCATCCACGACATAGGACAACTCACCGGTCAGGGAGACCACCGGGTGCACCAGCTCGAACCACTGGTAGCCGTAGGGAGCAAGGGTGACCGGGTAGGGGTCGATGCCCACGAGCGGGAACGGTACCCGGCCCAGCAGCTCCACCGGCTGCAGGCCGTGCCAGTGACCCATGTGGAGCTCGGCCGGCTGGGCGAACCGGCTCAGGTTGTGGATGCACAGGACGGGATTGCCGTCGGTGCCCCGCTCGGTGCGGACGAAGGCCAGCACCGACGGGTTGGAGCAGGGCAGAACCTCGAATTCACCGGTGCCGAACACCGGGAACTCCCGCCGGACGCCCAGCATCCGCCGGATCCAGTGCAGAAAGGAACTGGGGTTGCGCTGTTGAGCCTCCACGTTCACGGCCTGGAACCCGTAGACCGGGTCCATGAGCGGCGGCAGGTACAACTGGGCAAAGTCGGCCCGGCTGAAACCCCCGTTCCGGTCGGGGGTCCACTGCATGGGGGTCCGGACCGAGTCGCGGTCGCCCAAGTAGAGGTTGTCGCCCATCTGCATCTCGTCCCCGTAGTAGAGGACGGGGCTGCCGGGAAGGGACAGGAGCAAGGAGTAGAGCAACTCGGCGAGCCGGCGGTCGCGGTCGATCAAGGGCGCCAATCGCCGGCCGATGCCCATGTGCCGCTTCATGCGCGGGTCTTTGGCGTACTCGGCGAACAGGTAGTCCCGATCCTCGTCGGAGACCATCTCCAAGGTGAGCTCGTCGTGGTTGCGCAAGAAGATGGCCCACTGCCCGCCGGGCGGTGCCGCCGGGGTCTGGGCCAGGATCTCGGTGATCGGGTAGCGCTGCTCCCGCCGAACGGCCATGAACAAACGCGGCATCAAGGGGAAGTGGAAGCACAGGTGGCACTCGTCGTCGTCGCCGAAGTAGTCGGCCACGTCGACCGGCCATCCATTGGCTTCGGCCAGGAGTATCCGGCCCGGGTACTTCACGTCGAGCTCGGCCCGGACCCGACGGATGAAGGCGTGGGTCTCGGGCAGGTTCTCCCCTGCCGTCCCGTCCCTCTGGTACAGGAAGGGCACGGCGTCCAGGCGGAAGCCGTCCAGGCCCAGGTCGAGCCAGAAGCGGACGACGTCGAGGATGGCGTCGGCCACCTCGGGGTTCTCGTAATTGAGGTCCGGTTGGTGGGAGTAGAAGCGGTGCCAGTAGTACTGCTCTCGCACCGGGTCGTAGGACCAGTTGGACCGCTCGACATCGACGAAGACGACCCGGGCCTCGGGCCATCGCTGGTCGTCGTCGTTCCAGACGTACCAGTCGGCCTTGGGGTTGTCTCGGCTCTGGCGGGACTCGAGGAACCAGGGGTGCTGGTCGCTGGTGTGGTTGATGACCAGATCGGCGATGACCCGGATGCCCCGGCGGTGGGCCTCGCGGAGCAAATGCCGAAGGTCGTCCACCGTTCCGTAGTCGGGATGCACGCTGAAGTAGTCGCTAATGTCATACCCACCATCGCGCAACGGCGACGGGTAGAAGGGCAGCAGCCACAGGCAGTCGACGCCCAGCCATTGCAGGTAGTCGAGCTTGGCGATCAGGCCGTGGAGGTCCCCGGTCCCGTCATCGTTGCCATCGAAGAAGCCCCGGATCAGGACCTCGTAGAACACGGCCCGCTGGAACCAGCGCGGATCCTCCTCCGGCGGCGGGAGCGGTTCTCCGGCCGGGGTGGGTACCGTGACGCTGCCGGACTCCTCCCGCTGGCCGCGAGGAGGCGAGGCGGGAGACGAAAGGACGGACTCATCCATCAGTGGTCGTGTCTCCCTTATCGACCGGTGAATTCCGCCTGGTTCGGACCGTGGGCCAGGAACGATTGGATGCCAATCGTCGCATCCTCGGTCTCGAACGAAGCCACGAATGCCTCCTTCTCCCGGTCGAGGCCGTCAGCCAGCGAGCCGTCCAACCCCTGGTCGATCGCCCGTTTGGCCAGGGCCTGGGCAGCCACCGCTCCGGTGGCGAGCGTCCGGGCCAACGACACGGCCTCGGTCAGCACCTCGTCCCTCGGCACCACACGATCGGCCAGGCCGATGGCCTTGGCCTCCTCGGCTCGGACCTGGCGCCCGGTGACGATGAGGTCCTTGGCCCGCGACGGGCCGATCAAGCGGGCCAAACGCTGCGTACCGCCACCGCCGGGAACCACGCCGAGCAGGATCTCGGGCTGGCCAAACGTGGCGTTGTCGGCCACCACGCGCATGTCACAGGCGAGGGCCAGCTCACACCCCCCGCCAAGCGCATACCCGTTGACCGCGGCGATCACCATCCTCGGCAGCGACACCAACCTGTCGCCCACGGCACGAAACCCGTCGGCGACGATGGCGGCCGAACCGGCACCATTGAACTCGGCGACGTCAGCGCCGGCGGCGAAGATTCGAGGGCCGCCCCACACCACCACCGCCCCGGGAAGGTCCGCGGCCAGGTCGTCGAGCACGTCCCGCAATTGCCGCAACACCTCTCCGGAGAGTGCGTTCATCTTCGGGCGGTCGAGCTGGATCAGCGCCACCCCGTCGTCTCGGCGCTCGAGCCTGACGAACCTGCCGTCGTCCGATACTGCCTCGGGTCTTTGCTCAGGGGTCACAATCGCACGGTAGCCGACGCGCCGGGGGCCGCCCCGCCGGCTCACCGACCAGGCGCCGGTTACCTCCCCACGAGGTCGGTCGGCGTGATCTCCGCTCGCACCACGGCGAGCTCCGAGCCGCTCCGGAGGACTGCTGGCCCCGGACCGATGGGTAGGTCAGGCGGCTGCGAACAGGCCGGCGCGCCAGGGCATGACGTCGGCGGCGATGTAGGCCATGGCCGCCAGCGCTGCGTGGTGGTATTCCGCCGCGCCGCTCGTGCAGTCCGACGCCACGGTGACCTTGAAGTCGCGCTGTTCAGCCGACCTGACGGTGGACTCCACGCACACGTTGGTCGCCACGCCACAGACCAGGAGGTGGCCGACCCCGATCGTGCGAAGTACCAATTCGAGGTCGGTGTACAAGAAGGCGTCGTACCGGTTCTTCTCCACTACCAGATCCCCGTCGAGAGGTTTGAGCTCGTCGGCGACGGCCGCGTCCCAGCTCCCCTTGACCAGGGAGCGCTCTCCTTCCTTGAACAGTTCTCGGGACCGGAGCCGGACGGGCACGTCGAAGTAGTCAGGCCGAAACACGTGCTTGGTGTAGATCACCGGGAGCCCGGCGCCTCGGGCCTCGGCCACCAGTTGGACCGACTCGGCCACCACCCGCTCCACCTCGAACATGGGATCGTTGTTGCGGGTGACCGATCCCTCCGGGTGGAGGAAGCCATTCTGCATGTCGATGACCAGGAGTGCCGGACGAGAGGCTGGATCGGTCACGGCTAGCCCCACTCGGCGAACGTGGGCGTGGGATCGAACAGGAGGCCCGGCGCCTCATACCTGGCCTCGGGGACGGCGTGCAACATGTCCACCATGCCTCGAAGCCTGGGGTAGTCCTCGACAAAGGTGATGATCTCCTCCTCTGTTGCCGGGATCCCCGCAGCGGCCAGCATGGCGCGCACCGTTACCTCGTCTGTGGATGTCGGTGGGTCGATGGTCATGTCCGTTTCCTTTCGTCTCGTGCTGAGGTGGCCGGTCCGATCATGCCGCCACGACGTCCGCCACCAGTGCCGGCACCTGGCGATGCCAATCGGTGGCCTGCTGGTAGCCGTACCCGGCGCCGAGCAGCGTGGTCTCGTCGAAGTGCCGACCGGCCAGCTGCAGGGAAAGGGGCAGTCCTTCGGCCGTGAAGCCCATGGGCACCACCAACGCCGGGTTGCCCACCGAGTCCCAGTACGGCGTGTGGACGTACTGGAACACCTGTCCGATCTCAAGCACGCCGCCGGCCATGTCGTCGTAGTGGGTGGCACCGGTGGACGCCGTGGGCGTGGCCACCATGTCCACCCTCTCGAACAGCTCGCCCAGCGATCGAAGGGCGACCCGGCGCACCCGCTGGGCCTGCACGAAGTCGGCGCCCGAGAGCAGGGCACCCTGGACCACCATACGCCGCGTGCCCAAGAAGAAGTCTTCCCAGCGCGTGCGCATATCGGGCAAGTGGTAGGCCAGTGCCTCCCCGCCCATGGTCACCATGTCGGCCGCCAGCATCTCGTCGTAGTACGGCAGTACCACCTCCACCACCGTCGCCCCCAGCCCCTCGAGAACGGCCGCCGCCGCATCGAACGATGGGGCCACGGCGGGATCGGCGCCCTCGGGGGAATGGTGGACCCGGTCGATGCCGATGACCTTTCCCTCCAGGGAGCCCGCAGCGAGGTCAGCAGAGAAGTCGGGCACCGGCCGGTCCGCACAGTCGGGGTCGCTGGCGTGGTAGCCGGCCAGTACCTGGAGCATGGCGGCGCAGTCCTCGGCGGTGCGAGCCATCGGCCCGATATGGTCGAGGCTGTAGCCAAGGGGGGCACACCCTGACTTGGGCACCCGACCGAAGGTGGGCATCAAGCCGGTGATCCCGCAAAACGCGGACGGGAGCCGGATGCTGCCGCCGGTGTCGGTGCCCAGACCGCCCAGGAAGAATCCGGCGGCGACACCGGCCCCGGTGCCCGAGCTCGAGCCACCCGGCCAGGTGGCGGTGTCCCAGGGATTGCGGGGCAACGGGAAGGGCTTGGCCGGGTCCGGGGCCCCGCAGGCGAACTCCATGGTGGTCACCTTCCCGGTGATCACCGCTCCGGCCAACCGGAGGCGGGCCACCACGGGTGCGTCCCTGCCTGCCCCCCAGTCCCGATCGAGCACCAGGCTGTTGGCCGTCGTCGGCCCTTCGGCCGCGGCGATGATGTCCTTGATGCCGAGCGGGATGCCCTGGAGCGGTCCCCGGTCGATGCCCTCGTCCAGCTCACGGTCGGCCAGGGCGGCGGCGGCCATGGCTTGTTCGTCGAACCGGGCCAGATAGGTGCCAAGCTCGGCATCGTGAACATCGGCTCGAGCCAGCACCGCCGCGGTCAGGTCGGCGCTGGTGAGGTCTCCGGCCCGTATGGCGGTACCGGCTTCAGTGATGGAAAGCGGTATGTCGGTCATGGCGTGTGTCCTCCGTTGATGCTCGGTTGCTGTCTGTCTGGATGCGGGCTTCGTGGTGCCCACTCAGCTCACCCACACGGTGGTCAGGTTGACGAACCACGACTTGGGCTCGATGAACCCGTGGACGGTCGAGGCGAGGGCCCGGGGGTTCTTGTCATTGACGACGAAGAGCCACGGGGCGGACTGGGTGATGATGTTGCCAGCCTGGGTGTAGAGCTTCGCCCTGGCCACCGCGTCGGTCACCGACTGGGCCTGGGTCAGCAAGCTGTCCACCTGCGGGTCGTTGTAGTGGGAGATGTTGATGGGCGATCCGCCCATGAACTCGTATTCCCAGAACGCCTCTTGTTGGAAGCTCAGCGAGACGTTGGTGGCGCTGGCGCCCCCGGGCACCTTCCCCGTCTCGAACTGGGTGAGCATGGTGGCCCACTCCATGGGCTGCAGGCTGATGCGGATGCCGACAGCAGCCAAGTCGTGCTGCAACTCCTCGTTCATGGGACCCGGGATCATGTTCCCCGACCCACTGGTCGGGTAGGACACCGTGGCCGAGAAGCCGTTCGGGTACCCGGCCTCTTTCAGTAGTGCCTTGGCCTTGCTCGGGTCATAGCTGTAGGTGAAGTTGGTGGGGCTGTAGGCCGAATTGGCCTGAGGGATGAGCTGGTAGGCGGGGGCGGCCGTTCCGTGCAAGAGGTCGGTGGCCATGGCTTGGCGGTTGATGGCGTAGTTGGCCGCCTGGCGCACCTTCACGTTGTCCCACGGCTTTTGGGTCAGGTCGAAGATCCAGGGCCAGATGTGGTCGTAGGTGTTCTCCTCGATCTGGTAGCCGCTCGACTTGAGGGAGGCGAGGTCGTCCGGAGTCGGGTACTCGATCCAGTTGACCTCCCCCGAACGCAGCGCGGCGATGCGGGCCGTCGGGTCGGGGATCGGCTTCAAGATGAGCTTCGACAGCTTGGGGGCGCCCGCCCAGTAGTGCTCGTTGGGGCCGAGGACCAGCTGTTGACCGGTGGTCTCCGAGATGAACTTGAACGGCCCGGTTCCCACCGGTTTGAGGTTGAAGGCGGTGTTGCCTTCCTTCTGGACGGCGGTCGGGCTGGCGAAGTAGAGCGTGGCCAGGTCGGACGGGAGGTGCGAGTCGGGGGTCTTGGTGGTGATCTGCACGGTCGAGTCGTCGATCTTGGTGTAGCTCTGGATGCCCGAGGTCAGCGTCTGGGCCTGGGCGGCCACCGCGGCAGAGTAGAATGGGAAGCTGGCGTTGTAGTCACGATCGAAGTTGAAGATCACCGCGTCGGCATTGAACGGCGTCCCGTCCTGGAACGTCACACCGGGCCGCAGCTGGAACGTCCAAACCGTGGCATCGGGGTTCGACGACCACGACGCGGCCAGGTCGGGTATCACCTGCGGCACCTGGGTCGACTGCAACAGGTTGAACCGGGTCAGGCCGTCGTAGAGCGAGTTGCCCACGAAGCGGTACCCCTCGTACCCCTGGAGGCCGGCCAGCTCGGTGTCGAGCGAGGGCAGGTTTCCCGCGGTCATGCCCACGATGAGCGTCCCACCCGTTCCCGAGGCCGCGGACGCCGGTCCAGCGGTGGCGATGCCCAGCATCGGAGCCAGCGAGGCCACCACGACGGCCAGTGCGGTCGCTCGGGTGCGGGCACGACGCCCCCATCGGGCTCGACCTCGACGGGTGGACGGACGGGTGACGATGGGCAACGGTCTCTCCTTCTTGGCATTTCGGTGCGGATGGTTCGTGCGGTTGGTTCGTGTAGCTGTGTCGGTGGTTGCTCCCGTCAGGCCACGCCGACGGCGGTGGCCGCGGTGACGCCCTCGCCGATCCGGATGCATGCGGCACGGTGCGAGGGGTCGCCGCCGACGGCGATCGATTCGGGCCTGGCCGCGGCACAGGCGTCGATGGCCGCCGGGCACCGGGTCCGAAATCCGCAGCCACTGGGCGGGTTGGCCGGGCTGGGGAGGTCGCCGGTGAGCACCAGGCGCTCCCGGCCCGGCCCGGGCACGGAGGAGAACAGGGCCTCGGTGTAGGGGTGGGCCGGGTGTTGCCAGAGCTCGGATGCGGTGGACTCCTCGACGATCCGCCCCAGATACATGACCACCACTCGGTCGGAGAGGTGCTCCACGACGCCGAGGTCATGAGAGATGAACAGGTAGGCGATGCCGAGGTCGCGTTGCAGCTCGACGAGGAGGTTGAGTACTTGGGCCTGCACGCTCTTGTCCAGAGCGGACACCGCCTCGTCGCAGACGATGAGCCTCGGGTCGGTGGAGAGTGCCCGGGCGATGGCGACCCGTTGGAGCTGTCCGCCCGAGAGCTCGTGGGGGTAGCGATGGGCGTAGGCCGCCGGGACCCCAACCCGATCGAGGAGGCCGGCGGTGCGAGGAACGACGTCCCGCTTGGCCCATCGGTGGGCGCGGAGGTTGAAGGCGATGGCATCGGTGATGGTGAGCCGGGGGTTCAACGATGTCTGTGGGTTCTGGGGGACGAGCTGCAGCTTCGCCCTGACGTCCTGCAGCCGCTGCCCCGACATGGTCCCCAGGTTCATGCCGTCGAAGGCGACATAGCCGGAGTCGGGCTCGAGCAGGCGCAAGATCAGCTTTCCGGTGGTCGACTTACCGCACCCCGACTCGCCGACGATGCCCACCGTCTCGCCCGGAGCGACGGTGAGGCTGACATCGTCGACGGCCAGCACGCCGTTGTCGAACCGCTTGCTCAAATGCTCGGCCAAAAGGACGGGCGTGGTCACGATGCCTCCGCACTCGTCGCCGCCTTCGTGGCCGGGGCGCCCATCTCGACCGGAACCCGGCCGTTGACCACGGGGCATGCAGCCCAGTGCGCCGCGCCCACGGCAACCAGCCCGGGGCGGTCGCTCCGGCACTGATCGGTGGCGAAGACGCAGCGAGGGGCAAACGAGCAACCCTCGTCGACCGCCACGCCGGCGGCGGGTGGTTGGCCGGGAATGGCTTGGAGCTCGCCACGGGGGGTCTCGGGCGTCGGCACGGCTCGGAGGAGGCCGGCCGTGTAGGGATGGGCGGGTTGTTCGAGCACTGTTGCCCCCGGACCCTCCTCCGCCAGCCGCCCGGCGTACATGACGGCGACCCGATCTGCCATCTGCCGGGCCACGCCCACGTCGTGGGTGACGAGCAGCAGGCCCATGCCGAGGTCGGC
Organism: Acidimicrobiales bacterium; assembly: GCA_036521415.1. GTDB lineage: Bacteria > Actinomycetota > Acidimicrobiia > Acidimicrobiales > RAAP-2 > DASXMT01. The sequence continues at coordinate 11,133 of DATDHU010000139.1, forward strand.
CTGGAGGCTGGCGAAGAGATCGAGGACCTGGGCCTGGATGGTGACGTCGAGGGCAGTCGTCGGTTCGTCGGCGACGAGCACTTTGGGCTCGCAGGCAATGGCGATGGCGATGAGTGCTCGTTGTCGCATCCCCCCGGACAGCTCATGCGGGTACGAACGGGCGGCCTGGACGGGGTCGGGCAGGCCCACCTGGGCCAAGAGGTATTCGGCCCGCTGCCGTGCTGCCTTCCGACCGTGCTCCATGCCGTGGCAGCGCAATACCTCGGCGATCTGGGACCCGATGCGGCGCAGCGGGTCGAGCGAGCCGCTGGCATCCTGAGGCACGAGGGCGATGGCCCGGCCGCGCAACGATTGCATGGCCCGCTCGTCGAGATCGAACAGGTCGACGCCTCCGAGGCTGGCCCGACCGGAGATGTCCACCGCGTCGCTGTACAGCCGGAGTACTGCCCGGGCGCTCACCGACTTGCCGCTGCCCGATTCGCCCAGCAGCACCAGGGTCTTGCCGGCCTCGACGGTGAAGCTGATGCCCCGGACGGCCTCGACCGCCTTGCGCTTCGAACGGAACGTAACGGCGAGGTCTTCGACCCGCAGCGTCCCCTCGGTCGGCGCCGGCGCAGGACGCGGGTTGCGGAACCGGGACGGCTGTGGCGTGGTCAACGGCGCGTCACGGACGTCGGGCGGCGTGTGAACGTGGGTGGCAGTGGTCAAGAGACAGTCTCCGAGTGAGTGTCGAGGAGGTCGCGAAGGCCGTCCCCGAGAACGTTGAAGGCGATGGAGGTGACGAAGATCATGACGGCGGGGATGAGAGCCAGGACCGGTTGGTTGTAGAGGTCCTGGTCCAGGTCGTTCAGCATCGATCCCCACTCCGGATGGGGTGGGGGGATCCCGAGGCCGAGGAACGACAGCCCCCCGGCAAAGACAATGGCCAGGCCGACCAGAGCGGTGCAGTACACGAGCAGGACCGGGGCAACGTTGGGCAACACCTGCCGCCGGGCGATCCTCGGCCACGAGGCACCGCTGGCCCGGGCCGCTTCCATGAAGTCTGCCGAGCGCATCCGGGCCACTTCGGTCTCGGCCACCCGGGCGATGGGGGCGATCAACACGATGGTCAGGGCCACGATGGCATTGACCACGCCGGCCCCGAGCGCCGCGGCCAGGGCGATGGCCAACAGGACCGCGGGGAAGGAGTAGAGGACGTCGAGGGTCCGCATGATCAGGCTGTGGGTCTTGCAGCCGGACAGACTGGCCACCATGCCGAGCACCGTGCCGGCGACCCCGGCGACCACTACGGGGACGATGCCTTCGAGCAGTGTCGGCCGGGCGCCCCAGATCAGCCGGCTGAGGATGTCCCGGCCCTGCCCGTCGGTGCCCAGGAGGTGCCCGGGGCTCCCCACCGCCAGCAGCCGTTCGCTGATCGAACCGGTGGTCGGCCCGTAGGGCGCAACCAGCGGGGCAAAGATGGCGGCCAGGATCACCACGGCCAGGAATGCCCCGGGGATGATCACCGTCAAGGGCACGTGGCGCCGCGCCCGGTGTGTGCCGGACAGGACGGCCGCTGCGCCCCCGCGGCCGGGAGCCGGGTGGCTGGTCGGGATCTCGATGGCGCTCATTGCCGCACCCGTGGGTCGACCAGGGCATGGCCCGTGTCGATGAGCACGTTGAGGAGCACGAACGCCACCGCCAGCACGAGCGAGCAGGCCTCGATGACCGGGTAGTCCCTCGACGAGATGGCCTGGAAGATGAGCTGGCCCAGGCCGGGCCACGTGAAGAGGATCTCCACGAAGATGGCACCTCCCAGGAGGAAGCCGATCTGAAGCCCGGCCACGGTGAACAGGGACGGCAAGGTGTTGTGGAACGCATGTCGGAGCACGGCACGTCGAGCCAGGCCTCGAGCCCGTAGGCTCGTGACGAATTCCTGGTTCATCACGTCGATCAGCGACGAGCGGAAGATCCGGGCCACGACGCCCATGGGAGCCAGACCCACGGCGATGGCCGGGAGCACCAGGTGGTCGAGGAGGGCGGGAAGACCACCACCGCCACCGGCGTTGTACATGCCTCCCGAGGGGAAGACCGGGTTGTCCACGGCCAGCAGGACCAAGAGGACAAGGGCGACCGAGTACTGCGGGGCGGCCACGGCGACCACGGAACCACCCGACGACAACGCCCCGTCGACGTGTCCCCGCCGCAGTGCGCTCCACAGTCCCAGGAGAATCCCCCCCACGAAGGCGACCACCGCACCGGCGAGGGCCAGGATCATGGTGTTGGCCAGCGCGCTGAAGACGAGGGGGCGGACGGCTGTCTGGCGGGAGATCGAGATCCCGAAGTCACCCTGGACCGTGCTCTTGATCCAGTCGAAGTACTGCACCGGCCACGGTTGGTCGAGACCGAGCCGGTGGGTGAGCGCGGCCCGGGTGGCTGCCGACGAGTTCATCCCGGCCAGGCTGGCGATCGGGTTGCCCGGGATGATCTTGATGGTGATGAACACCACGATGGTCACCCCGATGAGGGTGGGGATGGCGATGAGCAGACGGCGAGTGATGAAGCGCCCCATTCAACGCTCGCCATCGCCGGCTGGTCCCAGCAGACCCGCCGTCGGCCAGACCGAGCCGGGTGCCCGGCCTGTCATTCGCGGTGCGGGGGCCGAGGTCATGCGGTCATGCTGCCAACCGTTTGTTTCCCTGGCGTAGCTGCGCGGTTACTTCGCGATTACGCCGATCAGATCGTCAACCACACCCCCCTGAGTAGGAATTTCACTGAACCACGTCCTGGATTCGCCGAATTGGGCCCCTGATCCGCCACTGGGTCGCCCGGCGGGCAGCGATGCACAAACCGGTGCGACCAAGCCCGGTATCTCGTGACTGCTCATCGTCTCGTCTCGACATGCAGGAGATGTGTGGAGACACACAGAAGCCGGGTGCCGAGGCACCCGGCTTCTGACGAGCCGACTGGATCAGCGCCGCGTGCAGCGGCGACGGATGTGTTACCCCTTCGCTTCCTCGAAGGCAAAGCCGGCTTGGTAGACCAGTTCCTCACCAAAGTGGGGACCGACCAGCTGCAGTCCGATCGGCAGGTCGTTCTCGCCTGTCCCACACGGGAGGGAGAGGGCCGGGTTCCCGGTGAGGTCGAGGGGCATCGTGTTCGTGGTGGCACCCATGGAGAGCTGCATGCGCTCGGCCATCTCCCCCGGTTGGGCCCGACGATCGAGCAGCTCATAGGCAACGGATGGGACCGTGGGGGTCATCATCAGGTCCACGCCCGACATGGCCGCGGCCGTTTGCCGCCGCAACTCGAGCCGGAGGTTCTGGCTCTTGGCGATGGGGACCCCTTGGTAGCACGACAGAATGTGTTCAGTGGTCAGGAGCGTTCCCTTGAGCATGTCGGGAAGGTCGGCTGCTTGCAGGACCGTCTGCGCCGCCCACGCGGCGGTGAGCGACGGGTCGACCCGACCAAGGTGACTGAAGCCGATGCCGTACGAGATGGCCATCCCGTAGAGCCCGAGCCCGAGGGCCCCGAGGCCGATCGACTTGGAATCGGTCCACAGTGGGATCGAGACCTCGGTGACGACCGCACCCAGGTCGACCAGCAACTTCTGAGCGGAGTCGAACGCCTCGAGCACGTCGGGTGTGCAACCGGAGGCCTCCAGAGCCTCGGTGATGACCCCGATGCGCAGGCCTTCGATTCCTCGCCCGGCTGCGGCCGCGTAGGCACCGGCCGTGGGCTCGGTGCGGACCCACTGGGGATCCCGCCAGTCCGACCCGGCCATGACCTCGAGCATCAGGGCGTTGTCGGCCACCGTCTTGGTCATCGGGCCGATGTGGTCGATGGTGTGGTCCATGTAGGTGAGCCCGTACGAGGGGACGAGTCCATGGGTCGCCTTCATGCCCACCAGGCCGCACCACGCCGCCGGAATGCGGACGCTACCTCCTTCGTCGGCCCCGAGGGCCAGGTCGACCAGTCCCGCAGCCACGGCCGCGCCCGAACCGGACGAGGAGCCTCCGGTGGCGAACGCCGGATTGACGGGGTTTCGAGCGGCGCCGAACGCCGAGCCCTCTCCCAGGCCGAGAGCCAGGTCCTCCAGGTTGGTCTTTCCGGTGATGGTGGCCCCGGCGTCGAGCAGACGCTCGACGACGACGGCGTCCTCGGTAGGCACGACGGCTGGGGTCCGCCGACCGCCGTTGGTCGTGGGGATGCCGGCCACCGCGATGCAGTCCTTCACGCCGACCGTCTTGCCGGTCAGTGGACCGTCTTCGGCACCCCGCACCTCGCAGAAGCGGATGAAGGCGTTGTAGGGGTCCTCGCCAGCCAGCGGAGTGTGGCCGGGATCACGATAAGGATGGTGCAGGGGCACAACCGGCTCGTCCAGCTCCTCGACTCGGGTGTACAGATCGAGCGATGCGGCCACGGCGGCCACCATCTGATCCGCCTCCGCCGCGTCCAGGCACAAGTGGTGTCGAGAGGCGTACTCGATGACTTGTTCCCGGTTGGGTGGTCGCAGGTAGCCGATGGCGCGGGTAGTAAACATGCATCAACCTCACTTGTTTAGGTGGGAACGGGCCCACGAGCGGAACTGCTGGGCACGAGTCGAGCCGTGGGGCAGAGGAGACCGAACGGCCGGCGGAACCGCAGGCGTCAGATCGGGTGGCCGTTGTCGACGCCTCGCCGGGCCCGGGACACGATGCTGTTGCGGTCGCCCCTGCTAGCGACGAAGGCGAAATTGTAGAGCCGGCCATCCCCGTCCCGGATCACCTGCTCCATGGTGAGCAGCGCGCTCCCGGTCTCGGTGGAAAGCAGGGAGGCCGTGTGCTCGTCGGCGTTCATGCACCCGATCACGAACTCCGACTCACCGACGACCAGCTGAGCCCGATCGAGAAGCTCGTACCAGCTCTGCCCCAAGGGGATCGTCCCGATGGCGGTGGCCTCGGGTTCGAGGACGTAGTTGGTGGCGACGGCGAACACCTCTTCGTCGTAGGAGGTTACGTACTCGAGCCGCATGCAGCACTGGCCGGGACCCGTCTCCAGGCGGGAGGCGACAATGTTCGGAACCGGTACCCACGAGCGGTCGATCTCGTTGGTGCGATGGTGCTCGAACATGCTGTCTCGTTCGGGGCGGAACACACCGTGCGCCTCGCGCAACTGTGTCGATGCGGTGTGGGAGATTACGAAGGTGCCCGTGCCCTGCTGCCGATCGATCACGCCTTCGTGGCGGAGCATGTTCAACGCCTCGCGAACAGTGGCCCGGGATGCGCTGTGTGCGACCATGAGCTCGGACTCTCCGGGCAGAAACCCGCCGGCATACGCGCCCCAGTGAATGTTGGACCGGATGAGGTCCCGGAGACGGCGGCTGGCGTGCTCGCGCTGGCCGGCCGGAAGTCGTTGCACGCGTCGGGCCGGTCTGGGGTGCATATCCCAGACAGTACGGGCGCTGTGTTAACGGAGATGGACGGGTTTATAACGCCTCGGTTACGCCGAACTTCTCGTTGCCGGCTCCGGTCCGGCCTGGGCCAACCAGTTCCCGTGGCCGGCAAACGCCGTCGGCGGGGCAGAACCGCCGCCCGCACCCCGGGGGCAGGCAGAACCAGCAACCCAGGCAGACTCGGCACACCCCTCGTCGGCACCCCTCGTCAATTGAACGACGTATCGTCCCGATCCTGTTTCGGATCGGGGGAGACGATCCCGGCCAGCAGCCGATCGGCGGCGTCGTAGGGGTCGAGCTCGCCGTTGGTCACTGCCTCGATCATCGAGGCGTACCCGGCGGTCCCGTGGAGCTCCACGATCTCGAGATCGAGGCGGGCCACGAGGATCTTGTGGAACTCCCGCTCGAGCCGTTCCCGCCTGAGCTTGGCGAGCAGGCCGCTGCTCGTGAGGTAGGCCCGGTGATCGGCGATCGCTCTCCATAGGTCGTCGACACCGTCCCCGCTCGAAGCCACCGTCTCCACGACCGGCGGCCGCCATGCACCGAGGGTGGTGAGGTCGAGCATGCCCTCGAGATCGCGGCGGGTCTCCCTGACCCCCGGTCGGTCGGCCTTGTTGACCACGAACAGGTCGGCGATCTCGAGCAGCCCGGCTTTGTTGGCCTGGATGGCGTCGCCCCAACCCGGGTTGACCACCACCACGGTGGTATCGGTAGCCGAGGCCACGTCCACCTCGACCTGGCCCACTCCCACCGTCTCCACCAGGACCAAGGGCAGGCCGGCGGCGGACAGGACCCGCACCGCGTCGGGTACGGCAACGGCCAGCCCGCCGAGATGACCGCGGGTGGCCATGGAGCGGATGTAGACGCCGTCATCGAGGGCATGATCCTGCATGCGGACCCGGTCGCCGAGGATGGCACCGCCGGTGAACGGCGAGGACGGGTCGATGGCCAGGACGGCGACCTGGTGGGCGGGCTCGTCCGGTGACCCCCCGGCCGGTGACCCCCCGGCCGGCGATCCCCCGGCCGGGGGCGAATCATCCCTCGAGGAACCAGCCCCCGAGGACCCGGACGCTGGTTGGTCGAGAGTGGCCGGCTCGGGAGGGAACCCGCCCTGTCGGGCGAGGCCGATGAGACGGTCCGTCAGCGTTGACTTGCCCGACCCCGGTGCGCCGGTCAGGCCCACCGTGTAGGCGCGCCCGGGCGTCCGGTAGGCGAGATGGGCCACCTGGCGGGACTGCTGCCCGCCGCGCTCGACATAGGACAGCAGTCGGGCCAACGCCACCCGGTCGCCATCCTGGGCGGCGGAGAGCAAGGCGGTGGGATCGGTAGGGCGGATGGACATGAGTTGCGAGAGCGTATCCGGGCGCGGGCGAGTCCCCGGCTGGCGGCGATCAGTCGCTTCGGGAGACCTTGGCGCCCAGGGACGACAGCTTGCCGGCAAAATCCTCGTAGCCGCGGTCCACATGGTGGGCGTCGGAAACGATCGTCTCCCCTTCGGCCGCCAACCCGGCCAACACCAGGGCGGCGCCGGCCCGGATGTCCGACGACCGTACGGGGGCACCAGACAACCGGGGCACGCCACGGACGACGGCGTGATGTCCCTCGGTCCGGATGTCAGCACCCATCCGACGCAGTTCGTCCACGTAACGGAACCGCCCGGAGAAGAGGTTCTCGGTCACGATGCCCACTCCCTCGGCTACCGTGAGCAAGGTGACCACCAGGGGCTTGTAGTCGGTGGCCACCCCGGGGTACGGCAGCGTGGCAATGTCCACCGGTCGGAGCCGCACGGATGGATCACGTTCGGCCCGCAGGCCGTCGGGGTCCTGGGTGATGTGCATGCCCATCTGGGTCAGCTTCCGGATCAGCATGTCCATGTGATCGGCCCGAGCGTCCTCCACGACGACTTCGCCGCCGGCCAGGCCGGCTGCGGCGAGGAAGGTGGCCGAGACCACCCGATCGGCCACCACCCGATGGCGGGCAGGACGGAGGCTGTCGACGCCCTCCACCTCGATGCGGGAGGTGCCGGCACCCTGGACCCGTGCCCCCATGCCGTTGAGGAAGGCAGCCAGGTCGCAGAGCTCCGGCTCGCGCGCCGCGTTCTCGATCACCGTGGTGCCCTTGGCCAGCACCGCAGCCATGAGGACGTTGTCGGTTGCCGTGTGGCTCGGGTACTCGAGGACGACACGGGTCCCCACCAGTCGGGGCCTCGACGCCACCGTGCTCTCCACGGTTCCCTCGACGTACCCGTGGGACGACTCGAACGCCGCGCCCAGGGCTTCCAGCGCGTGCAGGTGCATGTCGATGGGGCGGTGGCCGAAGTCGTCCCCACCGGGCATCGACACCCTGGCCCGGCCGTGCCGGGCCAGGAGCGGCCCGAGGACCACCACCGAGGCCCGCATCTTCTCCACCAGGTCGTAGGGTGCCTCGGGCAGGACGTCGACCGGGGTGTCCACCACCAACTCGTCGGGTGTCGCCCCGCGGGCAACGGTAACGCCCATGGCCGTGAGGACCTCGACCATGATGTCGACATCAGTGATCTGGGGCACGTTGGTGAGCACGTGCCGACCGTCGGCCAACAAACAGGCGGCCATGAGCTTGAGCGCCGAGTTCTTGGCCCCACCGGCCCGGACGGTCCCCGACAGGGGACCGTTCGACGTGACCACGAACCGGTCCATCACCGCTCGACGAGAGAGGAGGCGGTGATGACGGGCTCGGTGGCAGTCGGGGCGGGGGTCCTCGGAAATGACATCGGTCAAGTATGCCCTGTCGGATACCGAGAACCAGTGACTACTCACTGTGGCTCCTGTGTCTCGTGCAACCACGAGCAGTGGTCTCGGTCTGGGCCCGTGGGAACGGGCTCGCCGAGGGAACGCTGAGGGGAACCGGCCCGCCACGGAGGCGGCGCGGTCCTGTCGGCTCGGGGCCCAGCAAGTAACGTCGTCACCTGTGACCGTCTCCTCGCAAGCACCCGATCGCAACCTGGCCATGGAGCTCGTCCGGGTCACCGAAGCCGCCGCTCTGGCCGCCTCGCGTTGGATGGGTCGGGGCGACAAGGAGGGGGCAGACGGCGCGGCGGTGAACGCCATGCGCATCGTGCTCTCCTCCATCGCCATGGACGGCGTGGTCGTCATCGGCGAGGGCGAGAAGGACAACGCGCCCATGCTCTACAACGGCGAACGGATCGGCGACGGCACGCCGCCCAAGGCCGACATCGCCGTCGACCCCATCGACGGGACGACGCCCACGGCGCTGGGACGGGGTGGTGCGCTGGCGGTCATCGCCGTGTCCGAAGAAGGGACCATGTTCGACCCCGGACCCTGTGTCTACATGGAGAAGGTGGCCGTGGGGCCCCGTGCCGTCGGCGCCATCGACATCACCAGGCCCATCGAGGACAACCTCGAGGCGGTGGCCAAGGCCAAGGGGACCTCCGTCCGGGACGTGACCGCCGTGATCCTCGACCGTCCCCGCCACGAGGACATGATCGCCGACATTCGGGCCACCGGGGCGCGCATCCGGTTGATCACCGACGGGGACGTGGCCGGTGCCATTGCCACGGCCTGGCCCGAATCCGGGGTCGACATCCTCTTCGGTGTGGGTGGCACACCCGAAGGCGTGATCGCCGCGGCCGCGTTGAAGAGCATGGGGGGTGAGATCCAGGGCCGCTTGTGGCCGAGGGACGACGACGAGCGTCACGCCGCCATCGACGCCGGCTACGACATCGACCAGGTCCTCACCACCGACGACCTGGTGCGGGGGGACAACTGCTTCTTCGCCGCCACCGGGATCACCGACGGCGAGCTCCTGCACGGAGTCCGGTACAACGAGCTGGGGGCGACCACCCAGTCCCTGGTCATGCGGTCGAAGTCGGGGACGGTCCGGCTCATCTCGGCGATGCACCCGCTGCACAAGCTGGGCGAGTACAGCGCCATCGAGTTCGGCTAGTCACAGGGCCTCTCCGGCCTGGCCACCGATTCGTCAGGCGCTGGTGCTGGTCGTGGCGCCGGCGGCCTCCAGCCGGACTTCGGCCCGACGGACGCCCGCCTCGGCCTCCACCAGCTCGGCATCGACCTGGTCGCCTTCGCCCGACGAGCCTCGCCCCGAAGCGGCGGTGAGGTCGGCCACCCGGGCCTGCGCGGCCTCGAGGGCGACCCGGGCCCGCTCGGTGTCGATCTCGTCCGACAGCTCGGCCACGCTGGCCAGCACGGTGACCCGGGTGCCTGCCGGGCCGCCGGCGGGAGCCCCGGAGGCCGGTGTGTCCTCGGCGCCGGCCTCGTCTTCGAGCTGTTCGACCTGGACGAACCCGCCGTGGACGGCGAGCCGCTCCTCGTCGCCGCCCTCACGGACCAACCGGACGACGCAGGGGACGACGGCACCGACCAAGGGGGTGTGCCCGTCGAGGAACGTGATGTCGCCCTCGTCGGTGCGCATGATGACCTGCTCGGCCCGGCCGGTCAGCAGCACCCGGTCGGGCGCCAGTACCTGCACCGCGAAGAGGTTGTCGTCGTCAGCCATCGGTCCGCGCCCGGCCGATCACTCGGACTCGATCGAGTGGGCCTTCGCCAGTACCGACTCGGCTCCGCCGACGTTGAGGAAGGCTTGTTCGGGGACGTCGTCGAGCTCGCCGTTGACCAGCGCCTCGAATGACTCCACCGTCTCCTCGACGGGCACGGTGACCCCCTTCAGGCCGGTGAAGACCTCGCCCACGTTGAACGGCTGGGACAGGAACCGTTGGATCTTCCGCGCCCGGTAAACGGTGATCCGGTCCTCTTCGGACAGCTCGTCGAGACCCAGGATGGCGATGATGTCCTGCAGCTCCCGGTAGCGCTGAAGCACGCCCTGGACCCGGCGAGCCACGTTGTAGTGGCGCTCACCGACGACCTCGGGAGCGAGGAGGTTTGAGGTCGAGGTGAGGGGGTCGACGGCCGGGTAGATGCCCAACGAGGCGATGTCGCGGGACAGCTCGGTGGTGGCGTCGAGGTGGGTGAAGGTGGTGAACGGCGCCGGGTCGGTGTAGTCGTCCGCCGGAACGTAGACGGCCTGGAGGGAGGTGATCGAACGGCCCCTGGTCGAGGTGATCCGCTCCTGAAGCTCGCCCATCTCGTCGGCCAGGGTGGGCTGGTAGCCCACGGCCGAGGGCATGCGGCCGAGGAGGGTCGACACCTCAGACCCGGCCTGGACGAAGCGGAAGATGTTGTCCACGAACAACAGCACGTCCTGGTTCTTCACGTCCCGGAAGTACTCGGCCATGGTTAGGGCAGCCAGAGCAACCCGGAGTCGGACGCCGGGCGGCTCGTCCATCTGCCCGTAGACGAGGGCGGCCTTCTCGATGACGCCGGACTCCTGCATCTCGAGCCACAGGTCGGTCCCCTCGCGGGTGCGCTCGCCCACGCCGGCGAACACCGACACGCCGCCGTGGTTGGTGGCCACCCGGTTGATCATCTCCTGGATGAGCACCGTCTTCCCGACACCGGCGCCACCGAAGAGACCGATCTTCCCACCCTGTACATAGGGCTCAAGGAGGTCGATGACCTTGATACCGGTCTCGAACATGACCGACCGGGGCTCGAGGGTGTCGAAGGCCGGTGCGTCCCGGTGGATGTCCCAGTGGTCCTCGGCCTCGCCGATGGACGCGGTGTCGAGCGGCTCGCCCAGCACGTTGAACACGTGCCCGAGCACGGCGTCGCCCACCGGAACCCGCAGGCCGTGTCCGAGATTGCGGACCTCGGCGCCCCGGGTCAGACCGTCGGTGGCCTTGAGGCAGACACAGCGCACCCGGCCGTCGCCGATCTGCTGGGCCACCTCGGCGGTGACCACGACCTTGTCGTGCTCGAGCTCGATGTCGACCGAGACGGCCATGTTGATCTCGGGCAGGGCATGGGGTGGGAACTCCACGTCAATGACCGGGCCGGCAATGGCGACGACCCGTCCGGTCGGCAGGTTCTCGGTCTTGGTGGGCTCAGGGGCGGTGGTGGTCATGAGCGTGTGGCTCCCTTGCTGTCGTCATTCGATACAGCCTCAGTCGATGCTGCGTGGTTCGTGGTCGTGCGTCGTGGCCGGGTCGTACCGGCCGGCGGAGCGGGCATGGCTCACACGCCGGACCGGATCATCAGGCCACCCTCGTCGTCGTCGGATCCGGCTCGAAGGGCCTCGGCCCCGCCGACGATCTCCATGATCTCGGTGGTGATGGCGTCCTGGCGGGCACGGTTCATGATCCGCGAGTACTTCTTGATCAGCTCTTCGGCGTTGTCCGTGGCTGCCGCCATGGCCCGCTGCCGGGCGGTCAGCTCGGCGGCAGAGGCCTCGAGCAGGGCGGCGAATATCTCTGTCTCGGCCGCCGTCGGGGCCAGCGTCTCGAGCAAGGTGGCGGCGTCGGGCTCGAATTCGGTGTAGCCCGCACGGGCCTCGCTCGCCTCCGAAGATGGCGCTCGCACCACCGTCTCGGAGCCGTCGGAGGTGTCGGTGGTCGACGGCTCCCGAGGGTCGACCAAGGGCAGGAGCTGGCGCACTTCGACCTGCTGCGACCCAGCGGAGAGGAAGCGCGTGGACACGACCAGGACCTGGTCCACCTCTCCTTCGACGAACGGCGTCACGATGGCCTTGGTCACCAGTTGGGCCGCCCCGAAGGTAGGGCGTTCGCTGAACCCGGCGAAGGACTCCTCGACGGGCTGACGGCGGTACCGGAAATAGCTCTGGGCCCGCTTGCCGGTGGTGAAGAGCCGGTAATTGATGCCTTCGGCGCCGGCTATGAGCCGATCGGTGGCCCGGAACACCGACGAGTTGTAGGCACCGCACAGGCCGCGGTCGGCCACCACGCTCAAGAGGGCGACGTTCTCGATCGTCTCCGGGGTCCCGAGCAGGCGGCCGGCGGCCGCCTCGTCACCGGTGGCTGTCTCGAGGACGATGCGGGCCATGGCCTCGTGGTACGGGCGTGCGGCGGCGATGCGGTTCTGGGCGCGGATGATCTGCGAGGCGGCGATGAGCTCCATCGCCTTGGTGATCTTCTTCGTCGACTGGATGCTCTTGATCCGGCGCTTGAGGACGCGCTCCTGCCCACCGGCCATGGCTCAGTCGACCTTCCCGGTGTCGAAGTTGTCGGTGAACGAGCGGAGGGCCTTCTCCAGGGCGTCGCCGTCGGGCAGCTGGCCAGTTGTCCTGATGGTGTCCAGCAGGTCGGCGTGATTGGCCCGGAAGTACTCGCGGGCTTCGGCTTCGTAGCGCTGGACCTCGGAAACGGGGATCTCGTCGACGTAGCCCTTGGAGCCGGCAAAGATGACCACGACCTGCTCCTCCACCGGGACCGGGACGTTCAGCCCTTGCTTGAGCAACTCGCTGAGGCGATAGCCCCGGTCCAGCTGGGCCTGGGAAACCTTGTCGAGCTCGGAACCGAAGGTGGCGAACGACTCGAGCTCACGGAACTGGGCCAGGTCGGTCTTCAGGGTGCCGGCCACCGCCTTCATGGCCTTGATCTGGGCGGCACTCCCCACCCGGCTGACCGAGATGCCCACGTTGATGGCGGGTCGCTGGCCCGAGTAGAAGAGCTCGCTCTCCAAGAACACCTGGCCGTCGGTGATCGAGATCACGTTGGTGGGGATGTAGGCGGAGACGTCACCGGCCTTGGTCTCGATGATCGGGAGCGCGGTCAACGATCCGCCCCCCTCGGCGTCGGAGAGCTTGGCCGCCCGCTCCAAGAGCCGACTGTGGAGGTAGAACACGTCGCCGGGGTACGCCTCGCGACCCGGTGGGCGACGGAGGAGCAGCGACAGCTGCCGGTAGGCCTCGGCCTGCTTGGACAGGTCGTCGTAGACAATGAGGGCGTGCTCGCCATTGTCCATCCAGTGGGTGCCGATGGCACACCCCGAGAAGGGGGCGAGGTACTTGAACGGGGCCGGGTCACCCGCCGCGGCCAGGACGACCACGGTGTACTCCATGGCGCCGTGGGCCTCGAGCGTGGCAACAGTCTGGGACACCGACGAGCCCTTCAGCCCGACGGCCACGTAGATGCACTTCACCCCGAGCCCACGCTGGTTGAGAATGGTGTCGACGGCCACCGTGGTCTTGCCCGTCTTCCGGTCGCCGATGATCAGCTCACGCTGCCCCCGTCCGATCGGGGTCATGGCGTCGATGGCCTTGATGCCGGTCTGCAGGGGCTCGCTCACCGGCTGGCGGCGGACGATGCCCGGGGCCTGGACCTCGAGCCGACGGGTCTCCTCGGTGGCCACGGGACCCTTCCCGTCCACCGGCTCGCCCAACGCGTTGACCACCCGTCCGAGGAGGGCGTCGCCCACGGGCATGGACAGGATGCGCCCGGTCGCCTTGACCAGCTGCTCTTCTTCCAGGTGCTCGTCACTGCCGAGGATGACGGCACCGATGGTCTCCTCGTCGAGGTTCAGGGCCAGCCCGGTGGTGCCGTCCTCGAATTCGAGGATCTCGTTGACGGCGGCGCCGGGCAATCCGGTGATCCGGGCGATCCCGTCGCTCACCTCCACGATTCGGCCAACCTGCTCTGTCCCCACCTCGGGAACGTAGTCGTCGACGTGACGCCGCAGGGCGGCGGTGATCTCGTCGGCGTTGATCGTGAGCTCAGCCATCAGCTCTCTTCCCTTCCTTCTGGGATGTGGAACCCTGCCTCGGAGACGAGGAGGTGCTCCTTCAATTGATCCAACCGGTGACGGGCGCTGCCATCGACCAGAAGGTCACCCACCTGTACGACGACGCCGCCCAGCAAGGCCGGGTCGATCGTCACCTGAAGCTCGACCGGCGATCCCGTCAGATGGGCCAGCGCCTCGCCCAACCCCTGACGCTGCGGGTCAGCCACGTCCTCGGCCGAGCTGACCCGGGCCACCCGCCAGCCCCTCGCTCGTGCCGCCTCGACCACCACGGCGTCGAGGGTGCCGACGATGTCCCGGGCCCGACCGCCCCTGACGGCGTAGGCGGCCAGGCGCTGGGTGGCCGGCAGGGCCTGCTCGCCGATCAGGTCGGCAATGACCCCTTGGCGCACGGGGACCGGGATGTCCCGGTCACCCAGCGCGCTGCGGAGCTCGCGGCTCGATTCGACCGTCCGGGTGAACCGGAAGAGCTGGTCCTCGACCTCTTCGATCTGTTGGGTGGTGAGGGTCTCGAAGACCCCGGCCGCGTACCCGGTCACCCGGTTGCGGGCGGCCAGACGTCCGAGCACCACCTCGGCGCTCGTATCGTCCCGCTCGGCCTCCTGGCGCTCGGCCAGCGACGTCGTCTCCGAGGCCAGCCAGTGGAACGATGCGATCAGCTCGGAAGCGGGGACGACGGTCACCGCCTTGGCCACCAGGTTGCGGACCTCGGGGCGCACCTTGCCGTCCAAGAGGTCGTCGAGCACGGCGCGGCGGGCGGCAACCGACAGGGCGGCATCGTTCAACGCCAAGCTCAACTCGTTGCTGCCGTCCACCAACGACACCACCCCACGCAACTCGGCGGCGGCTTCGGCCAGCGCGCCCGCGTCGGCGAGGGTCTCGCTCACTGCGGCCAGGTAGCCCTGAAGGGCAGGATTCACCCGCCACTCCCGGTGGCCGCACCGGTGTCGGCCGCCTCGGCGGACACGGCGGCGATGGCCTCGTCGATGAGGTCCTGGTGGTCCGAGGCCTGGATCTCCCGCCCGATCACCCGTTCGGCCGCGGCCAGGACGATCTCCCCTACCCGGGCCGTGATGTTCTCGATGGCGGCGTCGCGGGCCACGGCGACTTCGGCCTCCGCCGAATTCACGATGCGCTCGTACTCGGCCTGGGCCTGGGCCTGGCGGGCAACGGTCACCTGATCGGCGGTCCGGTTGGCCTGGGCCACGATCTCCCGCGCCTGCTGCCGAGCCTTCTCGAGTTCGTTGCGACGTTCGCTGTCGGCCTGTTCTGCGTCTGTCTTGGCCTGATCGGCGGCATCCATCTCGCCCCGGATCTGGTCCTGGCGCTCGCCCAACATCCTGTTGAGCGGTGGCAGCACCTTCCATCCGATGACACCGAGCACGATCAGGAATGCGATCAGCTCGAAGATGAAGGTCCCGTTGGGGACGAGGAAGTTACTGGTTGCCATGGGCATCGCTTGTCAGCCTCGCTTGGTCATTCGGTCGTTGCCATCGCCCACAGACCGCCGCCCGGGGCGGTCGCCTGTCCGGCACAACGCCGGCCTGCCTCGTGCACGGGCCTACTTCTTGTAGAGCGAGAAGACAAAGAGGGCGGTGAAGGCCAGGTTGATGAAGTACATGGCCTCGACCAGGCCCACCGTGAGGAACATGATGGTGAACAGTCGTCCCTGCGCCTCGGGCTGACGAGCCACACCGGCAATCGTCTGGCTACCGGCCAGGCCGTCACCGACGGCAGCGCCGATAGCGCCGCCTCCCAGTGCCAAGCCGCCGCCAACCATGGCGCCGGCCAGTTTCACGGCCTCCGCCATTGTGGTGTCTGCCATTGGTGCTTCTCCTTTTGTATAGGTTTGCTAAAAGAACGTGGTCGGAACGGTAACGCCGGTCGGGCGGCCTAGTGGACGTCGCTCATGGCGGTGTCGAAGTAGAGGATTGTGAGCAGGGCGAAGATGAAGGCCTGGATGGCCCCGATGACTAGGTCGAACAGCTTCCAGACCGGGTCGAACACCAAGAACAGGACCCCCCCGACCGGGATGGACCCGAGCTTCCACTGCACCAGGAAGGCCAGCAGCGACAGCATCAGGGCACTCGAGAGCAGGTTGCCGAAGAGTCGAAGGGCCAGGGTGAGCGGCTTGGCTATCTCCTCGACCAGATTGATGAATGCGTTGAACGGCATCAGGATGACCGGAAACGGTTGCAGCAGGTAGTGCTTGACATAGCCCTTGAAGCCCCGAACCCGGATCGAGGCGATGTGGACCAACACGATGACGAACAGGGCCATGGCCAGGGGCAGGTTGATGTCGGCGGTCGGTGCCGGTAGCCATTCGTACCTGCTCCCGAGGCCGAACACGGCGAACACGTTGCACACCAAGATGAAGACGAAGAGGGTCACGGCCAAGGGGACGATTTGGGCCCCACGAGGACCGATGTTGGACTCCACCTGCCGCTTCACCGTGGTGATTCCCAGCTCCCACGCCAGCTGCATCTTGCCCGGCACGCCGGCGGTGGCCCGGGCCCGCACCAGTAGACCGAGCGCGATCGTCACCACTCCGGCCGCCACGGTGCCCCACACCGTGTCCGCATTGAGCGAAAGGCCCCCGACCGTCTTCACGACGTGATCGCCGACGGAGACGTCGGCCAGCAGGTGGGAGCTCAAGAGGCTGAGGGCGAGGCTCACCGGGTCACGCACCCCCGGGGCGGTCGTCTGATCGCTCGACGACGTCGACGACCTCGGCGTCGAGGACGCCCTCGCCGCCGTCGGTGGGGGGCCCGAGCTTCAACATCGACCGGGCCACGTTCACCAGGAGCAGCAGCTGGAAGACGGCCAGCCCGGCCAGGACCCCGAATCCGAGGTTGAAGGAGACGAAGAGCAGCCCGATGGTGATAGCCGAGATGATCCCCATGCGGGCCAGCGTGTTCATGGCCAGCGGGCGGCGCTTGTTGTCGTCCTCTCGGGCGCCCACCTTCACCACCGAGGAGTTCACCAGCCGGAAATTGATGGTCCCGAGAGCCAGGCCGATGCAGGCGCCGACGCCGAGGAGGTACCGGTCGAACGAGATGGCCGCAGCCAGGGCCATGACGCCGACGATCAGCGCGGCCGTGACCGTACGGCGGGAGACCGATGGGACGTCGGGCAGTGTGAAGCGGGCGAACATGATCGCTATCGCCGCGCCCTAGGTGCGGCGGCTACAGGTACTTGCGTACCAGGGTGATGGTGATGAGCACTGCGGCCACCACCCCGAAGGCGAGCCCCACGAAGGTCAGGATGGGCGAGGTGCCGGCCACAGAATCGATGCCATACCCGATGCCCCCGGCCAGGGCCAGGCACAACGCGCTGGCCACGCCCATGGTCAGGAAGTCGATGATGCTCGGGGTGGGACTCGGCCCCCCAGGCGACGCCCCGTCCTCCGGATGGGAAGACCCGCCGTCCTCCGGATGGGAATTCATAGTTGGAGTGTTGTCCGCCGTCGGTGGGCCGTGCCGCGTCAGTAGATGTGAAAAAAAGGTGCTTCAACCGAGTATCCCGGAGTCACGCAGCGCGTCGGGCGCCGTCGCCGGTAGTTCCAGAATAGCGAATACCGCCCCGGAACCCGGCGAGATGGGAGAACATCACGTGCGACATCATCGCACCCGGGCGCCCGTTTCGGCAAAACGAGGACACCGGCTGTTTACCGACCGGTCACCGAACCAGGTCGACCAGCCGGCTCTGTGGCCGGGCGATCGGCGCCCGGGGCCTCCGATGAACCGTTGCCGACCGTGGCCCGGGTGAGCCGGGGAACCTGCGATTGGCGGTGGGAGGGCCGCCGGCCAGGGCGTTTGTCTGGCGACAGTTCTCCCGTCGACGGGTCGAGGTCTTCGGGCTGACGGCGCAGGCTCGGGTGGAACAGCGTGTAGAGGATGACCCCGAGGGCCGCAGCCCCGAAGGGGATGAAGGCGTTCACGCTCGAGACGTACAGGGGGAAGAGGATGAAGCCGGATAACAAGGCCGTCCAGGCCCACAGGATCAGCACGCTGCGGCGATGGCCGTGGCCCAGGCGCAACAGTCGGTGATGGAGGTGGTTCTTGTCGGGGGTGGCGAATCCGGTTCGGTTGGCCGTCCGGCGGACGAAGGCGAACGCCATGTCGACGAGCGGGACGCCGAGGATGAAGAAGGGTATGAACAGGGGAGCGAAGAAGAAGTAGGTCTGACCGCTCCTGACCGCCCCGGACGCACTGCCGCCGATGAGCCCGGCCGACCGGCCCCCAATGAGCATGGTCGAGGCGGCCATCAACAGCCCGAGGAGCAAGGCCCCGGCGTCCCCCATGAAGATCTTGGCCGGGTGGAAGTTGTGTGGGAGAAAGCCGATGCAGATCCCGCAGGTGATCACCGCGATCAGGGGGCCGATGTTGTCGGCCGCCAGGTTGCCCAGTCCCTGAAGGTGGAACCCGTAGACGGCGAGCGCGCCCGAGGCGATGGCCACCACCCCGGCGGCCAGGCCGTCAAGTCCGTCGATCAGGTTGACGGCGTTGGTGATGCCGATCACCCACAACGCCGTGAGAAGTGGGGTCACATCCGGGGAGAGCACGACGAATCCGGCCAGCGGCACCTTGAACTGGAACCAGTCGACACCCAAGAAGTACAAGATGGTGGCGGCCAGGACCTGCCCGGCCACCTTGGCCGGGGCCGACATGTCGCGGATGTCGTCGATGACCCCGACCACGAAGATCGCCGTCGCCCCGAGGATCAAGCCGAGCGGCTCTGACGACCCCTGGAACTCGGATCGGAGCTGCGGGATGAGGGCGGCGACCGAGAAGGCGACCAACAGGGCCACGAACATGGCCACGCCGCCGGCCTGGGGCGTCACCCGCTGGTGCACCTTGCGGTCGTCGGGTTGGGCCACGTACCCGACCTGGGTGGCCACCCGCCGGACAGGGAAGGTAGCCAGGTACGAGACGACGATGGCCACCGCGAAGACGACCCCGTACCACTCGACGGGCACGCCGGCAATCATCGGAGGGACCCTCCGATCACGTCCTGGCCAGGGTCGGGTACGGCGGAAACCCCCCGCACAGGGCGCGCACCTCGTCGCGCACCGACTGCAGGGTGCCTTCGTCGTCCCGGTTGGACAGGGCCCGGCCGATCAACCCTCCGACCGTCCGCATCTCGTCGGTGCCCATGCCCGCCGTGGTCTGGGCCGCCGATCCGAGCCGGAGGCCCGAGGTCACGAAGGCTGACCGGGGTTCGTCGGGGATCGTATTGCGGTTGCAGGTGATCCCCGCCCGGTCGAGCACCTCCTGGGCCACCTTCCCGGTCAGCTCGGGGTCGAAGGCCCGGAGGTCGACAAGCACCTGATGGTTCTCCGTCCCACCCGACACAAGACGGAACCCGGCGTCGATCAGCGAGTCGCCCAAGGCGGCGGCGTTGGTCACCACCTGCCGGGCATAGGCGGCGAACTCCGGGCGCGCCGCTTCGGCAAAGGCCACCGCCTTGGCCGCGATCACATGCTCCAGCGGGCCGCCTTGAAGTCCGGGGAACACGGCGCTGTCGATGGCCTTGGCGTGTTCCGCACTGGTGAGGATCGCGCCGCCACGAGGGCCCCGCAGCGTCTTGTGAGTGGTCAAGGTCACCACGTCGGCTACCCCCACCGGTGAGGGATGCACCTTTCCGGCGATGAGCCCGGCCGGATGGGCCGCGTCGAACATGAACAACGCGCCGACGGAATCGGCGATCTCGCGGAATGGGAGCGGATCGATGATCCGGGAGTACGCAGTGGACCCGGCCACGATCAGCTTGGGGCGCTCCCGTCGGGCGACGTCGGCCACCTGGTCGAAGTCGATGATCTCGCCCGGCTTGTCCGGATC
>DATDHU010000140.1:0-17362 GCA_036521415.1 Acidimicrobiales bacterium
CATCACCGCCATGGAGCTGGCCCGTCCGGAGCTCCGGCTTCAGGGCGTGGTCGCCTCGGGCGAACTGGGCACCGTCCCCTCCGGCGACCGGATCACCGTGGGGGGAGTGGTCACCCACCGCCAGCATCCCGAGAGCGCCCACGGCGCCGTCTTCTTGAACCTCGAGGACGAGACGGGCATGGTCAACGTGATCTGCTCCCGGGGGGCGTGGGTGCGGTGGCGATCGGTGGCCCGGTTCTCCCCCGCCCTGATGGTCCGGGGGCGGCTGGAACGCGGCGACGGGGCCATCAACCTGGTGGCTGAGCGGATCGAGCCCCTCGAGCTGGGGCCGGTACCGCCCTCGCGGGACTTCCGGTGAGCAGTGCGCACCGGGCCGCCGACCGGGCGGGACCGGGCCGCCGACCGGGCGGGCGCAGCCCCGGGCGCCGCTCAGCGACCCTGGCGCACGAGCCGGCTGAGCCGAGCCACCAGCACCTGGAGCACCAGCTCCCCGGGCAGGGCCGACACACCACGGAGGTCCAGGTCGGCGACGGCCAGCAGGTTGACGGCCCGGGCGATCCGGGCCGTCCCCAGTCGCCTGCTCTGGGCCAGCGCCTTCTTGGCTGGATAGGCGCCGCGCAAGCCGAGTAGCTCGGCCGCCTCCCCCGGCGAGGTCACCCCCGAACCGTCGAGCCGGAGCATCTGGCGGTAGTGCCGATGCAACAGGCTCATGGCTGCCAGTGGGTGGAGCTCCCCGGAACCGGTCATGCGGTGGAGGAGTCCCAGCGCCTTGGCCGCGTCACCGCTGTCGATGGCATCGGTCAGGTCCCACGGCGCCACCGAGCCGGCCTCCCCGAGGAACGGTGCCAGGTCGTTCACCTTGACCGTGGCCCCGACCCCGTAGGCGGCGGCCAGGGTGTCGAGCAGGCCGGCGAGCCGACCCATGTCGCCGCCCAGGTGCTCGCCCAACTTGGCCGTGGCCGCGCCGTCGAGCCGGACCGGCGCGCCACGCAGGTGCTCGGCCAGCCACTGGGTCCGGGCCCTCCCGGTGCCCACCGCCGTGTTCAACACGTCGCCCACCTTGCCCACCGACTTGGCCAGCGCAGCCGGGATGGTGCCGCCCCCGCTCACCAGCACCAGGGACGTGGTGGGCAGCGGGTCCTCCAGATAGGCGGTCAGCCGGCCGCCCTCGGCCGCGTTGAGCCGCCCGGCGTCCCGCACCACCACGACCCGGCGCTCCACCAGGAACGGCGGCGTCGTGCAGGCGTCGATCACCAGGCCCACGTCCAGGTCGTCCGCCCCCGGGCCGCCGAATTCCTCCACGGCCAGGCTGGGGTCGGACCCGCCCACCAGGTCCTCCATCAACCCGTGGACGGCCTGGGCCACCAGCGAGGGGTCGTCCCCCTTGACCAGGTAGGCCGGGCGCACGTCGGTCGCTGTCGCCGGCACCGTCAGCCCCCGACCGGCGTGGTCGCGGCCTCGGCCCGCTCCCGCTCGATGGCGGCCAGCGAGTCGCACACGTGGCGCGTGCCGGCCACATCGTGGGCGCGGACGATGCGGCATCCGATCGAGACGCCCAGGGCGGCTGCTCCCAGCGAGGCCGGTCCCCGTTCGTTGATGTCGAGATTGAGGACCTTCCCCAGGAAGGTCTTGTTGGAGGCCGAGAGCAGGAGCGGGTATCCCTGGTCGGCCAGGACCCACGAGGCCCGCAGCAGGGTGAGCGACTGCTCGGCCGTCTTCCCCAGGTCGAGGCCGGCGTCCAGGACGATGCGATCGGGGGTGAGCCCGAGGGCCGTGGCCCGGGTGGCCCGATC
Organism: Acidimicrobiales bacterium; assembly: GCA_036521415.1. GTDB lineage: Bacteria > Actinomycetota > Acidimicrobiia > Acidimicrobiales > RAAP-2 > DASXMT01. The sequence continues at coordinate 1,794 of DATDHU010000140.1, forward strand.
GACCAGAAAGGTGCGGACCGCCTCGACCACGTCGTCATAGACCGGCTCGGGGTCGGGGATCCGGGGACCGAGGCGGATGTGCGTGGCCACGACGGTGGCGCCGGCGGCGGCGGCGGCCGGCAGGTACTCGGGGTCGCCGAACCCGCTGATGTCGTTGCCGACCACGGCCCCGGCGCCGTACGCGTCCCTGGCCACTGAGGACCGCCAGGTGTCGACTGACAGCGGGACGTCGAAACGCTCGTGGAGCGCCTCGATGGCCGGGATCACCCGCTCGAGCTCCTCGGCCTCGGTCACCTCGGGCCCCGGACCGGCCTTGACCCCGCCGACGTCGAGGATGTCCGCTCCCTCTTCCACTAACACCTCGGCCCGGCGCAGGAAGGCATCGAAGTCGTAGGTGGCCCCCTTGTCGAAGAACGAGTCAGGGGTCCGATTGAGGATGCCCATCACCATGGCCCGGTACCGGATGTCGGCGCGCCGGTCGCCCAGGGTGAGGAAGGTGGGTGCCACGACGCGACGCTACCTGCCGGCAAACGACCGGGGCTGGACCGATCCGAACCGATCAGAACAGTCGGGCCGACAACGCCTTCCGGTAGGTCGTGGTCCGCGGGTCGGCCGGGTCCAGGGTCTCCAACAGGTCCACGAATTCCTGCCGGGCGCTGTCGTCCTCTCGGACCCGATCCAACAGGCCGTCGAGCAGTACGTCGATCGCTTCGTCGGTCACCGACACCTGCTGTGCGGCCAGCCGCGCCTCGGCCTGGAGCCGACGGGTCTCCGGGTTCTCGGGAATCCGGGCCAGGATGGCCAGCGCCTCGTCGGTCTCGCCGTCGGCGATGAGCAGGCCGGCCAGGCCGACGATGGCGCCGGCATGGTCCGGCTGCAGCTCGAGGGCCTGTCGCAACAGTCCCGCATCCCCGGCGGCCAGGCCCTGCTCGGCCAGCAGGTCGGCCTCGGTGGGCTGCGGGGCCAGCTTGGCCACGAACTCGGCCACCGCCGCCTCGGGCTGGGCGCCGATGAACCCGTCGACCACCTTGCCGCCGCGGAGGGCGAAGACGGCGGGGATGGACTTCACCTGGAAGCTCTGGGAGATCGATGGGTTCTCGTCCACGTTCACCTTGGCCAGGACCACGGCACCCTCGGTGGCGTCGACCGCCTTCTCGATAATGGGTCCGAGGGTCTGGCACGGCCCGCACCACGGTGCCCACAGGTCCACCACGACGGGAACCTGGCTCGAGCGGCGGAGGACCTCTTGTTCGAATGTGGCATCGGTGACTTCGATCATCGCCACGAGAATACCGGGAAGGGCCTGAAGACGATGCCGGGCCCGGCCCGCGGGCGTACCGGGCGGTGGCCGAGAGACGATGCCGGGCACGGCTCGAGCAAGATCGGGAAGGCCTCCCACGCTGGAAGAACGGCTGGCGCTCCCAGGACGCCTCGCCCGGGGCGGTAGCGTCGTGTCATGACCGGAAGCTCAGCGACACTGGTGGAGGGGATAGACGTACCTGCGGTCAGCGCGTGGCTGGCGGACACCGTCGACGGGGTCGAGGCGCCCTTCACCTTCGAGCTGATCGCCGGTGGCCGCTCCAACCTCACCTACCGGGTGACCGATGCCGCCGGACGGTCGCTGGCCCTCCGCCGCCCGCCGGTGAGCCACGTGCTGCCGACCGCGCACGACATGAAGCGCGAGCACACGGTGATCACCGCATTGGGGGCCACTGACGTACCCGTTCCCGAGACATACGGGCTGTGCACCGACGACTCGGTGAACGGCGCCCCGTTCTACGTCATGGACTTCGTCGAGGGGCTCATCCTCCGGGACGAGGCCGCCGCCGCCGGACTGGACGAGGCCACCCGGTGCCATGCCGGCGAGTCGCTGATCGACACCCTCGCCCGGCTCCACGACGTCGACGTGGCGGCCGTCGGCCTGGACCAGTTCGGGCGGCACGAGGGGTATATCGAGCGACAGCTGAAACGCTGGCACGGCCAGTTCACCCAGTCGGAGGTGGGGGGCAAGCCGGGTCCGGCCATCATCGACCGGGTCCACGACCTCCTAGCCGCCCGCGTCCCCGAGCAGCAGGGGGTGGGCATCGTCCACGGCGACTACCGGCTGGACAACACGGTGATCGGGGACGACGGCACGGTGCGGGCCATTCTCGACTGGGAGATCTGCACCCTCGGTGACCCGCTGGCCGACCTCGGCCTCCTCCTCGTCTACTGGACCGAGCCCGAGGACATCGAGGCGTCGCTCATCGGCGTGGGGCCCACCCGGCTGCCCGGGTTCTCCACCCGGGCCGAGCTGGTGGCGCGTTACGCCGCGCTGTCCGACCGGGACCTGTCCGCCGTGCCCTACTACAAGGCATTCGGCTTCTGGAAGCTGGGCTGCATCATCCAGGGGGTCTACGCCCGATACGAGGGCGGGGCCGCGGCCGGAGACCGGAGCAACGTCGACATGTTCCCCGTCCAGGTCGGCCGGTTGGGCGAGCGCGCCCTGGCCGAGGTGGAGTCGTTGTGACCGAGCCGGGCACGCCGATCTACACGATCGACCCGGATTGGGGCGAGCCCATCGGGTCCCGCCTCGAGGACCCGGTGCTGGTCGTGGCGCTGGAGGGTTGGGTCGACGCAGGGCTGGGCGCATCGACGGCTGTGGCCGAGCTGGTGGGCACGTCGGGCACCACCCCGGTCGCCACCTTCGACACCGAGGCGCTGATCGACCAGCGGGCCCGTCGTCCCATCGCCCAGCTGGTCAACGGGATCACCACCGAGCTCAACTGGCCCTCCATCCAGGTCATCGCGGGCACGGACAGGACCGGCGCCGACGTCTTGTACCTGGTCGGGCCCGAGCCCGACTTCCGCTGGAAGTCGTTCCTCACCGCCGTGGTCGAGCTGGTCCAACGGCTCGGGGTCCGCATGGTGGTGGGACTCGGGGCCTTTCCCGCCCCCGCCCCCCACACCCGCCCGGTCCGGCTGGCATCCACCGTCCCGCCCCAGTCGGCCGAACTGGCCGGCCGGGTCGGTTTCGTCCAGGGGACGCTGGAGGTGCCCGCCGGGGTCCAGGCCGCCCTCGAGGTCGCCATCGGCGCCGTCGACGTTCCCATCATCTCGTTGTGGGCTCGGGTCCCCCACTACGTGGCGGCCATGCCCTTCCCCGAGGCCAGCGCGGCGCTGATGGACGGCCTGTCGGCGGTGAGCGGGCTGGCCTTCGACACGACGGCCGTGCGCCGAGCCGCGGAGGCCTCCCGGCGCCAGGTGGACGAGCTCATTGCCGACAACACCGAGCACACCGACATGGTGCGGCGCCTCGAGTCCTCCATCGACTCCGAGGAGGCCAACCCGTTCGGGATCGACATCGAGGTCCCGAGCGGCGACGAGATCGCCGCCGAGCTCGAGCGCTTCCTTCGGGACGAAGGCCCCTAGCCGGGTGGAGGTGGACGGGGGCATCGGCTTCGACCCGAGCGGCGTGGTCGAGTCGGCGCGCCAGGCCGAGGAGCTCGGCTACGACGGCGTGTGGACGGCCGAGACCTCTCACGACCCGTTCCTCCCTCTGGTCCTGGCGGCCGAGCACACCGAGCGGGTCAAGCTGGGCACGGGTATCGCGGTGGCCTTCGCCCGGAGCCCCATGAACCTGGCCATGCTGGCCAACGACATCCAGACCATGTCCAAGGGCCGGTTCATGCTCGGGCTGGGCTCACAGATCAAGCCGCACATCGAGAAGCGTTTCTCCATGCCCTGGTCCCATCCGGCCCCCCGGATGCGGGAGCTCATCTTGGCCATGCGGGCCATCTGGGCCAGCTGGTCCGACGGCAGCCGCCTGGCCTTCCGGGGCGAGTTCTACCGGCACACCCTGATGACCCCCATGTTCGACCCCGGTCCCAACCCCTACGGCCATCCCCGGGTGTTCCTGGCCGCGGTGGGCGAGCTCATGACCGAGGTGGCCGGCGAGGCAGCCGACGGGTTGTTGGCCCACGCCTTCACCACCGAGCGCTATCTGCGCGAGGTCACCGTGCCCGCCCTCGAGCGTGGGCTGCACCGAGCGGGCAAGACGCGGGCCGACGTGGAGATCTCCTTCCCGGGCCTGGTGGTCACCGGCTCCAATCCGGCCGAGTGGGAGAAGGCCACCACGGCAGTGAAGTCCCAGCTCGCCTTCTACGGCTCCACCCCCGCCTACCGGCCCGTCCTGGAGCTCCACGGCTGGGGCGACCTGCAGCCCGAGCTCAACACGTTGTCCAAGCGGGGGGCGTGGTCGGAGATGACGAAGCTGATCGACGACGAGGTGCTGGATACCTTCGCCATCGTCAGCGAGCTCGATGAGCTCCCGGCCAAGGTGCTCGACCGCTATGGGGACATCGTCGACCGCTTCAACTTCTATGCCCCCTACCCGCTCGAGCCCGAACACTGGCGGACCCTGGTGGCCGGCTTCAAGCGCTAGGGACCTCAGTCACCGTCGGTGCCGGCAAAGCGGTCGACGCCCCGCCAGAACGCCGGGATGTCATCGGAGTCCATGATGGTGGTCATGCCGTCCACCAGCTCGGGTGGGAGGGAACCGTCGTCCTCGGCAAAGCCGTACTCCCGGGCGAGCCGGCTCGACCAGTACGATCCGCCGGTGCGCTCCAGGATCTGCCTGTCCGAGGCCAGAGCGACCACGGCCTTGCCGTTGAACGCGGGCGTCTCGCCAAAGGCCAGGTCGAGCCCGTGCAGTTGCGTGGTGCCATCGGCGTTGACCACCGCCTGGGACAAGAGGCCCTCGGTCAGCACCAGCCCAGGCCACAGCGACACGACGGCAACGCCGTGCGGCTTCAGCTCGAGCGCGGTGTCGCGTGTGATCTTGTCGATTGCCGCCTTGCCGACCCCATAGGGAACGGACAGGAGGTAGCCCTCCGCACCGTGGGAGGACACGTTGACGATGAGGCCCGATCCCTGGGGCAGCATCACGCGCGCGGCCAGGGCGGTGGTCACGTAGTCGGAACGCGGCCCGATCTGGAGGCAACGGGTGATGTCGTCAAAGGGCAGTTCCCAAAACGGCACGCCCACCATGGTCGAGAAGTCGGGTGAGGCCACGTTGACCACGAGGTCGAGCCGTCCCTGCTCGTCGACGATGCGCCGAAACACCGAATCGACCTGCTCGTCGTCGCCGTGATCACACGCAATGGCGATGGCGCGACCGCCGGCCGCTTCGGCCTCGGCCACCGTCCGCTCGAGGCTGGCCAGGCGCCCGGGCGTGTCCTCGAGGGAGCGAGCCGTCAGGTAGGTCGCGGCACCGCTGGCCGCGACCTGGATGGCGATCCCCTTGCCGATGTTCTTGCTGGCGCCGGTCACCAGCGCCACCCGGCCCTCTAGCACGTTCGCCATGTTCGCCCCCATGTCTCCGGCCGTTCCCCGATGCCACCGTCGGCCCGCAAAAGACCGTATCCGACCCGGCTCAGGCTCTGCTCGTCCGGTGGACCCGCCTACCGGGTTGGGGCGGCATGCTCGGCGTCGAGCTCGCGCAGCGTCTTGCGCATGCGCTTGCCCTTGTCGGCGCGCTCGTCTCGGAAGGCCCGGATCCGCCCAACGGTGTCGTCGAGCCGCTCGAGCAGGGTGTCGTTGGCGGCGATCAGCTCCACCAGCAGGTCGCGCCGGCGACGGGGGTCGGTCTTGTTCGCCCGGTAGTCGCTCCGGATCCGCTCCAGGTCGTCCTCGGCGTCGAGCACCACCTTCACCTCGGCCAGTGAGAACCCGAGCAGGTTCTGCAGCTCGCGGATCCGGCCCACCCGCTCGATGGCCGAGGCGTTGTACAGGCGTTCCCCGCTCTCCCGATGGCTGCTGGGTGAGAGGAGGCCCAGCTGTTCCCAGTAGCGCAGGGTCCGGGTGGTGAGCCCGGTGGCCTTGGCCACCTCGCCGATCCGCAGGGTAGGCGACTTGTCCACTGTCACCTGGTCGTCGCTGCTCATCGGGCGACCTCCTGGGTGGTGACCATCGTGGCCGTCGGGACCAGTTCGGGGGTCTCCTCCACGCTCTCGGCCGCCACACCGGCACCGTCACCCGCCACGCCGGGACCCACGCCGGCACCCGCCACGCCGGCACCGGCACCGGCCACACCCGCACCGGCTACCGTGGCGACGGCGGTGCCGGCACCAGAAACGGGATCGGGTCCGGCATCGTGCACGTAGCGCTTGCCCCGGGTCCACGAGGTGGCCGCCCCGATGAGGCAGGCCACGATGGCGAAGTCGAAGGCGGCGTGGAGGCCCTGCCGGAACGGCCCGGCGATCAGTGAGGGGAAGAAGCTGTGCCCGGTGAGCACCTGCGCCTGGGCGTGCGTCACGTGCCCGAGGACCTGGGGCCCGAGGAGGTTCTGCACCGGGTTCAGGCCCAAGAAGGCGGCGAACAGGGTGGACACCGGGGGCAGGTGGGCCACCTTGTCGGCGGCTGCATTCGGCACGCCCTGGCTCACCAGCCCGTGGTAGAGGCTGGCCGGCAATCCGGTGGACAGGCCCACGATCATCAGCGAGAAGAAGATGCCGATGGACAGGACCTGGGCCGAGTTCTGGAAGGTGGTGTTCATCCCGGCGCCGGCGCCGCGGTCCTCGGGCGGGAGGCTGTTCATGACCCCCAACCGGTTGGGTGCGCCGAAGGCCCCCATGGTCAGGCCCATGAACAAGAGCAGCAACCCGAAGGCCCAGTACGGGAAGTTGATGGGCAGCAGCTCGAGCAGGACGAACCCCAGTGCCGACCCCAGCATCCCGCCGGTGGCGAACGGGCGGGCGCCGAACCGGTCGCTCAGGATCCCTGAGATCGGCCCGGCGATCAGGAAACCCGCCGTCAGCGGGATCATGTAGATCCCGGCCCACAGGGGCGTCCGGATGAAGTCGTAGCCGTGCAGCGGCAGCCAGATGCCCTGGAGCCAGATGATCAGCATGAACATGAGCCCGCCCCGGCCGATGGCCGAGACGAAGCTGGCCAGGGTCCCGGCGGTGAAGGCCCGGATGCGGAAGAGCGGCAGCCGGAACATCGGCTCTTCGACCCTCGACTCGATGAAGGCGAAGACGACCAGGAGGGCGACCCCGAGGGCCAGCTCGCCGATCACCCGCGGGTTCTGCCATCCCATGGTCTGGCGGCCGTAGGGCTCGATCCCGTAGGTGATGCCGATCATCACCAGGATCAGTCCGGCGGCGAACGTGACGTTGCCGGCCCAGTCCATCTTGGCCCGCCTGTGCCGGGCCAGCTCCCGCAGCTTGATGTAGCCCCAGATCGTCCCGAACAGGCCGATCGGCACCGAGACCAGAAAGATCAGCCGCCAGTTGATCGGGGCCAGGACCCCGCCCAGGATCAGGCCGATGAACGTCCCACTGATGGCCGCGGCCTGGTTGATCCCGAGGGCCAGACCCCGCTGGTGGACCGGGAATGCGTCGGTGAGGATGGCCGAGGAGTTGGCCAACAGCAACGCCGCCCCCACCCCTTGGAACACCCGGACCACGATCAAGAAGATGGCGGCCGACGAGCCGGTCATCCAGGTGACCGAGAGCAACAGCGAGAAGAAGGTGAAGACGGCGAAGCCCAGGTTGTACATCCGGGATCGCCCGTACATGTCGCCCAGGCGGCCGAGACTCACCACCAGGACACTGGTCACGACCAGGAAGCTCAGGATCATCCACAGCAGGTAGAAGCTGTTGCCGGGCAGCAGCGGGTTCAGATTGATGCCCCGGAAGATGTCGGGCAGGGCGATCAGCATGATCGTCCCGTCGATGGTGGCCATGAGCACGCCCGTGGTCGTGATACTCAGGGCCTGCCACTTGTAGTTGCCGCCCGGTGCTTCCGTTTCCACGCCTCTTGCCACGGCCGTCGTGTCCCCGTCCCCCGGAAGGCGGTCCTCCGGTGAGTTTTACGTTGACGTGAAGGTTATCGTTTCTTTACGTCAACGTCAAAGTGGGGACCAGGGGTCGATCCATCGACCAGACCGTCACAAGGGCCCAGAGGGCCCACGTTGGGATCAGATGACGACGTTGACCAGCTTGGGCGGCCGGCTGATCACCCGCCTGGGCGCCCCGCCCCCGAGGGCCTCGACGATCCTGGGCGACCCGAGGGCCAGGTGCTCGGCTTCGTGGGCGTCGATGTCCGGGGCGACTTCGATTCGGTCCCTCACTTTGCCGTTTACTTGCACAACCAGGGTGACCTGCTCCTCGACGGCCAGCGCCGGGTCGGCCATCGGCCAGGGCCGCAGGTGGATGTGGTCGCCGTGGCGCAGCTCCCACAACTCGGCGGTGAGGTGGGGGGTCATGGGGGCCAACAGCAACAACAGGGTGTCGACCGCCTCGGCCACCACTTCGGCCTGACCGCCCTCACGCACGTAGGGCTGGAGCAGGTTGACGAAGGCCATGCACTCGGCCACGGCGGTGTTGTACGACCAGCGTTCGTAGTCCCGGCTCACCTTGTCGATGAGCAGGTGCGTCTTGCGACGCACGGCGGTGTCCTCCGGCGTGAGCCCGCCCTCCCGCAGGGGGGTGTCCTCGTCGGTTCTCGCGGCCAGGCGCCAGACCCGGTCCAAGAACCGGCCGCAACCCTCGATGACGCTGTCGGTCTGCTCGGTCCAGTCGACGTCGTCGGCCGGCGGCCCGACGAAGAGGTGGAACAGTCGGAGTGCGTCGGCCCCGACCGTGTCGATGTAGTGGGACGGGGCCACCAGGTTGCCGCGGGACTTCGACATCTTGTGGCCGTCCATGCGCACCATGCCCTGGGTGAACAGACGGGTGAACGGCTCACGGAGGCCCTTGGGGGCCATGCCCATGTCAACCAGGGCCTTGGTGTAGAACCGGGCGTAGAGCAGGTGCAAGATGGCGTGCTCGACACCGCCGATGTACTGGTCCACCGGCATCCAGTGGCTGACCTTGTCCTGGTCGAACGGGCGGTCCTCGTTCCACGGGTCACAGAACCGGAGGAAGTACCAGGACGAGTCGACGAAGGTGTCCATGGTGTCGGTCTCCCGCACCGCCGGGCCACCGTCGATCGGGCAGGCGGTGTTGAGGAACGACTCATTGGTAGCCAGCGGCGACTGGCCGGTGGGCAGGAACTCGACGTCGTCGGGGGCGAGCACCGGGAGCTGGTCGAAGGGCACCGCAACGATGCCGTGGTCCGGGCAGTAGACGACGGGGATGGGGCAGCCCCAGAAGCGCTGGCGGGAGACCAACCAGTCCCGGAGCCGGTAGTTGACCTTGCGGGCGCCGATCCCCTGGGACTCGAGCCACTCGGTGGCCCGAGCCTTGGCCGTGGGGATGTCGAGGCCGTTCAGCCACTCGCTGTTGATCTTCTCGCCCGTGCCGGTGTAGGCACCCCCCGGGCCGCCGTCGGGGCCGCCGTGCTCGTCCCAGCCCTCGGGTGGCTGGACGGTCCGGACGTAGGGGAGGCCGTAGGCCTCGGCGAAGTCCCAGTCGCGGGTGTCCTCGGCCGGGACGGCCATGATGGCGCCGGTCCCGTAACCCATGAGCACGTAGTCGGCCACGTAGACGGGCACAGGCTGGTCGGTGAACGGGTTGCGGACGTAGGAGCCGGTGAAGGCGCCCCGCTTGGCCAGACCGACCGCTCCCCCACCCTCGGCGGTGCGCTCGATCTCCGAGCTGGCCGCGGCGCGCCGGCGGAGCTCGTCGACCGCGCCGCGGTGCTCGTCGGTGGTGAGCTCGTCGACCAGGGGGTGCTCGGGGGCGACCACCGCGTAGGTCATGCCGAACGAGGTGTCCGGTCTGGTGGTGAACACCGTGAGCGCCAATGGCTCGTCGAGGTCGCTGCCCTCCTGGCCGCCGTGATCGCTTCCTTCCCGGCCCACCACGGGCAGATCCATCTCGGCGCCCTCCGAGCGGCCGATCCAGTTCCGCTGCATGGTCTTGACCCGCTCGGGCCAGTCCAGGGCGTCCAGGTCGGCCAGCAGCTCGTCGGCGTAGTCGGTGATGCGGAAGAACCACTGCTCCAGGTCCCGCTTGACGACCAGGTCGCCGGAACGCTCGCAGGTGCCGTCGGGGAGGACCTGCTCGTTGGCCAGGACGGTCTGGCAGCCCGGGCACCAATTGACCGGGGCGTTGGCCCGGTAGGCCAGGCCGGCTTCCAGCAGCTGGGTGAAGATGACCTGGTTCCACTTGATGTAGGACGGGTCGTGGCTCCGGATCTCTCTCCGCCAGTCGTAGACGGCGCCGAGGGAGGTGATCGACGCCTTGAGCTCGGCGATCCGGGCGTCGGTGAAGATCCGGGGGTGAGCACCGGTCTTGATGGCCGCGTTCTCCGCCGGCAGCCCGAAGGAGTCGAATCCGAACGGGGAGAGGACGGCGTGGCCCAGCATGGTGCGCTGACGGACCAACAGGTCACCGAAGGTGTAGTTGCGCACGTGGCCCATGTGGGCCGGTCCCGACGGATAGGGGTACATCGTCAGCACGTACCAGGGGGGCCGGGGATCGTCGGCATCCACCTCGTAGGTGCCCTCGTCGGCCCAGCGCCGTTGCCACTTCTTCTCGACTTCGACGACGTCATAGGCCCGTGCCATGGTGCAGATGGTACCGGTGGGCAGCGGTGCCCCGGCTGGCCAGGGGGCTGGCCCCAACCGTTTGATCGCGTTGACGGGTACTGCGTGATCATGGTGACGAGTACCGAGCTGGACCGTCGAGGACCGGGGTGGCCTGCTGATAACCTGACTGCCACCTTCGGGGGCGTAGCTCAGCTGGTAGAGCGCCTGACTGGCAGTCAGGAGGTTCGAGGGTTCGAGTCCCTTCGCCTCCACCCGGCTCGAACGTGCAGGTGAGGGGCGGTTTTTCTCATGAGAAGACCGCCCCTCCCGAGTCTTCCTTTCGAATGGCCGTGTTGTGCCGGCGGCTCGGTTGCGCAATTGTTTCGCGGTCACGACTTGCTCGACGGGTCGGAGTGGGATCGAGCTGGTTTGCGGGTGCGTTGGACCCCTTTGTAGGGCGGATTTCCGATGCCGTAATCGTCCCCTTGCCATGAGCCCAACCCACGAGCCACATCCGCAGGACGACGAGCAGCGTCATAGGATCGACCGAGTGAAGCAGTCATCCGAAGCCACCACCACGGGCATGAAGGGTGGAGGCTTCTATGACGCACATTCGGAGTACCAGCGACGCGTCATTCAGGCCGGCGAAGCCGAAATCCGAAACGCTGCCGCCAGTTTGGCGCTCGATGGAATCCGCGGCGCCGTGACCATTGCCGACTACGGGGCGGGCACCGGTTCCACATCGGTGTTGGCGATGCATACTGCCATTCGCGCCGTTCGGGAACGCGAGGCGGTGCTACCCATCATCGCAGTGCACAACGATCTACCGACGAGCGACTTCAGCTCCCTGTTCGAGCTGGCCGCTGCGCCCGGTGGCTATCTGGATGAGCCGGGCCCGATCTATTCGACGGCGGCGGCCGGAAGCTTCTTTGGACAGGTCGTAGCCGATGGCAGTGTGCACCTCGGGCTCTGTTCCAACGCAGCACATTGGTTTCGAGAGCAACCGGAGGTCGGACCGGTGGATGGCATGTACTTCTCGGCGGCGAACGGCAGGGCCCGCGAGCAGCTGGCTGCACGAGCGGCGGAAGATTGGTGCAGCTTGCTCGGTGCACGTGCGGCTGAACTGGCTCACGGAGGACACCTGCTCATTCAGGGAATCGCCACCGATGGGGACCGAGTGTCGGCTGCTGGTCTTCTTGACCAAATGTGGCGGGTGTGTTGCGACCTCGTAGACGACGAGCTCCTGGACTCGGAAATCCTTGCCCACTACGTCTTCCCGGTCTACTGCCGGAGCGAGCGGGAAGTAGCGGCGCCCGTCGAGCCGGGTGGCGCACTCGCCGGTCAGCTCACCTTGATCGGCTCCAATCTGAAGGAGATTCCCGACCCCTACTGGGAGCAACTCGAGCGTGACGGAGACTCGCATGCATACGCGAGCACGTACTCGAACTTCGTCCGTGCCTTCTCCGAGGCGAGCCTGACGCGTGATCTCTTCTCACCAGGGGCTCGTGGGATCGAGCCGGGCCAGCTCTGTAGTGAGTTCTTCGATCGCTTCGAGCAGCTGACTGATGCCCAACCCGATGCGGGACGCTACCGGGCCTATGTGCTGAGCAGTATCTTTTCGAGACGTTGACTCACGGAAGGGCTATCGCCCCTCCCGTTCGAGGGCTTATCCCCTGTTCGGTTCGAGGGCATCTTGGTCCCACTGTGCGAGCTCGATGACGACACCGCTCGGGCCCTCCACGAAGACCAGACGTCGGTCATGGAAGTCCATAGTTTCATTGCGCGCCGCGAACCCACCTGCACGCAGGCTCGCCAGTGTCGCGTCCAGATCGTCCACCCGGAAGCACACGTGACTGAAGCCCGTCCTGGCCAGGTTTCCCGTCTCGGAATCGACCTCGGGTGCCGGTTGATGAAAGCGGAGTAGCTGGACCTCCTGGTGTGAGGATGCCTTCCCGTGCACGAGGGTGAGGTGGTCCGCTTCCCAGTCGGCGATCCCCATGTAGCGCGACATGACCGGTCCAGACACCACCACGGCCTTTACTTCCTCGAAGCCCAGCAGCTCAAAGAATCGCTTGGCATCTTCGAGATCGACGACGCAGATCGTAACGTGATCGAATCCGATGTCCAATGTTCGCCATCCCTCTCGCCCGTAGTAACCCAAGTCGGGCTGACCGAATTCTCCCATCACGGGTGAATCGAAGTGGCCGCAGGTACGCCCTGCGGCGTCCAATACCTTGATGGTACCCCTGGCTTCGATCGGTTTCCAGAACGCGCGGGGCACCTGCCCCCTGGAGTCCCGACATCGTTGAAACCGTCAGCCCAGTTCCGCAGTCTCCAGGCTTTTCGCCAGAAGTCCCGCATGACGCCATGAATGAGGTACTCCATCCCGCAATTCGAGTGGTGAATGACGAATCATTCCTCAGGGATCGCGCAACAGGGGGCAGGTCATACAGTGTCCGCCACCGCGGCCCTTGCCCACCTCGAAGCCTTCGATCTCCACGACCTCGATGCCGGCGTCCCGGTACTTCTGGTTGCTGTAGACGTTCTTCGAGTAGGCGACGACCACGCCAGGCTCGATGGCCACCACGTTGTTCGCACTGTTCCACTGTTCCCGTTCCTGTTGCGCCTCGTCGCCTCCCGTGGTGATCACCCGCAGATCCCTCTCCTCGATCCCGATCGAGTGGGCCACCGCAGCAAGAAAGGCGGACTCCGGTGTGACGTCGATCGATCCTGGCTTGTCGCCGGGTCGGATGCTGAACGCCTTGGTGGTGTCGATCACCTTGGGATAGACGGTCACCGTGTCCCGGTCCATAAAGGTGAACACGACATCCAGGTGCATGTACGACCGCTTTTTCTCGAGCTCCACCCCGATCACACGCTCAGCACCACCCCACGAGAACAATCGTCTGGCCAGCACCTCGACCATCTGCGGAGCCGTCCGCTCGCTGATGCCGATGAGGACCGTGCCGTTTCCGACCGGCATCACGTCCCCGCCTTCGAGCGACCGTCCGAAGCCCCGCATGTCCAGCTCATCGCGCTGAATGGCCGGCTCATCGGGCTGATCGTGCTCATTGGGCTCATCCTGCCCGTCGCTGTGAACGGCGTCCTGGTACCAGAAGGTGAAGTCTGCATCCTTGAACATCGGGTGGAACCGGTAGATGACACCGATGTTGATCGTCTCGAGCTGACGCGACGGCCAGTACATCGGGTTGAGCGACACGCCGTTGTAGATCCAGGACGAACTGTCACGTGTGAACAAGTGGTTGGGCAACGGAGGTAGGACGAACGGCGATTCGTCGGTCCTCGAGGTCGCCCCCCGGGCCCCGACCGAGGCCCACCCCGGGTTCACCACCGAGGCCACCTTCGTGCTCCTCGCCAGGTCGGAGCCGGCATACTCGATGAGCTCGGCGCGGGTCAGTCCCGCCACCAGATAGGTGGCCAGAGTACCCGGGTCCATGTCGGCCAGCGCAGCCCGTACCGCATCGACAGCGGCGGACCCCACCGTGTGCGGGCTGATCGTGTGCTCAATCGCCCATTCCGTCCCGCCCGGCGCGGCCAGCGCCTCCCCGAGGAGGTCGTGCACATAGAAAACCTCGACCCCACGGACGATCAGCTCCTCGACGAACTGGTCGTGCTCGCGCTGTGCCTGTTCCACCCACACCACATCGTCGAAGAGCAGCTTGTCGCGATTCGACGGAGTCAGGCGGTGCAAGCTCAGGTCCGGTCGGTGCACCAGGACTTTGCGGAGCTTGCCTACTTCTGAGTGAACGCCGAATTCGGCCATACCATCAGTGGTTGGTGACGGCCTCACGCGGGTAGCGGTCCCGCTTGAGGTGACGACGGGACCTTCCGGTAGCGGAAGCGGAAGGCGCCATAGGCGATCGGGCCGGCCAGCATGGGCACCCAGTAGGAGGCCAGCCGGTAGGTGAGGGTGGCCAGGAAGGCATCGCCCGAGCTGGTCCCGGCCAATACGAGGAGACCGGTCAGGCTGGCCTCGACGATGCCCAGGCCACCAGGTGTTATCGGGATCAGCCCGATGATGCCGGATACTGCGTAGGCCACCAGGACCAGCGAGGGGCGGGGATGGCTTCCCGTTGCCCGTACGGAGGCGAGCAGGCAAAGGAAATCAAAGCCGAGCCGTCCAGCCGACAGGAGCACGGCCTCCAACCACTGCTTGCCCAGCACCGACCGGATGAGATCGCGCTCTTTCAGGAGCTTCTGGTCCAAATCGGTGAGCGGCGGCCGGCGGCGAAGGACGGCGTTCCGTATCCGCTGAACCAGGTGCCCAGTCCACTTGAGCGGTGCATTGGTGGCCAGGACGACGGCGGTGAAGCCAGCAAAGGCGACAAAGCCGATCGAACCGAGGATGGCCGCGTTGTACAGACCCCTATTGATGGGGCTCCCGATCAAGATGACAGGCAGGACGAACACCGGGAGGGCCAACAGGCCGCCCACCCCCAAGAGGGAGAAAGCGGCGAGACCGCCCACGACACCGCCGCCCGACTGGCCGCTGGTGGCGAGCATTCGGAACTGGACCGCCGCTCCCGCTGCGGCGCCGCCGGGCATGATCAGGCTGATGGAATTGCCGGCCAGCTGCGACGTGATGACCGGGAACCAGGCCTTGGTGCGCAGCGCGATGCGCTGGAGTGCGAACGTGCACATGAAGTGGATCGCCTCGGCACCAACGGCGACCGCAAACCAAGCCGGCTGAAGCGTCGAGAGACGGGGCCAGGAAGCGAAGACCTCGGTGACCTTGGGGAACACGAGATAGATGACAAAGCCGGCGAGACCGATCACGACCCCACGCTTAACGACCGTCTTCCACGGAAATGGGTGGGACTCTGCCTGCCCGGCGCCGCCTTCGGCCGGATCGGGTTCGGGCTCATCCGATCGACCGCTCATCGCTCATATTCAAACACGCACCCAACCTGTGTACCCGGCTCCCGGTAGGCTCCGTGCGTGGCCGATGACGCGGCGAAGGCGCGTCCAGAGCGCTTTCCCTACGTGCCCCTTCCGAGTGGGCTGGCCGATCCGCGCCAGGAGGCACGCACGGTCTTCGAACACGTGGCCGACGTCTACGACGCGGCGCGGCCCGGATACCCGCCCGACGCCA
>DATDHU010000141.1:0-37727 GCA_036521415.1 Acidimicrobiales bacterium
CGGTCCACCAACTTAATACTGGCAAAGAACAGACATTGTCCGTTCAGTGCATTGACTTAGCGACCGCGTCAAGACGCGATCGCCCGCACTGGCTTTTGGCTATCACTATTCCGTTTTCAAGGAGCGACCAAGCACACGCCCGAAAGCGTCGGTGCCGGAGTCCCAACAGGTCGGGCCGGAGGCCTCTCCCGTGGTGCCTGGCGACGCCCTTACGGGCGTTCACCGGGACTGACCACTCTACATGGTGCTGCCTGGGGTGTCAATCGGATCGCCTCGGCGCGGGGGCCGAAATCGCGGGGCCGCGGGACACATTGGCGTCGCCCGCAACCCACCAACGCCACGGGACCTCCATAGCCGACGTGATCCCGACCCGGCCGCCCGTTTCCGGTTCGTCGGGCGGTGGCACCCTGTCGTCGCACAGCACGATAGCGCTCCCTCCCAGCAGGTCGGAGCCGTTGTCGGCACCGGTGATACCGAACGCCTGGCAGAGCTTGGCCGGCCCGTTGCACAAGTCCCGGTCACGACGGGCAGCTGGTCTGCTGGCTCGCATCTTCTCCACCCCGGCCACGGGGGCGAGGGCCCGGAGGAGAACGGCCTGGGCCATGCCCTCGGTTGCGCAGACGACGTTGGCACACCAGTGCATGCCGTAGGTGAAGTAGACGTAGAGCCGGCCGGGCGGTCCGAACATGACGGCATTGCGCCTGGTCTGTCCCCGATAGGCGTGGGACGCCGGATCCTCGGCACCCCGGTAGGCCTCGACCTCGACGATCCTGCCGACCCGGCCGTCGCGGACCAGCAACTTGTTGAGCAACCACGGGGCGACATCGAGCGAGTCCGCTTCGAGGTCGCTGCGGTCCACCGGCAGCCCGTGAGCACCGGCCACCGGCTCCACCGGCAGCCCGCGTGGACTGGTCACGGGCCACGCCGCGACCCGGGAGGACCCGTCACAGGATCCACCGGGACCAGGGAGGACCGGTCACAGGCTCCATGGTCGAGCCCCTCCCGCCGACGGTCAGGGGGTCCCGATCCGGTTCCGGTCCGATTCCACCCGGTGGACGAACCGCTCGAGCTGGACCTGGACAGGAATGGGCCCGGCCGCGCCAGGTGTGGTGCGTCGGGTGACGGCGACGCCCGGTTCGAGCAGCGCGACCGCGTCCGTCCCCAGTGCGGGGTGTGCTTCGACCAGCTCGGCCAGGGGCACGTGCCGCTCGATCGAGTCCCGGACCAGACCGCCGACGATGGCGTGGGCCTGCCGGAAGGGCGTTCCCTGTTCCACCAGCCACTCGGCCAGGTCGACGGCGGCTGCCGCGGGACCGTCGGCGGCGGCCTGCATCCGTCCACTGTCGAAGGCCACGGTGGCCAGCAACCCGCTCAGGGCGGCCAACGCCAGCTGCGAGTGCTCGACCGAGTCGAACAGGGGCTCCTTGTCCTCTTGCAGATCACGGTTATAGGAGAGAGGCAGGCCCTTCAGCGTCACCAGCAACCCGGTGAGGTTGCCGACCAGCCGGCCTGCCTTGCCCCGGGCCAGCTCGGCCACGTCGGGGTTCTTCTTCTGGGGCAGCATGGAGCTGCCGGTGGCGTAAGCATCGTTGAGGATGGCGAAGCCGAACTCCTCGGTGGACCACAGCACCAGCTCCTCGCCGATGCGCGAGAGGTGGATCCCGAGCATGGCCAAGTCGAACAGGGCCTCGGCCACGAAGTCCCGATCGGACACGGCGTCGAGCGAGTTCTCGAACCTCCCAGTGAAGCCCAGCTCGTCAGCCACGCCATCGGGGTCCAGAGGAAGGGATGATCCGGCGAGGGCCCCTGCTCCCAAAGGGGAGACGTCCATCCGGACGATGCTGGCCAGGAGGCGGTCCAGGTCGCGGGCCAGGGCCCAGCCGTGGGCCAACAGGTGGTGGGACAACAGCACGGGCTGGGCCCGCTGGAGGTGGGTATAGCCCGGCAGGTAGGTGTCACCCGCCTCCTTGGCCCTGGCCAACAGGACCTCCTGGAGGGCGATGACCCCGGTGGCCACCTCGCGCAGGGCCCGTTTGGTGTAGAGGCGCAGGTCGGTGGCCACCTGGTCGTTGCGGCTGCGACCGGTGTGCAGCTTGGCGCCGACGTCGCCGGCGATCTCGGTTACCCGCCGCTCGATGGCGGTGTGGATGTCCTCGTCGTCGGGGGCGAAGGCCATCGTGCCGCCGGCCAGCTCGTCCGCCACCTTGTCGAGGGCGGCGAGGAGCGTGGCCACCTCGTCGGCGTCGAGGATGCCGCCCCGGCCCAGGGCGCGCACGTGCGCCCGTGAGCCGGCCAGGTCGTCGATGGCCAGCTGCTGATCGAAGTGCAGGCTGACCGAGAAGGCCATGACCTCGTCGGCCGTGCCCCCGCCCAGCCGTCCGTGCCACAGGGTCATCAGGAGCCGGTGCCAGTTCCTGGCGCAGCCAGGCTCGTGTCGGCCGGGCCGAGGACGATGGCGTCGGGCTCAGCGGGAGCGGAGGCGTCGGCAGCGGGGTCGGCGGGTGCGGTGGTACCGGCGGTCGGGTCAGCGGGAGCGGGAGCGCCGGTAGTGGGGCCGGCTGGTGCGGTGGTACCGGCAGTGGGCTCGCCGGGTGCGGTGGTACCGGCCGGTGCGGGCGTCGGAGCGGCTGACCCGGGGGCCGCTGTGCCCGGGGTGGCGGAGGGCACCTGCTGGCGGGCCGACCACGTGGCCACGCCCTGGCCCCACAGCCGGACGAAGCCGGCGGCCTCCTCGTGATGGAAGGTGTCGGCCGCGTCGTAGGTGGCCAGCCCGTAGTCGTAAAGGCTCACTGGGCTCCGACGTCCGACCACGAAGCACTTCCCCGGCTCGCAGCGCAGCCGGACCTCGCCGGTCACGTAGGTCTGCGCCTCGAGGAAGAAGGCGTCGAGCGCCTGCTTGAGGGGCGAGTACCAGAGCCCGTCGTAGACCAGCTCGGACCAGCGGGGCTCGAGGCGGGCCTTCTCGTGATGGAGGTCCCGCTCCAACGTCAGGTCCTCGAGGTCGGCATGGGCCATCAGCAGGGCCAGCGCCCCCGGGCATTCGTAGGTCTCCCGGCTCTTGATCCCGACTCGGCGGTTCTCCACCATGTCGAGCCGCCCGAACCCGTAGGACCCGGTGAGCTGGTTGAGCTCGGCGATGAGCACGTCGGCGTCGAGCAGCCGGCCATCGAGCGACACGGGCACCCCAGCCTCGAACCCCACAATGACCTCGACCGGCTCGCTGGCCGTCTGCCTGGTCATGGTGTACACGTCTTCGGGCGGCTGGTTCCAGGGATCCTCGATGACCCCGCACTCGATGGCCTTGCCCCACAGGTTCTCGTCGATCGAGTACGGCTTCTCCTTGGTGACCGACAGCGGGATGCCCCAGGTGGCCGCGTACTCGATGCAGTCGGCGCGGGTCAGGCCCCACACCCGGGCCGGGGCCAGGACCTCGAGGTCGGGGGCGAGGGCGCGGGTACCGACCTCGAAGCGGACCTGGTCGTTCCCCTTGCCCGTGCACCCGTGGGCCACGGCCCGCGCGTCGTGGCGCCTGGCCTCGGCCACCAGGTGACGGACGATCACCGGCCGCGACAGGGCCGAGACCAGCGGGTACTTTCCCTCGTACTTGGCGTTGGCCATCAGGGAGGGGACACAGAAGTCCTGGGCCATCTCCCGGCGGGCGTCGACCACCGTGGCCTCGATCGCTCCAGCGGCCAGGGCCCGCTCGCGGATGGCGTCCCAGTCCGCTTCGCTGGCATCGGCGTTCTGGCCGACGTCGACTGCGACGGCGATGACCTCTGCGCCCTCGTTCTCGATGAGCCAGCGGACGGCCACCGACGTATCCAGCCCACCGCTGTAAGCCAGGACCACTCGTTTTGCCACGATCACCCTCGTTTCTTCGAACTGTTCGCTCCGCCGCTGGACACCCGGGCCGCCTGGGTGACTCGTGCTGGCGATGCTGCCTTTGCGGCCGCGGCAGGTAGCGGAAGGGCCCCGTTGTCCGGGAGCATCGCGCCCGACGGGCCGGATAGCGCCTCCAACCCGGACACCGCGGCCAGCCGGGCTGCGACGCCGGCTCCCCCGGCGGCCTCGGCCGCCACCACCAGCACCGTGTCGTCACCGGCGACGGTGCCGATGACTCCGGGGAACCCGCTGCGGTCGAGAGCCGATCCTACGACATGGGCTGAGCCTGGTGGCGTGCGCAGCACGACCAGGTTGCCGGAGAAGGCCGCTTCCACCACCCACTCCCCGAGGATGCGCCGAAGATGGTCCTCGGGGGCCACCTGATGGGATGGCAGTTCGGGCAGGGCGTAGGCCGTATCCCCCCCGGGAAGGCGCACCTTCAGGGCTCCGAGCTCCTCGAGGTCCCGCGACACCGTGGTCTGTGTGGCCTCGATCCCCTCGCCGGCCAACAACTCGACCAAATGGGTCTGGCTGCCCACCGCCCGCATTTCCAAGAGCTTGGTGATGCGGTGCTGGCGCTGGTGCTTGGTCACCTTCATCCCCGGCCCCCGTTCGGGTTCGTGTCGCTCGTGTGGCTCAACCACGACAGGAGTCCTCGCATCGCATGCATGCGATTGGCGGCCTGGGGCCAGACCCTGCTCTGAGGTCCGTCGACGACCCCGGCGGTGATCTCCTCGCCCCGATGGGCGGGCAAGCAGTGCAACACGATGGCGCTTGGTGCGGCCCTTTTCATGAGCGCCTCGTCCACGGTGAATCCGCCGAAGGCCTCGAGCCGGGCGGCGGATTCCTCTTCTTGCCCCATGGACGTCCAGACATCGGTGTACACGGCGTCGGCACCGGCCACGGCTTCGGCTGGATCCTCGGTCACCAGCCCGGACCCACCCAGACTTTTCACCCGGTCAAGCTCGGCGTCGCTCGGCCCGTAGTCCTTGGGCGAGGCCACATTGACGGTGATGCCCACCATCGCCCCGGCCAGGGCCAGCGACAGCCATACATTGTTGGCGTCACCGACGTAGGCCACCGTGCGGTCTTCGAGCGAGTCCCCGAACTCCTGGCGGAGGGTCAACAGATCGGCGAGAGCCTGACAGGGATGAGCCACGTCTGAGAGCAGGTTGACCACGGGCACGGGCATACCGGCCTCGTCAAGAGCCGCGGCCATCCGGGTGAGCGAGCGATGGTCCAAGACCCGGGCGCAGAGGACCGAGTGGTAGCAGGCCAGCGTGCGGGCCACGTCCTCGGCCGTCTCCCGTACGTCGAGCCCGACTTCCGCACCCTGGATGTAGACCGGGTGTCCTCCGAGGGCGACGACGGCCATCTCCGTGCTGTTGCGCGTGCGAGCCGAGGGCTTCTCGAAGAGAAGGGCCACCCCCTGGCCGGCCAGGGAAAGAGCCAACGTCGCCCGGTCCACCTCGGCCAGGCTGAGGACCACCCCGAGCTCGGCGGGAGTGAGGCTGTCGATATCGAAGAAATGCCGGGTCCCGGTCATGGCCGCACGACCCCGGCGTCCGGCATCGACGCGAGCACCGGACCCAACAGAGCCAGCCCATGGTCGATCTCGCTGTCGGCGACGAGCAGGGGTGGAGCAAACCGGAGGGTGTCGCGCCGGGGGGCGTTGACGACGAGGCCGGCATCGAGCGCAGCGCGGCAGGCCACGGGCGCGAACTCGCCGGTCAGCTCGGCGGCAAGCAGCAAGCCTTGGCCTCGGACGCCGCGCACATTGGGCAGTGCAGCCAGTCCCCGACCCAGCCTGTCCCCGCCCAGCCTGGCCCGCTCGGGCACGTTCTCTGACTCCATCACGCCGAGCGTGGCCCGGGCGGCGGACATGGCCAGGGGCTGCCCGCCGAACGTGCTGCCGTGGTCGCCGGGCACGAAGGCCGCCGCCACTTCGGCCCGGGCCCAGCAGGCGCCGACGGGCATGCCGTTCCCGAGCGACTTGGCCATGGTCACCACGTCGGGCTCGATCCCCAGATGCTGGAAGCCGAACCACTGCCCGGTCCGGCCCAATCCGGTCTGGATCTCGTCCATGATCAACAGGATGTTCCGGTCGCTGCACAACTGGCGCACCCCGGCCAGGTAGTCCGAGGACGGCATGATCACCCCGGCCTCTCCCAGTATCGGCTCGAGGATCACCGCACCGACCCGGTCGGGGTCGCACGCCACATCCATCGCCTCGAGATCGTCGAACGCCACATGGTCGAAGCCGTCAGGGAGGGGCAGGAACGCCGTTTGCTTGTCCGGTTGGCCAGTCGCCGCCAACGTGGCCAGGGTCCGGCCGTGGAAGGCGTCCCACGTGCCGACCACGCCGAACCGCCCTCGTCCCGCCCACCTCCGGGCCAGCTTCAACGCACACTCGTTGGCCTCTGCTCCCGAATTGCCGAAGAACACCTGACCACCGGCCCGCTCGGTGCCGCCGCCGATCAGGCGGTCGATGGTGACGGCCACCTCCGGCCCAATGGTGTTCCCGAACAGGTTGGACACGTGCACCAGGGTGCGGGTCTGCTCGGCCACTGCCTCGGCCACGACCGGATGGGCATGCCCCAGCGAGGTGACGGCCAGACCGGAGAGGAAGTCCAAGTAGCTCCGTCCGTCGGCGTCGAACAGGTACGAGCCCTCGCCGCGGACGAAGGTGACCGCAGGCTCGGCGTAGTTGTGCATGAGCGCGCTGCGGTCAACGACGGGCATGGTCGAACTCATGTGCCCACTGCCCGACTCGCGGTCGCCCTCATGCGCCCACCCTCCGATTCGTTGGTCGCACTCATGCGGCCACCATCGTCCCGACGCCCTCGTCGGTGAACACCTCGAGCAAGAGGGCGTGCGGGGTCCGGCCGTCGAGGATGTGGGCATGACCGACGCCGGCCCGCACCGCCTGGGCGCAGGCCTGGGCCTTCGGGATCATCCCGCCGGTGGCGGCCCCCGAGGCGACGAGCGCATCGAGCTCATCGGCAGTCACGGCGCTGATCAGCGTCGACGGGTCGTCGGGCACGGATCGCAACCCGGCCACGTCGGTCAGGAACACGAGCTTCTCCGCCGCGATCGCCGTAGCCAAGTGGCCGGCGACCGTGTCGGAGTTGATGTTGAACGCCTGCCCGGTCTCATCGCTCCCGATGGTGGCCACCACCGGGATCAGGCCCTGGGCCAGCAGTTGATGGACGATCACCGGATCCACCTCGACCACGTCGCCCACATAGCCCAGGTGCTCCGACTTCGCCTCGGCGGTGATCAGGTTGGCGTCCTCGCCCGACAGCCCCACGGCCAGGGCACCGTGGACGTTCACCGCGCTGACGATGTCCCGGTTGACCTTGCCCACCAGCACCATGCGGACGATGTCGAGGGTGTCGGCATCGGTGACCCGGAACCCGCCGCGGAACTCGGTGGCCATGCCCAGCCGGCCGAGGAGTTCGCCGATCTGGGGGCCACCCCCGTGAACGACCACGGGCAGCATCCCCACCGACCGCATCAGCACGATGTCCTCAGCGAAGGAGGCCAGAGCCGTCTCCTCGTCGATGGCAGGCTCACCGGGCTTCGACTGGAGAACGTTGCCGCCGTACTTGACCACGACCACCTTGCCCCAGAAGCGGCGGATGTAGGGAAGGGCCTCCACCAGGACGCTCGCCTTGTCGGCTGGTGCCCACGGGAGGTCCGGCACAGCCTGGGGACCAGGCGAGGCCTGGGGAACGGCGGCGTTCGGCTGGACTCTGCGGGGCTGCGGGCCTGTTTCCGCCCGGGGGTCCGGCGCAGCCTGCGGGTCCGGCGCAGCCTGGGGGTCGGTACTCACGATGTCTTCCGGTTCTCGTCGATGTAGCCGTAACCCAGGTCGACGGTCATGGCCACGCCGACCCCGTCGCCCAGTCCCAACCGGCATTGGATATCCACGGTCTTGCCGGCTAAGTGGGCGGCAACCGCTTCGTCGTTGTAGGGGACGGCCACGCCGTCCCGACAGACATCGACCCCGCCATAGGCGACGGCCACCTTGTCGATGTCGAACCGAACTCCGGCAGAGCCGAGATCACTGACCACTCGACCCCAGTAGGGGTCTGCCCCGTTGAGCGAGCACTTCACCAACAGCGAGTCGGCCACCTTTCGGGCGGCCTGGTGGGCCTCTCCGTCCGAGCCCGCCCCGGTCACCCGGACATGAGCGATCCGCGTCGCCCCTTCAGCATCCTCGGCCATCTGGCGGGCGAGACCGGCGCAGGCCTCGGTGGCCGCGTCGACCAGCACACCGGAGTGGATCGGACCGGCACGGCCGCTGGCCATGATCGTGACGGTGTCGTTGGTCGAGGTGCAGCCGTCGACGGTCAACGTGTTGAACGAGTCGCGGACGGCAATCCGCAACAGGTCGGCCAGGGCGGTGGGCTCCACCGCTGCGTCGGTGGTGAGGAAGGCGAGCATGGTTGCCATGTCCGGCGCCAGCATGCCCGCGCCCTTGGCCATCCCGGCCATGGTGAAGCCGGCCCCTTCGACCAGGACCTGCTTGCGACCGCCGTCGGTGGTGAGGATCGCCGTCGCCGCGTCCTCGGCCGCCTGGGCCGATGGCGAGCGGGCGGCCACCAGGGCGGCGATGCCCGGCTCGATGGGGTCCATGGGCAACGGAATGCCGATGAGCCCCGTGGAGCACACCAGCACCTCGGTGGCATCCACGCCCAGGGACTTGGCCGCCAGTGCGCACATCCGCTCGGCGTCGGCACGGCCCTTCGCCCCCGTCGCGGCGTTGGCGTTTCCGCTGCTCACGAGCACGGCGGCGGCGCGGCCGCCCGTGGCCCGGAGATGGTCCCGACTGACCTGGACCGGTGCCGCCGCGGCCAGGTTGGTGGTGAACGTGGCCGCGGCTGGAACCGACGCCCCGGCTTCGGTGGCCACGAGGGCGAGGTCGAGCGCACCGGACGCCTTGATGCCCGACGCGTGGCCGGCAGCCACGAATCCTGCGGGCGTCGTGATGCTCATGGGTACGCCCCCACCAGCGGGAGCCCTGTCCCTTCGGGGAGACCCAGGGCCAGGTTGGCACACTGGATCGCCTGGCCCGAAGCCCCTTTGACCAGGTTGTCCAGCGCGCACACCGCCACCACCCATCCGGTCCGGGCATCGACCCGCGCGGTGATGTGTGCGCAGTTGGAGCCAGTCGTGGACTTGGTCGACGGCGAGGCCGGGGTCACCACCACGAACGGGTCGTCCCGGTAGGCCTCGCGGAGCAGCTCGAGCGCCGTCGCCGTGGTCAGTCCCCCATCCGGGTCAGCCGGGCGGGCATAGCAGGTGGCCAGAATGCCCCGCACCATCGGCGCCAAGTGGGGGGTGAAGAGGACCTGAGCGCCGAGGTTCTGCTCGATCTCGGGCGTGTGGCGATGATCGAGGAGCCCATAGGCCACGAAGTCCTCGTCGACCGTACCGAAGTGGAGGTTCCCCTTGGCCGCCCGCCCGGCCCCCGAGACCCCGCTCGCTGCGTCGACCACGATGCCGGTCTTGGCGATCACGCCGGCGCGCACGAGGGGGGCGAGGGCGAGCGAGGTCGCAGTCGGGTAGCAGCCCGCCGCGGCGATGAGCCGAGCGCCGCGCAGGTGGTCACGGAACAGCTCGGGGAGGCCGTAGCGGAACCGGGCCAACAGGTCCGTGGCGGTGTGCTCGTGCCCGTACCAGGTCGGGTACAGCGAAGGGTCCTGCAACCGGAAGTCCGCCGCCAAGTCCACCACCACCCCGACGTGCGACTCGATATCGGGCACCAGGTGCTGTGACTCCCCGTGGGGCAGCGCCAAAAAGACCACATCCAGCCCGTCGAGGTCGGCCGGCTCAGTCGACCCGAAGGTCAGCGACGGGTACGCGGCGGCCAACGAGGGCGTGTGGTCGGCTACCAGGTAGCCGGCCGCCGTTCCCGCCCCGGCCACGACCACTTGCAGGTCGGGATGGGACGCGCACAGGCGCAACAGCTCGATGCCGGCATACCCGGAGGCGCCGACCACGCCCACCTTCATGGCGCAGCCGCGTCCGGAGTGTGCCCAGCCCGATGGACAGTCGGGCTGATCGGGGCGCGTGGGGACATCCTGTAAGTATATGCGCAGATTCGCATAAACATGCAACCGTGCGCCAAATTCTGCAAGTCTGATCGGCGTTCGTCGAGCCCACCGTCGGCGCTTGGCATCGCTGGTCGCCGATACCAGTCGACCTCGATTTCTCAGCTCATGACCGTCGAACAGCTGACCCTTGACCACGGCCTGGTCGTCTCGTTACCGTTCCAACCATCCCAGATCGCCGGGCACCGGGACCAATGGACGGCGCGGCCACACCTTCCGCCAACTCGGTAGGAGCCCCGCCATGTCGCAAGTCCCAGGACCAGAAATCCCGCGCCGACAAGTTCCAGCGGCTGAAGTTCGACAACCACAAGTTCCAGAATCCGACGTCTCCGCCTACACCGATCGCTCCGGCTTCAAGATTGACTTTTCCGACGACCCGTCCGTCGCCGTCTTGCTCCACCAGGTGCCCGAGTTCGAGCAAATCTACCTGGACTTGGTGCGCACCTTCGACGACACACCGGGCGAAGCCGTCGTGTTCACGGAGCTGGCCGATTTCGTAGCCTTGAGGCTCACCGCTGTCGAAACCGACCGGCCTATCCTCGAGCGAGCTCTTAGCGCCATCGAGATCGTGGCAGCCAGCCAAGACATCGAGTCGGCTGAACTCGTCGGGTACGCCTTCCTCGACAGTCTGTCCCCGCTCGACCGTGACCGGATCCGACCCTGGCTTGGTCCCCGAACCCGGTCGCTGCTCGAGGAACTCGATGACGGATCGGGCGCCGAGGGATTGCTCCGAGACGATCCCGGCCCTCTTGAGTGAAGATCTGCAGTGGTCGATGACCCATCGCAAGGCGTTAGTGGCGATGAGGCCCCGTTTAACGACGATGCGCTGACGGTAGCCAGCGTGCGGCCGTCCGGCATACCACCAGTGTCGATTTACGGCTTCGTGTGGTGACCCTTCGGTGCGGTCGCCGTGGCAGATATGACCATTTTGAACTGGTTTCCGGGCCCGACGCCCAGAAGATAGACCTCGAAGTAGTCCCCCGTACCTTTACGTGGCGCGAACGACATCGAAATCCTGCATGAGCTTTCAGGAGCAATTGCTACGTTGCAACCGTTGTCAATGACGAACTGGCCGCGGGCTGGGTCGAAGTATTGCGATTCGGACAGAACAGGAACCGCCGACGCCACCTGCTGGTTATTGCGCACAGTGATATCGACAGGAGTGCCGGTAGTTCCGACCTCTTGATCGGGACGCACGAGGACAGTGGGGGTCACCACAATGGGCTCGACTGAGGACCCCTGGAGGCCAACGGAATCACTGATATTGCTGTACGGGAAAACGATCTTGGCGTTGTACCGATTGTCCTCGGTCGAGACCGGGTGAAACGAGACGTCGATCGTGCAACTGGAGTTGGCAGGAAGTGTCTTGCTGGTGCAACCGTCCTTAGTGATATGAAAATCGCCGCTTTGGGGGGAACTCTGTATTTTCACAATGGAGAGGGTGACGGGTTGGCTGCCGTCGCTGATCAGCTCCACTTGTCGCGATTTACTCTCGGTTCCGATGAGTTGATCTCCGAAGTTGAGTCCGTTCTCCGGACGAATGGTCAGCGAGGGGCCAGTCGGCGCGGACGCGCTGCTTGCCACCGTCGGGATGGCCAGGATGCTGCCGACCAGGCATGAGACGAGTACGGCGAAGGCGGCGATCCGGGCTGTACCGCGCTTGCTCGGCTTAAACATTGAACGGCCTCCTCGGCGCTCCGGCACAAGGGGGCGTTACCTTGCGCTGATCAGTATGGCACAGAATCGCTCAGAATGTTAGGTACACCACTAACCGTGGTTGACCGTGGCGCAAGGGCACGAGATCGTTTCAGGGGTCAGGTGTGGTGCAGCCGCTCAAGGCTCAGCTCAGCAGCGCAACCCTCAACTCAGCCGGCCAAGCTGAAGCAGCGAAGTGGGCGTGGAGCGTTCAGCGCAGTGTGGCCCCGAAGGCCGACTCCACCGCCTCGATACAGCCAGTCCGCGCCGCTCCCACCTCATCGTCGGTGAGGGTGCGGTCGAGGGCGGAGAAACGGAGGTGGTAGGCAAGGCTGCGGGTGTCCTGGGGCACCGAGTCCCCCCGGTACACGTCGAACAGCGTGACCGACTCCAGCAGTTCGCCGCCGGCCGCTTCGAGCGCGGACAACACCGTCCCGGCGGGGACCGGGTCGGGTACCACGAAGGCCAGGTCGATGTCGGCCGACGGGAACCGGCTGACCGGGCGAGCCTCTTCGGAACGCCGCAGTACGACGGACGGGTCGAGCAACGAGCCCAGGTCGACGTCGAGCCAACCGATCCGAAGCGTCTTCCCGTCCTTGCTGGTCAGCCCATAGTGGCTCACGATCGACGGATCGACCTCGCCGAGCTCGCCGATCGTCGACAACTGGCCCCGGGCCGACCGGGTTCCGTCGGGATCGTTCGGCACGCCGTCGACGTTCAGGTTCTCGATGGTCAACTGACGGGTGGGATGGGCGGCGCTCCGGCGATTCCCAGGTTGTCGTGGCCCGTCCTGTCGTGGCGCATCCTGCGGTGGCCCATCTAGCGGTGGCCCATCCTGTCGGCGTGCAGTCGCCGGCCTCAGCTCCACGTTCTCGATCCTCAGCGCGTCGGCCAGGGCGTACCAAGCGGCGACTGCCGTCCGGGCATCGTCCCCCTCGCCGGCGAACATCACCGACAACCGCTCTGTCTCGACCGCGTACGGACCATCCTCGGGGTCGACGGGCTCCGTCCCGGATGGCTCGAAGACGGTCCCCACCTCGAACAGCCGAAGTTCGCCCTGTCGCCGGTCGGCGTTGTAGGCAAGAGCACGGAGCAGCCCCGGCACCATCGAGGCCCGTAGGAACCGCTCGTCGGACACGAGCGGGTTGGCGATGGTGATCCATGGACCGTCGATCCCGCCGAAGCGGTTGTCCTCTTCGGTCACGATGCTGGCCGTCCACGCCTCGTAGGCACCCAGGCCGCACATCACGTCCTTGACCAATCTCCGCTCGCGCTGGCGCGGGGTGAGGCCACCGGGCTGCGGCCACGCCGGCTGGCGGCGAGGCAGGCGCGAGTACCCATAGGTACGGGCCACTTCCTCGGCAATGTCGGCCTGCCCGTAGGGCTCCGGCCGGATGTCGGGACGGAACGTGGGTACCGTTACCCACAAGGACCCGGGCTCGGTACCGGCCGTGGCGACCATGCCCAGCGGGGCGAGCCGTTCTGCGACCTCGTCCGCCTCGAACGTCATACCCAACAACGCGCTGATCCGCTCGGCTCGCACCGTCAGCCCGATTGGCTCGGGCACGCCGTCCCGAACGTCCAGAGCGCCAGGCGCAACAGTCGCCTCGGGCCCTGCCGTCTCCGCCAGCAGTTCGCAGAAGCGGTCCATGGCCCGGTCGATGCCAAGGGGGTCGACGCCCCGTTCGAACCGGGCCGACGCCTCGGTCCGGAGGTTGAGGCGCTTGGCCGTCCGGGCAATGGCGATGGGGACGAAATAGGCCGCCTCGAGCAGCACCCGTGTCGTCGAGCCGGCTATCTCCGACGATTCGCCCCCCATGACCCCGGCGATACCGACGGGGTCGCCGTTGGCGTCGCAGATCAGACAGTCCTGGCCGGTGTCCTCCAGTCCGGGCCCCGGCGTCCCAAGCTGTCGCTCGACGCCGTCGAGGGTGGTGAGCAACTCACCCGGCCGCGCCCGCCGGACCACGATCCCCGCACCGGCCAGCCGATCCAGGTCATAGGGATGGGTGGGCTGGCCCAACTCGAGCATCACGTAGTTGGACGCGTCCACCACGTTGTTGATCGGCCGCATGCCGGCCAGCGTCAAGCGACGGGCCAACCACTCCGGCGATGGCGCCACCGTGACACCGGTCATGACCCGTGCGGCAAAGCGCGGGCACAACTCACTGTCCTCCAGTTGGACCGAGGCCATCGTGTCTACCGACGGCCCCCGACGTGGCGGCGACTCCGGTTCGGGAATAGCGAAGGGAAGCCCGAGGCGGGCAGCCAGGTCGCGGGCCACCCCGGCCATGCTCCAGGCGTCGGGCCGGTTGGCCTCCACGGTCACGTCGAAGACGACGTCGCGCTCGATCCCCAGGGCCGCGGCGAACGGTCGCCCGGGGGCGGCGCCCTCGATGCCGTTCAGGACCATGATGCCCTCGTGGTCCTCAGACAGGCCGAGCTCGCGGCCCGAGCAGATCATCCCGTTGGAGACGACGCCTTTCATCTTGCGCCGACCGATGGCGAACCCGCCGGGCAGCACCGCTCCGACCGGGGCCAACGGGACCAGATCGCCGACGTCGAAGTTCCAGGCTCCGCAGACCACTTCAACCGGGCCGTCCCCGGCGTCCACCACCACCCTGCGGATCCGGTCGGCACCCTCGATGGCCGAGATCTCCTCCACCCGGGCGACCACGATGTCGTCGAGGCCCTCCCCGACCAGTTCGGTCCCCTCGACCACCAGGCCGAGGTCATCAAGGGTGGCGGCCAACTCGGCCGGCTCCCCGTCGAACGGGGCGAAGTCTCGAAGCCAGGAAAGGGGTACGCGCACGTCGGTCCTCTCAGAACTGGCGCAGAAAGCGGATGTCGTTCTCGATCAGTGCCCGCATGTCGGCGATGCCGTGCCGCATCTGGGCGCAGCGATCGATGCCGAAGCCGAAGGCGAATCCCGTCCAGGCGTCGGGGTCGATGCCCACGGCGTGGAACACGGCCGGGTCGACCATGCCGCAGCCCCCCAACTCGATCCAGCCGGTCTGCGAACAGGTCCGGCAGCCCACACCATGGCAGATGGTGCACGTGACCTCGAACTCGGCTGACGGCTCGGTGAAGGGGAAGTAAGCCGGGCGGAGCCGGGAGTGGATGTCGGGGCCGAAGTAGGCGGTGGTGAAGGTCTCGATCGTCCCGGCCAGGTCGGCAAAGGAGATGCCCCGGTCGACCACAAGTCCCTCGATCTGGTGGAACACTGGGAGATGTCGGGCGTCGGGCGTGTCCCGCCGGAAGCAGCGCCCGGGCATGACCGCGTGGATGGGCAGGCCTCCGTCGGAACCGGTGTCCGGGCCGCCGTTGCGGCCGCCGTCGGGGCCGCTGTCGAGCCCGCCGTTGCGGCCGCCATTGACGTCGGCGTCGCGGACGCCCTCTTGGACGGCCCCCTCCATGAGGTGGACCTGGACTGGCGAGGTATGCGTGCGGAGCAGCACGGTCTCGGGGGGGCCCAGGTCGAGGTAAAAGGTGTCCCACATGCTCCGGGCCGGATGGGCCGGCGGTATGTTCAACGCCCCGAAGTTGTACCAGTCGGTTTCGATCTCCGGTCCCTCGGCCACATCGAAGCCCATGCCCACGAAAACGTCCTCGAGCTCGTCCCGGGTCTGGCTGACCAGGTGCAGGTGGCCCCGAGCGGTCGGGGACCGAACCTCGGAGACGATGACCTCAGTGAGGTCGAGCCGATCGGCCTCCATGGCCGCAGCCACCTCGTCGCGCACGAACGATGCTCGGCGGTCGGCGAGCTGCTGCTCGATCGCCTGCCTGGCCTCTTGGAGTTGTTTGCCCCGTTCTTTCCTGGCCTCGGGGTCCAGACTGCCCAACGCCCGTTGGGCCTGGGCCAGTCCCGACTTCTTGCCGAGTAGCGCCGTCCGGACCTCGTCGAGCTCAGCCGACGACGTTGCCTCCTTGATCGTCGACTCGGCCTGGCTGACCAGCTCCGCGATGTCACTCACGACGGCCTCCCCCCGTCTGTCGTGTCGCCCACCGGCCGCGATTCCATCTCCGGCATCGTAGAGCCAGCAGCATTCGGATCCGTCCGCCGGCCGCCCTGCTGCTCCTCCGGCTTGGCCTTCTGCCTCGGGCCAGGGCCGCCCTTCCGCCTCTGGCGGAGGACTTCGAAGCACAGCACGGCGGCCGAGACGCTCACGTTCAACGACTCGGCTCGACCCGCCATCGGTATGGTCACCGGGTCGTCGAGCGAGGCCACCACATCAGGAGACAGTCCCGAGGCCTCGTTCCCGAAGATGAGCGCCACTCTGTCGGTCAGGTCGACTTCGGCATAGTCCACTCCCTCGCGCACCACCGTTCCCAGGGCTCGGAGGCCCCACTGGCGGAGCGAGCGGATGGCGGTCACCGCCTCGCCCCCGGCCACGATCGGAAGGTGGAACACGGACCCGGCCGAGGCGCGCACCGTCTTGGGGTTGTAGGGGTCGACCGTGCCATCGCAGCACACCACGCCCCCTGCCCCGGCGGCGTCGGCGGTTCGGATCAGAGTTCCGGCATTGCCAGGATCCCGGACGTCGGCGCACACCACCACCAGATCGGCCTCGCGCACGGACGCCAGATCTGGCGACTCGAAGCCGACGACAGCCAGCACCGGCTGAGGGGTGACCGTGTCGGCCACCCGCTCCAAGACCCCCGCACCCAGGTCGAAGACCCGGGAACCGACCTCGAACGCCCGAGCCGTGGCGGCGGCCACGGCCGGGTAGTCGCTCGCTTGGGGCGCCAGGTACACAGACTCGACCGGCGCGCCGGCGTCGAGCGCGACCGACAACAACTCCGCGCCCTCGACCACCATGGACCGCTCGCTCCACCGGAGACTTCGCTTGCGGAGGAGCTGGCGGACACGGCGCACCCGCTGATGCGAGTAGGCCAGCCCGGACTGGCTCAGGAAGCGGCCTCGGTGGTGGTCTTCTCGGCGGCCAACGCCTCGGTCGCCACTTTGACCAAAGAGGCGAACGCCTGGGGCTCGTGCACGGCCAGGTCGGCGAGGACCTTCCGGTCGACAGTCACGTCGGCCACTCGTAGTCCGGCAATGAACCGGCTGTAGCTGGTTCCGTTCAGGCGGGCTGCGGCGTTGATCCTCTGGATCCACAACTGCCGGAAGTCGCCCTTCCGGGCACGACGGTCACGGTAGGCGTATTGCAGCGAGTGCCTCACCTGCTCGTTGGCGGCTCGGAACGAACGGCTCTTGTTTCCGTAGTAACCCTGCGCCTGCTCGAGAACGGCGCGATGGTGCTTCTTGGCATGTACTGCGCGCTTCACTCTGGCCATGGGGACTCCTTTCGAAGGGGCGAATCGATGGTGTGAACCTGCATGCCGGCCGACTCGCCGGATCCGGGTTCATGGAAGGGACTGGGGCGGGCATTCCGGCCCGGCCGCCCGGTTGGCTACCGTCCGGACAGCCGGCCGACTACCGGCCGAGCAGCCGGCGCGTCTGCTTCAGGTCGCCGGGGGCGATGTCGGTCTCCCGCCCCAGGCGACGGGTACGAACGCTCGACTTCTTCTCGAGGAGGTGGGAGCGGAATGCCTTTCGACGACGAAGCCGTCCCGTTCCGGTCACCTTGATGCGCTTGGCCGCACCACTGTCGGTCTTCATCTTCGGCATTTCTGCTGTCTCTCTTCTTAGGTTGGTGTCTCGGTCGGCGCTGGAGCAGGCTCGCTCGTCTCCTGTGCCGGCTGTGATGCTGTCGTGGCCCCGGTTGGTGCCGCCGCTTCCGCAGGTCCCTCTGCCGGTGCCGCTGGTTGCGGCGCTGGAGACGCCGCTGCCGCCGGTGCCGGCCCTGGGGCCGCCGTGTCCTCATTCGGTCCCGTACTGTTCGTTGGCGAGTCGCTGTTCCCGGCAGGCCCGTTGCTGTTGGTCGTGGGTTTGTCGTTGTTGGTCGCCGGCTTGTCGTTGTTCGCCGCTGGCCGCTCGTTCGCCGACTTGGGTCCCCTGGAAGCGGCCGACTGCTTGGCTCGTTTGTCGGGCGCCAGGACCATGACCATGTTGCGGCCATCGAGGCGGGGAACCGACTCGGGCTTTCCCATGCCATCCATCTGCTCGGCAATGCGGTCGAGGATCTTCTTGCCCAACTCGGGATGGAAGACCTCTCGGCCACGGAACATGATGGTGATCTTGACCTTGTGACCCTCGTCAAGGAATTTGGCCACTTGGCGGGTCTTGGTGTCGAAGTCGCCAGGACCGATCTTCGGCCGGTACTTCATCTCCTTGATCCCGACGTGGACTGCCTTGCGTCGCGATTCTTTTGCTCGTTGAGCCGCATCGAACTTGAACTTGCCGTAGTCCATGATTCGGGCCACGGGCGGATTCGCCAGTGGGGCTACCTCGACCAGGTCGAGATCAAGCTGACGGGCGATGTTCAACGCCTCCGGGAGCAGCTTGATACCGAGCTGCTCCCCATCGGGGTCGACCAGACGCACTTCGCGAGCGCGGATACGATCATTGATCCGGGGCTCATTGGTGGTGACGGTGGCTGCTATTCGACTTCACTCCCTGTCTGGGGTCACGGATTCCCGTAACCAAATAAAAGGGAGCGGAACCACCGCTGGGCCTTCGCCGACGGACTGTCGGCAACCGGATCCATTGACCCTGCTCACGCACACAACTGCCGTGGCCGGGTGGGAGTCTTCGACCGCGCGACTCCGCTTCCTTGTCTGTCAGTGACTTAGGCTACCAGCCGTGAGCTCTCTTTGGACACCCGGAGGGGAACGGCCTGTCGGCCGGCCCGACCCACAGGCACCAGGTCAACCCGCTGCCGGCGGCCCACCAGGCGGCGGTGGACCCGGCGGCCAGGGTGCCGACGACGAGGTCGACGCACAACAAGTCGAAGAGATGCGACGGCAATTGGCGGCCACTCCCGCCGACGTCGTGATCGCCAATCACTGCTACGGGCTCTTCGAGTTGGCGGCCGTGTACCTCTCCCAGACACCTCCGATGCTGCCCAAGGCACGATTGGCCATTGACGCCATGGCCGCGGTGGTGAGCGGGCTCGAGGGACGGTTGGGTGAGCAGGAACCCCAGCTCATCGAGGGCCTGAGCCAGCTGCGACTGGCCTACGTCCAGATCGACGGGGCCCAGCGAGCCGCCGGTGAGGCCGCCGGTACGGCACCGGCAAACGGCGGCCCGACTGACGGCTCGCCAGCGTCGGCCAGCGGCACCCCCGACGATTCTGCGTCCGGGCCCGAATCCGGGACTGACACACCCGACGACGCCGGAGACGGATCCGCCGGGTGATCTCACCACGTTGGATGGGTGATGCCGATGGTCTGGCTGTGCCCAACCTCGCCAGGCCCTGGTCTTCTAGCCACGGGCACGGCAGCCGACCAGCCTCAGGGGGCGTCCCGGGCCAATCGGCCTCACCGGGCCCCCCGGGCCTACCGACCCCACCCAGCCCTCCGGGCTCCCCAGGGGGCTCAACCAACCCATCGGCAGGATCAACCGACCCAGGCGGCTCCGACACCCCCGACCGGGCCCCCATGGGGGCGATCGACGGTAAACGCGTCCGCAGCTTCATCGGGCTCTCGGTCGGGCTCGTGGGGCCTCGAGCCAACCTGGCCGTGTCCGGAGTTCTCATCACCCTGTACGTCCAGCACCGGTCGTCGGGCGCCCTGGCGGTCACCTTCGCCCTGACCGCCAACCGGCTCCTCAGCTGGATGACCTATCCCATAGCCGGCCGCCTCAGCGACCGTACCCGCAGCCGGATCGGGCGCCGGACCCCCTATATGGCCGTGAGCCTCATCATCATGGGCGCGGCCACCTGGATGTTCACCGTGGTCCAGGGCTACTGGCTCCTGGTGTTGTTCATCGTGATCGCCCGCCAGGCCGCGTCGGTCTTCACCCTCACCAACGTCGCCGTGGTCCCCGAGGTCTTCGGACGAAGCCGATGGTTGAAGGCCCTGGTGCTGACGACAGCGCTGGGGACGCTGGCCAGCCTGGTGATCAAGGCCACGGTCATCACCACATGGAAGCAAAGCATGCCGGAGACCTGGAACCTCCCGTTCCAGGTGGCCGCCGTCATCATGGGTGCAGTCGGGATCACCGTCCTAGTGCTGGTGCGGGAGTCGAAGGCGGCGTCCTTCGGGGCCGCCGCCGACCGCAAGGCGAGGGCCCGGCCGGCCCGAGCCGAGATCCGGGAGATCCTGGACGCACCCAACGCCAAGGTGCTGCTGGCCGGCTCCCTCCTGTTCTGGGCCGGACTTGGCTCGACGGCGTACGTGGCCATCCTGTTCTTCCAGCGGGTCGTGCATGCCGGGGCCAGCGCCCAGACCATTGCCGGCCTGGCCAGCGGGATACCGACTTTCCTGATCGGCATCCTGCTGGGCATCCCGCTCAGCCGTGCCCTGTCCCGCCGCCAGCTGGCCATCGGCGCACCACTCATCGGGGCCCTCCTGGCCGGCGTGCAGTACTTCGACACCCATATCTGGCAGGCCGTGGTGCTCGCTTTCATCGGCGCGCCTTTCGTTGGGGCCTACATCATCGTGTTGGCTCCCTACCTCTTGCAGCTGCTCCCCCGGGCCGGTGGTCTCGGCGAACGGCTCGGCCTCGTCCTGTCGCCGTTCAACCTGGTCGGGGTGGTGCTGGCCTATGTGGCCGCCACCGTCGTCGACGTCACCGGCAACTACCGCCTGATCTGGGTCTTCCCCGCCGCCACCGGCATCGCCCACGCCCTGGTCAACACCCGGCTGCGCTTCCCCGCCCGACGACCGAAGACGGACATGGTGGCCAAGCTCTGGCAATGGAGCGTCGCACAGACCGAATCCATGGCTGAGACCGGGATCGTGGCCGGCCTGCTTGCCGCGCCCCTCCTCGGGGAGGTGACCAAGGAAGACGCCGACAGCGCGGTCATCGTCGACGTGGCCCGCGACATCCTCGGGGACCCCTACGAGGACGAGCGGGCTCCATCCGAGAGCGAGGGCGACGCCGATCGGCCACCTGGCGACGGCGATCGGCCTCCTACCGGCGGCCCGGGCGAACATCCTGCCGACGGCGCCGGCGACCACGCTGCCGGCGGCCAGGGCGAACAGCCTGCCGACGGCCAGGGCTCAGAGGTGCCAAACCCGGCTCATCAGGTCAGCCAGGGACCAGGCACCGACGGCAATCCGACCTCCGGCGCGAACGGCGAGGCGTCCCCCAATGGCCCTGGCGGCTACCCGAGCTACCGCCCCACCGGTGAGGCCGCGCCCAGCGGCTCGGCCGGTGACGCCGCGCCGAGCGGCCGGACTGACAACGCCTGAAGGCGTCCCAGGTGTCCGGCACCAACCGTGAAGGCCACGGGCGCTCCCTCGTCGATCCGGCGCGAGCCGTCGGTGATCGCTGTGCAGTGGAAGGCGAAGGTCCGGCCGCCCGACGAGACCACCCCGATGCCCCGGGGATCGTCGAAGCTGGCCACACGCCCGAGCAGTGGAAGACCCCGAACCGGCGGCAAATCGACCATGTGGTCGCTCACCGTCGCCCGGGGCTCGCTCACCGTCGCCTGGGGCTCGCTTGCCCTCACCCTTTGCTCGGCTGTCATCACCTGCTGCTCACCGGACCGGGATTCAGTGCACGATCTTGGACAGCGACAGCTCGATGATGTCCGTCGCCCCGCGGTCCTTCAATGCCGGGATCAACACGTTGATCTTCGACTTCGGCACCACTGTCTCGACGGCGAACCCACCGCCGCCATAGAGCTCGGACACGGTGGGCGAGCGGAGTGAGGGCAGCAGGTCGATGACCGCCTGAAGCTGGACGGCCGGAACGTTCAGCTTTACCAGCACGTTCCCCCGAGCCTCGAGCGCCCCCTGCAAGAGAGTGAGGAGTTGCTCCATGGCATGGCGCTTCTCCGGGTCGGCGGCGGCGGCCGGGTTGGCAATCAGTTCGGTGTGGGAGGTGAACAGCGTCTCGACGATCTTCAACCCCGCCGCCCGGAGGGCCCGGCCCGTCTCGGTGATCTCGACCACGCAGTCGGCGATGTCGGGAACCTTGGCTTCGGTCGCCCCGTAGGACAGGCTGACCTCGGAGCGCACACCGTGCTTCTCCAGGTATCGCCGGGTCAGCTCGGGATACTCGGTCGACACCCGGAGGGCGCCGCCGGCGCCGGTTCCCGATGCGGCCAGGTCAGCCACCGAGCTCGCCGGCGAGTCCTTGGACACAGCCAGGACGACCCGGATGGGGTTGGACGTGGCCTTGGAGTAGGCCAGGATGCCGAGGGTGGTGACGTCACTGCCCCGCTCCTCGACCCAGTCCCGGCCGGTGATGCCGACGTCGAACATGCCGTCCGCCACGTACAGGGGGATCTCCTGGGGCCGAAGGATACGGACGTCGTCGACCCGGGGGTCATCGATGGCGGCGCGGTAGTCGACCTCCGACGACCGGGTCACCGTGAGGTCGGCCGAGGCGAACAGCTCCAACGTGGCTTTCTCCAGCGATCCCTTGGGGAGCACGATGCGCAGCACGGTCAATCCCCCGGTTCCGAGAGGACGGATGGCTGCAAGTCGGCGAGGAGGCTAGCCATCTCGATCGCCGCCAACGCCGCCTCCCAACCCTTGTTGGTGTCGTCGGGCTCCGACCGGACCAGAGCCTGGTCCACCGTGTCGGTAGTGAGGACGCCGAAGATCACCGGGGTCCCGGTGTCGAGCTGGACCCGCTGGATGCCCGCCGCGCACTGCCCGGCCACGAAGTCGTAGTGACCGGTGTCACCGCGGATGACCGCACCCAGACAGACCACGGCGTCCACGGACGGGCTCAGCGAACGGGCCACCAACGGCAGCTCGAACGCACCCGGCGCCCAGGCCACGGTCACGGCACCCAGGTCGCCGCCGTGCTTGGCCACCGCCTCGAGGGCGCCGGTCAGGAGCCGCTCGGTGATCCCACCGTTGAACCGGGCGCAGGCCAGGCCGATCCGGACGCCGGCGGCCCGGCGCTCGCCCACGACCGATCGTCCCACCCGGGCGCCGACGCGAACGATGGTGCCCTCCGGTAGCTCCGTCTGGTCAGAGGACGTCATCGAGCCCCTCGAGCAGGTGGCCCATGCGCTCCCGCTTGGTCCGCAGGTACTGGATGTTCTCGGGCGTAGGCGAGGACTCGATTGGGACCCGCTCGACGATGTCGAGCCCGAAACCCTCGAGGCCGCCGTACTTGGAGGGGTTGTTGGTCATGAGCCGCATGGTGGTCACGCCCAGGTCGACCAGGATCTGGGCCCCGATGCCGTACTCGCGGCTGTCGGCCGGGAGCCCGAGCTCGAGGTTGGCGTCGACGGTGTCGTAGCCGCCCTCTTGCAGGTTGTAGGCGCGCAGCTTGTGGCCCAGTCCGATGCCGCGTCCCTCATGGCCCCGCAGGTAAACGACGACGCCGCTGCCGTGGGCGTCGATGGCCTGCATGGCCCCCCGGAGCTGGGGGCCGCAGTCGCACCGCAGGGAGCCGAACACATCACCGGTGAGGCACTCGCTGTGCACCCGCACCAGGACGTCGGGCTTACCGTCGATGTCGCCCTTGACCAAGGCGACGTGCTGCTCGCTGTCGAGCAGGGACTCGTAGGCGTGGGCGGTGAACTCCCCGAAGTCGGTGGGGATCTTGGCCGCGGCGATGTGTCGAACCAGCTTGTCCATGCGCCGGCGGTAGCGGATGAGCTCGGCGATGGAGATGAGGTGCAGGCCGTACTTCTCGGCGAACACCTCGAGCTCGGGCAGGCGGGCCATGCCGGTCTTGTCCTCGCTCACCACCTCGCAGAGCACGCCGGCCGGCGCCCGCCCGGCCGCCCGGGCCAGGTCGACGGCGGCCTCGGTGTGGCCGGCCCGCTTCAGCACGCCGCCGCGGCGGTAGCGGAGGGGCAGGATGTGCCCGGGGCGGTTGAGGTCGGTGGGGCGGGTGTGGGGATCGGCGAGTGCGGCGATGGTCGCCGCCCGGTCGGAGGCCGAGATCCCGGTGGTCGTCCCGTGCCGGTAGTCGACGGTGACGGTGAAGGCGGTGCGCTGCACCTCGGTGTTGTTGGAGACCATCAGGGGCAAGTCGAGCTGCTCGACCCGCTCGGGGGTGAGGGGCACGCAGATCAAGCCGGACGTGTGAGCGATGAAGAAGGCGATCTTGTCGGGCGTGACGGCGTCGGCTGCCATGATCAGGTCGCCCTCGTTCTCGCGGTCCTGGT
Organism: Acidimicrobiales bacterium; assembly: GCA_036521415.1. Classification (GTDB taxonomy): domain Bacteria; phylum Actinomycetota; class Acidimicrobiia; order Acidimicrobiales; family RAAP-2; genus DASXMT01. The sequence continues at coordinate 23,843 of DATDHU010000141.1, forward strand.
CGTCGACCACCACGACGATTTCGCCCCGGCCTATCGCCGCCACTGCATCTTCGACCGTCGAGAACGGCATCGATCCTGCTCCTCTGTTCCCCTTGTCGAGGGTTCTGTTTATTCCCCTTGCCCAGGGTTGTGTCGCCCACGTTCAGCCTTCTGCTGACCTGGTCCGGGGTGCTGCCGGGGGGACAATTCCACCCGTAGATCACCGCCCAGGCTAGTCACCGACCGCACCGAACCCCGCCACAGCGCCGACAACGTCGGTGCTCCGGGGCCGGCGAACAGGGGGAGGGCGTCGTCCCCCCCGAACAGGGCCGGAGCCAGGTAGATCACGTACCGGTCGACCAGCCCGGCAGCGTGAAAGGCGTGGGCCACCGACGGGCCCCCTTCCACCAGCAGCTGGATGACCCCGCGACGGCCAAGGTCGTCGAGTGCCACGCCCAGGTCGCCCTCGAGCTCCAGGGCTGGACGGATCTTCGCCTCGCTCGGTACGTGTCCCAACACCACCCGCAGCGGTTGCTCACCAGCCGTCCGGGCGTCGGGATCGTCGGGGTGAAGGCGGACGGTGAGGGCAGGGTCGTCGACCCGAACCGTGCCCGCACCGACCAGCACCGCGTCCGACCGCGATCGCAGCCGGTGGGCGTCAGCCCGGGCCGGGTCGCCGGTCAGCCACTGGCTCGTGCCGTCCGGTGCCGCCGTGCGACCGTCGAGCGTGGCGGCCAGCTTGAGGACCACCCAGGGGCGACCGGTCAGTCGGTGGCAGGTGTACGGCGCAAGCTGCTCCGTGACGGCGTCGGCACCCACGCCGACCACGACGTCGAGCCCGGCTCCGGTCAGCGCGTCGATGCCGGCTCCGGCCACCAGCCGGTCGGGGTCCTGCATCCCCACTACAACACGGCGGATGCCGGCCGCCACGACGGCCTCGGTGCACGGCGGAGTGCGGCCGTGGTGGGCGCACGGCTCGAGGGTCACGTACAGCGTGGCCCCGGCCGCCCGCTCGCCGGCGGCGGCGATGGCCGCGATCTCGGCGTGGGGCCCTCCCGGGGGAGCCGTGGCTCCGGTGAAGTATTCGCGGTCGTCTGCGGGGACGACCACCGCGCCGACCCAAGGATTGGGTGAGGTACGGCCGCGGACGCGTTCGGCAGCCTCGATGGCGAGACCCATCCAGTGCTCGTCCCCGGTGGTCGGGGACATCGCATCGGCACGGCTCGTGCCGGTGCCAATGCCAGTGCCGTCCGCCGCCGATTGCAGTCCGCCGCCGCCGCCCATGCCCGCCGATGGCAGTCCGTCACCATCGCCCCCGCCCGCCGATGGCACAGCCGTTTGAACACCGGCTGCCTGTCGACCGGCCCACGAGCCGGCCAACCTCTTGGCCCGCTCGCTCAACGCCTTGAAGCGCTCGCTCAGCTCTCGAGGCAGCTCCGCCGGTACCTCCTCGCCCGCCGACCGCTTGCCCGATGACGCCTCATCCGATGACACCTCATCCGATGACACCTCGCCGTCCGTGCTCATAACTCGAGGCCCTCAGTGCTCATGAAGGGCGGACGATCGGTGCTCATGATGTGCGACCGAAAGGTGCTCATGATGAGCGGCCCGAGTCGGCTGCCGCCTCCACCGCCGCGGCGCGGATGGACCCGGCCGCCTCGACGGGATGCTCGTGACCGAACACGGCCGAGCCGGCCACGAAGACGTTGGCGCCCGCCCGGGCTGCCTCGATCACGGTCGACTCGTCGATGCCGCCGTCGACCTCGAGGTCTGCCACGAGACCACGTGCCACCAGCGCATCACGGACCAGGCGCACCTTCGGCATCACCTCCGGCATGAAGGACTGCCCGCCGAACCCGGGAAAGACCGTCATGCACAGGACCAGATCGACCAGACCCAGGTACGGCTCGACGGCGTCGAATGGCGTGTCCGGATTGAGGGCCAGCCCGGCCCGCATGCCGAGATCGCGCATCTGGGCGATCAGCTGTTCGGTCTCCCCCACCTCGACGTGCACTGTGCAGCCGTCGGCGCCGGCGTCACGGAAAGCCTCGAGGTACCGCGCCGGGTCGGTGATCATCAGGTGGGTGTCGAAGAACAGGTCCGAGTGCTTTCGAAGCGACGCCACGACCGGCGGACCGATCGTCAGGTTGGGGACGAAGTGGCCGTCCATCACGTCGACGTGCAGCCAGTCGGCGCACGGGGCCACCTCACTGACCGCCTGGGACAGGCTGCCGAAATCGGCGGAGAGGATCGAGGGCGCGACCCTCATCACCGGGTCAGCAGGGGCGGTCGCCATCGCCCACGATCCTACCGGTGGCGCCGACCCGTCAGTCTCCCAGCAGCTCGGCCGGCTCCGGGCGTGCCCCCCGCAACCAGTCGGCCGCCGACATGGGCTGCTTGCCCTCCGGCTGCACGCGGATAAGGCGGAGACGGGTTGCCTCGCCGGCGGTGACGACCTCACCGTCCAGTGCGCCCAGGCTGGCGCCCTCTGGCGCGGCGCGTTGCGGTGCCCTTGCCGGCGCCCGAACACCGTTTCCACCGGCCGCCGGTGGCGCTGGTTCTCGTGGCTCCACCGCCGCGGTCAGCACCCGCAGCCGGCGGCCCCGGAAGGTGGTCCAGGCCCGGCCCAGCCGCACCACCCTCGAGAGATAGGTGGCATCGCGCTCCCAGTGCAGCTCGAGCTCCTCGGGGCGGATCTTCTCGGCGTAGCTCGGGTCACCCACTTGCTCGTGGGGGATAGGAAGACCGGCCGCTCCCCTTGATAGGTTCTCGACCAAGAGCCGGCACCCGATGTCGACCAGGCGGGCCCGAAGCTCCTCCACCGACTCGTGTTCGTCGATGGAGGTGTCGCCTACGGCATAGATCGGGCCGGTGTCGAGTCCCTTCTCGACCGCCATGAGGCAGACGCCGGTCTCCGCGTCGCCCTCCAGGATGGCCCTCTCGACCGGAGCCGCGCCCCGCCAACGCGGCAGGAGCGAGAAGTGGAGGTTGACCATGGGTACGGCGTCGAGAACGTGGCCGGGAATGATCCGCCCGTAGGCCACGACCACCCCGAGCTCCGCGCCGCTCGATGCCACGCCGTCCAAGGTGTCGCTGACCGGCAGGCCCAGCTCCATGGCGGCCGCCTTCACCGGGCTCGGAACGAGGTCGCTGCCCCGGCCGCGGCGCTTATCGGCTCGGCTGACCACCAGCGCCACGTCGTGCCCGGCATCGACCAGCGCATCGAGCGGTGGAACGGCGGCGGCCGGCGTGCCCAAAAAGACGAGTCGGGCCATGGCCGGACGCTATCGGACCTGGCCTGCGGACTGCCGAGCGTCGAACCGGCTCAGAGGACGGATCAAGGGAGGGCTCAGCGTGCGGCTCAGACACCTCGTGGCTGGCGGCTCAGACACCTCGTGGCTGGCGGCTCAGACGACCTCGTGGCTGCCGGCTCAGACGACCTTGTCGCTACCGGCGGAGACGAGCTTCTCCTCCAAGGCGGAGGTGTCGAGCCCGAGCGCCCGGTCCCGGAGGACCTTGAGGGCGATCTTGCGCTGATCGGCCTCGAGCCGCTCCACCATCAATACGCCGTCCAAGTGGTCTACCTCGTGCTGGAACACCCGCCCCAGGAACTCGTCCGCCTCGATGGACACCTCTTCCCCGTCGAGATCGACCCCGATCAGGTGGACGCGATCGGGTCGGGTGATCCCGAGCCGCAGTCCGGGTATCGAGAGGCAGCCCTCGTCGTGGTACCACTCGCCGGCCGTCTCGACGATGGTCGGGTTGATGACCACTTCGGGACCGTCCCCCACGTCGTAGACGAAGAGCCGCTTCTGCACACCGACCTGTGGGGCGGCCAGCCCCGCGCCAACAGCGTCATACATGGTTTCCACCATGTCGTCGACGAGGCGCGCCAAATTGCCGTCGATCTGGTCGACCTGGCGGGCCGGCTGCTTCAGCACCGGGTCACCGTATAGCCGGACGGAATACGAAGCCATGACCACAATCCTACCGCCAGCGACCTCCGAGGCAGCTCAATCCGGGCCCCGAAACGCCGTCCGGCCCGGCATCTGCCCCCAGCTCGCTCACACGTCGGTGGGATCGACCTCCACTCGTAGGCGGCCAGCCGGCCGGGGCACCGCGGCCAATCCATCGCACAGCGTGCGGTGATCGGGCGCTTTGACCAGCCACCTGTCCTCGGACAGTGAGGACACTGACAACCCGTCGACCGACCGGAGGCCGGTGACCATCTCCGCGGCCACTTGCCCGCTCACCGTGGCCAACGCCGAGAATGGAGGAAGCCCTAGCCCGACACGAAGCCCGTGCTCGCCGTCGGTGAGGCGTGACGGATCGGCGTGGACTGCGGCAACCAGTGCGGCATGATCGGGCAGCCGGGTCTGTACGAGGATGCGACCCAGGCCTTCTCCGCCTGCTGCCCCTCGATCCTCACCGCCGGCCCTTCGTGCCCGGCCCCCCACCACGCGAGCGGCGCGGGCCAACAGGGCCAGCGCCTCTTCCCCGGCCGCAAACCGGGATGCCAACAGGTGCTGGTCGAAGTCGAGGAACGCAACCACGTCGGCCCGGCCCACCCGGTGCAGGGCCGCCTCGGTCCCCACGATCAACCGGTCGCCCGAGTCAGGCGAACCCACTCCCGGCGGGGACGTGGCGCTGATCTCGATCGCCTCCATGCCCATCAGGGCCGAGAGTTCCTCTCGAGCACGGCTGACGCCCATCCGGAGCAACTTCATCCGGGTCGAGTCACAGACGGCACACACCACCGGGCGTTCGAGACCGCAACGCCGGCAACGCAGCACGCCCGAGGCATCCTGCTGCTCCAGTGCACCCCCGCACCGGGTGCAACTGGCCAGCGAGCCGCACGAGGCGCATGCCAACAAGCGAGCCCGACCGGTGCGGTTGAGGATGCAGACTGCCCGGCCGCCGGGCACGACCGAGTGGAGCAGCCGGCTGAGCCGCTCGGAGAACAGGCCGGTCCGGGGATCGTCCCCCCGCCGGTCCACCACCTCGACCGGCGGCCACCCGCGTCGCTCGACGGCGCGCGACGTGTTCACGAGCGTCGCCTCCTCGAGCAGGGACACGGTGGGACACGGCGTGACCAGCACGCACGGAGCGCCGTCCCGCCTGGCCCGCTCGATGAGCACGTCCACCGCTGACCACGTCGGAGCCCGCTCCTCTCGGTAGGCCTCGTCGTGCGCGTCGATGACCAGTACCCCACCCAGGGTGTCGATCGGGGCCCAGGCGGCGATGCGGGTGCCCACCACAACGGGCGCTCCGGATGCGGCGGTCGCCCAGCCATCGGGAAGGACGGCGACAGGGATTCCGGATCGACGGAGTCGGGCCGCAATCTGGTCGACCCGCTGGTGAGACGGCGCCAGGACCAGGACGCGATCCAGGCGGCGGACGATCGCCTCGACCAACAGGACCGCATCGAGGGCGGGAGCCAGCCGCACCACGGTACGCCCGGCGCCGAGCGCCTGGTCGATAATGGTGTCCGACTCGCCGCGTCCGGCCCCTGGCCCCGCACGACCGCTCTCGGCCCCTGCCCCACTGTCGCTTCCGGCCCCTGGCCCACTGTCGCTTCCGGCCCCTGGCCCCGCACGGCCGCGTCCGGCCCCTGGCCCATCGTCCCTGCCGGCCTCGTTCCCGCGATCGATGTCAGCAACTGTGCCTTCCTCGCCCCCCGGCCCGGCGATGATCGTCCGCCCGCTGGTCCCCGACACGCCCGAATGTGCGCGCAGATCCGGCAGGGACCGGACAATCCGGTCCGGGGATGCAGTGCCCAAAAAGGACGACAGGGGGCCCGCCCATCGCCACGCGGCCCACTCGGCCAGGGACACCACCGATGCCGGGGGCCCGAAACCGCTCGATGCGGCGATCGGCTGCAGCACCACCCCCTCGGGCGGGACGACATCGACCTCGACCACCCAGGCCGCCACCCGGCGACCCTGCAGGGTGACCCGGACCCGGCTTCCCACCCGGATCTCCCCCGACATCGCCTCGGGAACGAGGTAATCGAACCGGCGATGGATGGCCGGGACGTCGGGCACCACGCGGACGATGCGGCCCTCGTTCGGCGGCAGGTCCCTCGGCGTACGGCCCTCGGTCCCCGGACGGTCGTTCGGCGTACGGCCCTCCGTCCCCCGCCGGTCGCTCGGTGTGCGGCCCTCGGCCGCCGGCGGGTGGATCAGAGCCCGAGCGCCTGCTTCAGATCATCGACCCGGGAGGTGTCCTCCCAGGTGAACTCCTTGTCCGACCGGCCGAAGTGACCGTAGGCGGACGTCTTCCGGTAGATCGGGCGCTTCAGTTCCAGATCGCGCACGATGGCCGCCGGGCGGAGGTCGAAGATCTCGTCGACGGCGGTAGCGATCTTGCCCGGGTCGACCTTCTCGGTGCCGAACGTCTCCACCAGCAACGAGACAGGGCGGGCGACACCGATGGCGTAGGCCACTTGGACCTCGCATCGGCTGGCAGCACCGGCGGCCACTACGTGCTTGGCCACCCAGCGAGCTGCGTAGGCAGCAGACCGGTCGACCTTGGACGGGTCCTTTCCTGAGAAAGCCCCACCACCGTGGCGAGCCATGCCTCCATAGGTGTCGACGATGATCTTCCGGCCGGTGAGCCCGGTATCGGCGTGCGGGCCACCTAGCTCGAAGACGCCGGTCGGGTTGGCCAGGATCCGCAAGCCGTCCGTGTCGAGGTCGGTCGGCAAGAGGGGATGGATCACGTTGTCCCGAAGGTCCGGCAAGAGAAGGGTCTCGATGTCGATACCCGGGTCGTGCTGCGTGGAGATGAGGACGGTCTCGAGGGCAACGGGACGGCCGTTGTCGTAGGTCACGCTGACCTGGGTCTTGCCATCCGGGCGCAGGTAGGGCAGTACGCCCACGCGGCGGACCTGGGCCAGACGCTGGGCCAGCCGGTGGGCCAGCCAGATGGGCAGAGGCATGAGGTCGGGCGTCTCGTCGCAGGCATAGCCGAACATCATCCCCTGGTCACCGGCACCCTGGGCATTCAGCTGGTCCTCGCCCCCGGTGCCGGCCCGCACCTCGAATGCGTTGTCCACGCCCTGGCCGATGTTGGGCGACTGCTCGTCCAGCGCAACCATGACGCCGCAGGTCTTGCCGTTGATGCCGTAGGCGTCGTTGTCGTACCCGATGTCCAGTACGACCTGGCGCACCAGGGTGGGGATGTCCACGTAGGTCGTGGTGGTGATCTCGCCGGCCACCAGCACCAGTCCGGTGGTCAGCAGTGTCTCGCATGCCACCCGGCTGCTGGGGTCCTCAGCCAGGAGAGCGTCGAGGACCGAGTCGGAGATCTGGTCCGCCATCTTGTCCGGGTGGCCCTCGGTGACCGACTCAGAAGTGAAGGTGTATCGGCTGCTCACAGATCGTTCCGTTCTCTCGGGTGCTCTCGGGTGCTCGGGCTCTTCCGGGTGTCTCGGGGTGGTCAACGTCCGGTTTGCTGCTCTGTCATGTCCAGCTCACTGCGCCGGTCTCTGCCTTGTCCAGCTGACTGCGCCGGTCTGCCATGTCCAGGTGACTGCGCCGGTCTGCCATGTCCAGCTCACTGCGCCGGGTACTAGGGCTCATTGCCTGGGCCCAGATGGGCCATGAGCGCCCGACCGGGCTCGCTGAGCCGCCAGCAAGGCGACAACCCTATCGAAGACCGCATCGGCAATGGCGTGTTTGTCCGCCAACGGCACCTCGGTGACTGTCCCGTCAACCCCGAGGATGGTCACCGCGTTCGTATCGTGATCGAACCCGACTCCTGGGGCCGAGACGTCGTTCGCCACCATCAGGTCCACGCCCTTGGCGGTGAGCTTTCCCGTCGCTCGCTCGGTCACCCCATCGGTTTCGGCCGCGAACCCAACCAGCACCGGGCCGCGCTCGCCAACACCCCACTGGCCGACGCCGCCAGCGATCCCATCGGCATCTCCCGCATTGCCCTCGCCGTACTCTTTTCGTCGGCGGCCGAGCTCGGCCAGGATGTCGTTCGTCGGCTCCATGACCAGTTCGGGTAGCCCATCGGACTTGTGCAATTTCGTTTCGGCCACAGCCTTCGGGCGGAAGTCCGCCACCGCGGCAGCCATCACTACGACGTCGGCATTCGTGGCTTGGGTCAGCACGGCCCGTTCCATCTCGGCAGCCGTTTCCACCCGCTCGATGACGATGCCAGGGGCAGCCCCGAGCTTCGTGGTGGTAATGAGGACGACCTCGGCTCCGCGCCGCCGAGCCACGTCGGCCAATGCGTGACCCTGCTTTCCGGAGGAACGATTGGTGACGAAACGGACCGGGTCGATCGGCTCTCTTGTTCCCCCAGCGGTTACCAGGATCCGCAGCCCGGCGAGGTCTCGACCAAATAGACCGGCGTCGTCGGCCTGACCGGCCAAACCCGCCTCGGCGGTCGGTCCCTGGTCGCGTGCCCCCAGCGCGCTGAGCACCGTCTCGACGATCACGGACGGGTCCGCCAACCGCCCAGTGCCCGAATCCCCCCCGGCCAGTCGGCCCTCGTCGGGCGGCACCACGATGACGCCGCGCCCGCGGAGCGTGTCCAGGTTCTGCCGCATCGCCGGGTGCTCCCACATCTCGGTGTGCATTGCCGGGCACAGCACCACCGGGGCCCTGGTGGCAATGAGCGTGGTGGTCAACAGGTCGTCGGCCAATCCGTTGGCGTAGCGGGCCACGAGGTCGGCAGTGGCGGGAGCCACCACGACCAGATCTGCCTGTTGGCCCAACTTGGTGTGCGGGATGGGCGATGCCTCGTCCCACAGGCTCGATTGGGCCGGTTCCGAGGCCAGCGCGTCGAATGTCGTCTTCCCGACGAAATGGCTGACCCGTTCGGTCAGCACGGGCGCCACATGAACCCCGGCGTCCACCAGTTGCCGACACACCTCGACCGCCTTGTAGGCGGCAATGCCGGCGGACACGCCGAGGACGACGTAGGGCCGGTTCGGTCGATCCGTCACGATGCCCGATCCGCTCCGTATGACCGATCGCCTGGACGGCTACTCGGTCGGAGCATCTCCCGAGCCTGCGGAGGCGGAATCCGAGTCCGAATCCAACTCCGAGCCTTCGCCACCCACTTCAGCGGCAACCTCGACCGGAGCAGCGGTCGCCTCGACCTCGACCGGAGCCGTGTCCGCCTCGCCCTCGACCACGACCTCGCCCTCGCCCGCTTCTTCGAGAGCAGCCAACGCAGCTGCTTCGGCCAGGGCTGCCTCTTCCTCGGGATCGGGCCGGGTGAATGTGGCCTTGCCCGCAGCAACTTCCTCGAAGGCGATCGACAGGGGCTTCCCCGACACCGATGCCACTTGCGGGGGAACGACGACGCCGATCCCCTCGCCGAGCGAGTTGTAGTAGCTGTTGACCTGGCGGGCCCGGCGGGAGGCCAGGGCCACCAGCGTGAACTTGGAATCCACCTTGTCCAACAGGTCTTCAACCGGCGGGTTCATCAGGGTGCTTACGTGCTGGGCCATTACGATCCTTTGGGAGGGTTTGGCAATTCGGGAGGGCTTTGTTGTTGAGCGTTTGCCAGTCTGGTGGTTGCCAAGCCGACAGTCAGCCGTTTTATCTACTGCCCTTGTTGCCTATGTGGGTGTCCGGCAGCTCTAGCGGCTAACAGAACGGTAACGGTCCACTATACCGGCCACTTCGGCTGTGGCTCGAACCAGGTTGTCGTTCACGACCACGGCGTCGGCGATCAGGCGCCCCTGACGTTCTTCTTCGGCTCCTTCGGCCAGTCGCCGCTGTATGTGTTCGTCGTCGTCGCCGCGGGAGCGGAGGCGGGTCGCCTGTACCTCAGCTGAGGGGACGGTAAGCAGGATGAGCGCCGCATCCTCCTGCTTCTCACGCACCTGCCGGGCACCTTGGAGGTCTATCTCGAGCAGGACGTCGCATCCGGGAGGGGGGTCGGGAATCGGGGTGCCGTACAGGTTGCCCAGGAATTCGGCCCATTCGAAGAACCCATGCTCGGCAATCCGGGCTTCGAACGAGGCGCGGTCAACGAAGACGTACGCATCGTCTGGCTCCCCGGGCCGTCGAGGACGGGTCGTCCACGAACGGCTCAGCCACAGGAGGGGATCGGATGCCACCACGCGAGCGGCGATTGTCCCCTTACCGGCCCCACCGGGCCCGAAGAGGACGAAAATCAGCGGTTCGGCTCAGGTCGGCAGTTCAGCAGCGCACCAGGCGACAAGACCGGCGCTCAGCGAGCCGTCTCGCGGAGCAGTGACTCTCGCTGGTTACTACCCAGGCCCTGCAGGCGGCGGCTCTCGCTGATACCCACGGTCTCCATGAGGCGCCGGGCCTTGACCTTGCCCAAGCCGGGCAGCGACTCGAGCACGGAGAGCACCTTCATCTTCCCCACCGTCTCGTTGGAGTCTGCCGTCTTCAGCAACTCGGTGAGACTGAGGGAACCGATCTTCAGCTTCTCCTTGACCTCAGCCCGCTCACGGCGGACCTTGGCGGCCTTGGCCAGGGCGGCCTGGCGCTGTTCGGGCGTAAGTGCAGGCGGTTGCGGCATGGGCGCGACGATAGCGCCTCCAGAGGCGCCCGGCATGCTAAATCTGGTCTGTGGCGTGGATCGATCTGAACGCCGACCTGGGAGAAGCCGACAATCTCACCCCGTCGGACGTGGCCGTGCTCGATTCGGTCACGAGCGCCAGCATCGCCTGTGGCTTCCACGCCGGGAGCCCTGAGGTCATGCATGCGACTTCCGTGACCGCGCGAGCACGCGGGGTGGTCATAGGCGCCCACGTCTCCTACCGGGACCGCGAGGGGTTCGGCCGTCGAGACATGGACGTACCGGCTGAACGGCTGATCGCCGACATCGACGAGCAGATAGCGATCCTGCGCCAGGCGGTCGGTGGGACCGAGGGCGCGGTGGCCTATGTCAAGCCGCACGGTGCCCTCTACAACCGCATGGGCCGGGACCCCGAAACGGCCTCGGCAGTGATCGAGGCCGTTCGCCGGAGCGATCCGCCCCTGGTGCTATTGGCCCAGGCAGGAACGGCGGTGATCGAGGGGGGCCGAGACGCCGGCCTGGTCGTGGTGGGCGAGGCCTTCTGCGATCGGGCTTACCACCTGGACGGGTCACTGGTGGCCCGTAGCGAAACCGGTGCCGTGATCACCGACCCGGCCGAGGTCGCCCGCCGCGCCGTCTCGCTGGTGCTCGATGGCGGCATCGAGACCATCGACGGCTACTGGCTGGCGGTCATGGCCGACTCCCTGTGCGTCCACGGGGACAGCCCGGGTGCGGCCGAGTCGACCCGGGCCGTGCGGGCCGCGCTCGAAGCGGCGGGCATCACCATCCGTTCGTTCGCCACACAGTGAGCGCCGTGATCACCCCGTTCGGCGACGCCGGCCTTCTCGTCGACCTCGAGGACGACCGCGCCGCGCATCGCCTGGCCGCCAGCACCGACGGCGATCCCTCGCCCCCACCCGGCATCATCGAGACCGTTGTCGGCCTGCGCACGGTGCTCGTGCACATCGATCCCGTGATCGCTGATCCAGCGGGGATCCAGGACTGGCTCGCCAGGCTCGGTTCCTCCGGGCCGTCTCCCGGCGCTCCATCTGCCGCGCTGCCATCTGCCGCGCCACCGTCTCCCGGCGCTTCGGGCCGCGTTGTCGAGATGCCCGTGACGTTCGACGGTCCCGACCTGGACGGCGTTGCGGCTGCGATCGATGCCGACGTCGAGGAGGTGACGCGCCTCGTCACGTCCACCGAACTGCGGGTGGCCTTCCTCGGCTTTGCCCCTGGCTTCGCCTACCTGGTCGGGCTGCCGCCGCCGCTGGCAGGCATCGAGCGAAGGTCCAGCCCGCGGACCCAGGTACCGTCTGGCTCGGTCGCCCTGGCCGCTGGATTCGCCGCCGTCTACCCGCAAACCACCCCCGGCGGTTGGCAGCTGATCGGACATACCGACCTGTCCTTGTTCGACCCAAGCACTCCACCGTTCGCTCTCCTGCGGGCCGGCGACACCGTCCGCTTCACCCGCGCCACTGACGCGGCCCAGTCCCCATCCGACACCTCCATCGCCGACCCACACGGGGCCGCCCCGACGCGGGCACCGTTGCGGGCTACCTCCGGCCGCCACATCGAGATTCTCGAGCCGGGCACGCTCACCCTTATGCAAGATGCCGGTCGCCGGGGGCTGGCTGCCATCGGTGTACCGGCGGCAGGTGCCGCGGATCCCGACGGGCTCAGGTTGGCCAACCGCCTGGTCGGCAATTCGGATGACGACGCAGCACTCGAGCTGACAGTCCACGGTCCCACCATTCGCTTCTCTGCAGACGGGTATATCGCCGTGGTTGGCGACTCCGATCTGAAGCTCGACGACCGGTCCGTGGCCGCGGACGCCGTGGTCCCGGTTGCCGCCGGCCAGGTACTCGCCGTCGGCGCGTTGCGGCAGCACATCCGGTCGTATCTGGCCCTCGATGGCGGACTGCAGGGTCCCCTGACCCTGGGTTCGCGTTCCTCCGACGTACTGGCGGGGCTCGGCCCAGGGCCGTTGTTTGCCGGGGACCAGGTGGACCTCGGGAACCCCGGCCACCCACGAGGCCGCTTGGCGCCCCTCCCGACGGGCCCGAGCATTCACATCGTCCGCGGTCCCCACCATGGCGCCGAAGCCGAGCTCCAAAAGCTCGCTCGCGCATGCTGGACGGTCGACGGCCGTTCCAACCGCGTCGGTCTTCGCCTGACGTCCAGCCGATCCAGCGGCAATGGCGAGACCCTCATCCGTCCTCCGTCGCCCGGCATTCCCTCGTGCGGGATGGTCAACGGCGCTATCCAGATCCCGCCCGATGGCCAACCAATCGTCCTGATGCCCGATCACGCCACCGTCGGCGGCTACCCCGTCATGGCCACGGTGATCAGTGCCGACTGGGGAGCATTGGGCCGGCTGGGCCCCGGCGACGACGTCCGCTTTGCACTGGTCGACCTGGACGAGGCCCGTGCATTGCGGCGAGAACACGAGCGGTTACTGGACGGCAGCGTGTCGGGATGGTTCCCGACCCAGAGTACCTCGTAGCCAACGACGACTCGGTGTACTCAACCGATCAGACCAAGCGTCCTCAACCGGTCCGACTCGGCGTACTCAACCCATGAGGAGCAGTGCCGACTCCTGTTGAACCGTCGTCCACTTCATGTGTCCCCATCCCACCCGCTGATCAAGGTCGTCAATGGCCACCGGCGGATCAGTTGCGACCAGCGCGCATCGCATGTCATTCCGATAGCCAACTGCCACCGGCCCGCCGGCGGCTAGAGCCTCCGCAACGATGCGGCCAGCAAGTACCACCGGGTCGTCGAAACAATCGACGTCCACGGCCCGGACGTTCGCTCCCGGAAGTTCGTCAGCCAGCGCGCTGAACAGGCCGGTCATGCCGGCACGATCCGCCATGTCCGCGGAGGACTCCGCATGACCGGCGCCATACATGCCACCAAGTCCGGTCACCGCCAAGACAGTCGTGGCACCGGCCATCGCCACCGGATAGACGTCCTCGAAGAGGGCGACCGCGACCTGCGTGGCGGCGTAGAGCTGCCCCAAATGGATGATGCCCTCACAAGCATCGGGAACCCCATCCGGCTCTACCACATGGGCCCTTGCCCCATGGGACTCGAGTAGTGCTGCTACGAGAGGCGCAATCCGCCGTCCGTCGTCAACCACGGTGATCGTCGCTCCCGAAAGCAAGGAGGGATCGCTAGGTCCGATGGGGGCCGGAACAGCCCACACCGCATCGTCTCCGGCTTGCCCAACGTGACCGCGTTCCCAAGACGGGGAGGGCTCTTCAGGGCCGTTTTTGGGTACGGTTTCGGCTTCGACCAGCTTGAATCCCGTCATACGACCACCACCATTCGAGCTCGACTGCCTCAGAGAACGGGCTCACGAGTCGAATATCACGGCAGTTCTGTGCCCCAA
>DATDHU010000142.1:0-8534 GCA_036521415.1 Acidimicrobiales bacterium
TGGCGGGGATCGAGGATCTCGCTCAGGAAGAGCTGCTCGCTCGGCACCTCTTCGATGCCGTCGACGCCCGAGAGCCGGCCGAGATCGGCCCTGAAGGACCCCACGTCCTTGAGCGAGGCCTCGACGTCGCCGAATCGGGAGAGGTACCACGACCCCGAGAGAGTCGGGCAGATCGGCGCCTCCTCCCGCAGCCGGGCGAGATGCTCGAAGGGCACCCCGTCGGTGAACTGGTTCGGGTCGTTGGGATCGTAGGTGAGCACAGGTACTCAGACGCCGGGCCGGCCGGCGGTGACGCCGCCATCGACGTAGATCACCTGTCCGGACACGTAGCTGGACTGCTCCGAGACCAGAAAGGCCACCACGTTGGCGATATCGGTTGGCTCCCCCACTCGCTGGAGCGGGACCGCCCGGGCCCGCTGGCTCTGCCGATCGCCCTCGTAATTCGCCGCCGTTCCCTCCGTGACGATCAGCCCCGGGCCCACGGCGTTGACCCGGATCGACTGCGGGCCGAGCTCCACGGCCAGCTGCTGGGTGAGCAGCTCGATGGCGCCCTTGGAGGCTGGATAGATCCCCACCCCGGACGCATGCATCGCCGCCGCGGCCGAGGACAGGTTGACGATCGCACCACCACCCTTGTCGGCCATGCCGGGCGCGAACGCCTGGCAGCAGTGGACCGTGCCCAACAGGTTGACCCGCAGCACGTCGCTCAGGTCCGTTTCCGAAGCTTCGAGGATCGGACCGAAGCGCCAGATTCCCGCGTTATTGATCAGGATGTCCACCGGGCCGACGTCGCCGGCCAGGGCCAACACCGCGTCGGCATCGCCCACGTCGCAGCGGTGCGCGGTCCCGTCGACCATGGAGGCCGTGGCCTCGGCGCTCTCCTGGTCGATGTCCACCGCCCTCACCATGTGCCCATCGGACACCAGGCGCGTGCATATGGCGCGTCCGAGTCCCCGACCTGCCCCGGTCACGAGGGCCACACCCATCCCCAACCCCTCTCCTCAGCGAAACGATCGAACGTTAGCGCCGAATGGCTCCGTCGCCCTTGCTGGAGAATGGTCGGCTCCCCAAATGGCCAGTGGCCCATGCGGTCTCTGGGTGGAGGGCTTAGCGTGGTGAGCCATGACGAAGATCTCGGTGTTCGGTGGTGCCGACTCCCCCACGGTTGACGAACTGGTCTCCCGGACGAAGGCGGCAGCGGCCAACGGCTTCGACGCAATCTGGTTCGGCCAGGGTTTCGCGGTGGACACATTGACCGCTCTGGCCGTCGCCGTCCGCGAGGTCCCCGTCATCGGAGTCGGCACCGCGGTCGTCCCCATCCAGGGACGCCATCCCCTGCCCCTGGCCCAACAGGCCCTGACCATTGCCGACGCAGCCGGTGGAGGGCGGATGACCCTCGGGGTCGGCGTGACCCACCGCGTCGTGTCGGAAGGCTGTTACGCCGTGCCCTACTCATCGGTGCTTGGCCTGTGCGCCGACGAGCTCGAGGCTCTGGCTCCGCTACTGGGTGACGACCGTCGGGTCGACTTCGGCGGGAACCGCCTCGTGGCCCGAGGGGCCCTGGGCGTCGACGGCCCGTCCCCCGGCCTGGTGCTGGCTGCGCTGGGCCCGAGGATGCTCGAGCTCGCCGGCCGTCTGACCGACGGGACGGTGACGTGGATGACCGGCTGCGAGACGATCCGGCGCCATGTCTTCCCGACCATCGCCGCCGCGGCCGAAGCGGCGAAACGGCCGCCACCGCGGGTCGTCGTCGGACTTCCCGTCTGCGTCACCGACGACACCGAAGGAGCCCGTGATCGAGTCGGGTCGGCGATGGCCGCCCCGGCCCGCATGCCGTCCTACGCCCGCATGCTGGCCGTCGAAGGGGTGAGCCAACCGGTCGACATCGCATTGGTGGGCAGCGAAGAGAAAGTCACCGATCAGATCTCGGCTCTGGGTCGGGCGGGAGCCACCGAGCTCCTGGCCAACGTGCAAGGGGACCGAGAGGAGCAGGACCGGACCCGAGCGTTCCTCGGGCACCTGGCGCGGGCCTGACCCGGACGGACTACCAGAGCTGGTCGACGTAGGTGTCCGTGCCCACCACCGTCCGGAAGAAGGGTGCGGCCAGCCGCAGGTCGGCCAGGCCCTCTGCCTCCACGGCATCGGTATAGGCGCGGACCCGAGGGAGCACGTCCCGGACGTCGCCCTCAACGAAGAGCAACTGCACCAACCGGATCTTCCCGCCGGCGGGCGAGCCCAGGTCCATCGGGACGTCCCGCGGCCCCTCGTCGAAGGCCGAGGGGGTCCAGGATGCGGCGATCTCGATGTCCGAGCCGGCCAGGAGGGCCCGAGCATGGCCGGCGGCCAACCGCCCATGGAGATCGGAGGCTTCGGTCCCGTCCCTGCCGTCCCACCACAGGACGACCAGGCCGTTGTAGCCATGATCGAGGGCCAGGTCGACGGGCACCGGATCGGGGTCCCGATAGAGCGATGCCAGGTGGTCGAACATCGAGGTGTGCACGTGCCGCCGCTCGGCGAAGCCTCGTCCGTTGGCATAGAGGTCGCGTACCTGGGGCACGGCCCAGTCCTCGAAGTGCTCGGTGTGGTGGCCCTGCTCGACCCAGTAGATGGCAATGAAGCTCCCGGCGTCGGATGGAGCAGCCACCGCGTTTCCGTCCTTCGGCCAGCGGAGGTCCTTCAGATCCCTGGTGGACACCCACCGGCTCCCGGCGAACAACCACGGGCCGATCATGCAGCCGGCGTAGAAGTGATCCCGCTCGTACCAACGGTTGTAGGCCTGCTCGTACCCCTTGGACGGGTCGACCAAGGTCAACAACATGCTGCCCACCTTGACCGGGTACTCGTCGACGCCGCCCACCTCGAGTGGATAATTCATCGGCTCTTCTCCTTTTCGGATCGTCTGTTCGTCCGATCGCTCGTTGCCCACCGAGGGAGCGTAGGACGGAAGCGGTCGACCAGCGCGATGCTGAGGGACGACAGGCGGCCAGGACCGCCAGAGAGGTGATCCCCGTGACCGACATCCTTGTACCCGCGTCCACTGCCGCCACCGTCAGCGAGCGCGTCGCTCTCGGCAAGGAGGCGCGACGACGGGCCCCCCGGTCCAGTCACGGCGACTGGGAGCCGGCCGGCGACAGGCCGGACCCGGTGGCCCTCCTCCAGTCCCAAGAGGTGGTCCGGGTCCCCGACCTGGTCCCGATCCGCCACGGTCGGATGTTGGCCTCGGAGTTCTCGTTCTTCCGGGGAGCGGCTCTGGGCATGGCCTCCGACCTGGCCCCCACCCCCACCAGCGGCATCGAGGTCCAGATTTGCGGGGACGCCCACCTGTCCAACTTCGGCGTGTTCGGCACTCCGGAGCGGGGCATGCTCTTCGATGTGAACGACTTCGACGAGACCCTCACCGGGCCGTGGGAGTGGGACCTGAAGCGGTTGGCCGCCAGCCTGGCCGTCGCCGGGCGCGACCGGGGCTTCACCGACCAGGAGCGGGCCGACATCGTGGCCGCGGCCGCCCGGAGCTACCGGACGGCCATGCGCACGTTCGCCGGGATGTCGAACCTCGACGTCTGGTACGGGAAGCAGGACGTCTCGGCCCTCGAGACGTGGCGGGCCCAGATGGGCAAGCGAGAGAAGCGGGTGGTCGAGACCACCTTGACCAAGGCCCAGAACCGGGACCACCTGGCCGCATTCGCCAAGCTCACCACCAGTCGGGGCGGCGTGGTCCGGCTCCGCGACGAGCACCCCCTGATCACTCCGCTGGAGAACCTGCTGGCTCCGGGGGAGGCCGACGCGTTGCGCCAGAGCCTCGAGGGCACCCTCGATGCCTACGCGTCGTCCCTTCCCCTCGATCGCCAGCGCCTGCTCAAGACCTTCGAACCGGTACAGATGGCCCGCAAGGTCGTGGGGGTGGGCAGCGTGGGCACCCGATGCTGGGTCGTCCTGCTCCTGGGCCGCGACGAGACCGACCCCCTGATCCTCCAGGCCAAAGAGGCGGAGCCGTCGGTGCTCGAGCGCTACCTGGCCCCGAGCCCGTTCGACCACCACGGGCAGCGCGTGGTGGAGGGCCAGCGCCTCATGCAGGCGGCCAGCGACATCCTGCTGGGCTGGGTGCGGGTCAACGGCATCGACGGGGTCAGCCGGGACTTCTACGTCCGCCAGCTCTGGGACCACAAGGGCTCGGTCGACATCGCCGGGATGGTCCCCCGGGGCATGGGTCTCTACGGTGAGCTGTGCGGTTGGACCCTGGCCCGCGCCCACGCCCGATCGGGCGACCGCATCGCCATCGCCGCCTACCTGGGATCCGGACCCACCTTCGACACGGCCATCGCCCGCTTCGCCGAGGCTTATGCCGAGCAGAACGAGGCTGATCACCAGGCCCTGGTCGATGCGCACTCGGACGGCCGGATCGAGGCGACGCTGGGGGTGTGAGCGGAGTGGCAGCCCGGCCTAGATGAACCCCATGCGACGAGCCTCGTTGCTCAGCTCGTCACGGAACGCCGGGTCGGCCACGGCGATCAACCGTTGGGTGCGCTCCCTGATCGTCGTGCCCCGCAGCTCGGCCACACCGTGCTCGGTGACCACCCGGTCCACGATGTTCTTGTAGGTAGTGACGGCGGCGCCAGCTTGCAGCCGGGGCACGACCCGGGACACGGTGCAATCGTGGGTCGAGGAGTGCAACACGATGAACGACTGGCCCTCGGGTGAGTAAATGGCACCCCGGGCGAAGTCACCCTGGCCGCCGGACGAGGAGAAATAGTGGCTCCCCAGAGACTCCGACGCGCACTGTCCGAGGAAGTCAACCTCGAGAGTGGCGTTGATGGCGACGAATCGGTCCTCTGTGGCTACCCGCTGTGAGTCGTTGGTGTAGTCGACCGGCCAGAACTCCACACCGGGGTTCTCGTCGACGAAGTCGTACAGGCGCTGCGACCCGAGCGCTGCCGTGGTGACCACCTTGTTCCGATTGTTCCGTTTCCGGCTCCCGGTGACCGCCCCCGACTCGACGAGGTCGACGACGGCGTCGGTGATCAATTCGCTGTTGATGCCCAGATGCTGGCGGTCGTACAGCAAGCCCAGCACGGTGCCGGGGATGGCGCCGATGCCCACCTGCAAGGTGGCCCCGTCGGGAATCCGCTCGGCCACCAGCTCGGCGATACGACGATCAGCCGGGCTGGCGACGGGCAGGTCCACCTCGATCAAGGGGTAGTCGGCCTCTGACCATCCCACCACTTGGCTGACATGGACCTGGTTCTCGCCGAAGGTTCGGGGCATGGCCGCATTGACCTCGAGGAACAGGGGCACCTCGCCCGCCAGTGCGGCCATGTAGTCGGCGTGGCACCCCAGGGAGAAATATCCGTGGGCGTCGGGGGGCGAGGCGCTGGCGATGGCCAACGGGCTCCGAGCCGTCCGGCGGAGCAGCTTTGGCACGTCGCTGAAATTGTTGGGGACGAGATCGCACGTACCATCGGAAAAGGCATTCCGATCGCAATCGGACAGGAACCAGGACACGTGGCGCAGGCCCGGCAGCTCGCCACGGATATAGGCACGCTCCCGGAGGGGCAGCATCTGGTGGAGGCGCACATCGTTGAGGCGTCCGGCACTGGCCTCGATGGCATCGAGGATCGTGTCCGGGGACGCGTTGGCTACACCGACGATGACGTCACTGCCGTCAGAGATGTGATCGAGGACGGCCTCGGGTTTGGCCAGGCGGCTGGCCAGCGCGGCTTGCGTGCTCGATGAGCGGTTCACGCTTGGCATCGTAGACATGGCAGTCAGGGCGAGTCCATGAGGTGGCGGACGAAGAACTCCCATGTACGGCGGATGTAGTACGGATGCGTGGCGCAGTTGTGGTTTTGCCCCGGGATGAGGACGAGCTCCACGTCCTTGTCGGCGCCGATCAAGGCGTCGGCCAGGGCCAGGCTGTTGGCCGGGTGGACATTGTCGTCGAGCTCGCCGTGGATCAGCAGGACCGGGCGCACCAGCCGGTGGGCCACGTCGATGTTGTTGGCCTCCTCGAGGTTGGCGGTGCCCGGCAGACCCTGGTACTTCTCCGCCCAGTAGGCCAGGTATCGGCGGATGTCGTGCACGCCCGACCCGGCTACCGCCGCCTTGAACACCCCCGGGTACTCGAGCACGCCCCGGACGGCGGCGGCGCCGCCGGCCGAGTGGCCACAGATCCCGATCCGGTCTCGGTCCATCCAGGGCCGTTCCCCGGCCAAGGCCGCGATGGCGGCTACGTGGTCGTCGAGGGCGTGGTGCCCGAGCCGCCCGTACGAGGCGAGGTGGAGCTCCCGGCTGCGCAGGGGCGTGCCCCGGCCGTCAAGGGTCATGGTCACAAATCCCAGCTCGGCCAGGGCCTGGGCATCCCACGCCCCCGGCCACTCGTCGGGGCCGACGGTGCTGTCCACCGTGAACGACTTCGGCGTGCGGATGAGCTGGGGGCCGGGGTAGATGCTGTCGACGACCGGGTACCGGTTCGAGGGGTCGAAGTCCGACGGAAAGAACAGGGCCCCGTAGAGCTGGGTCTGCCCGTCGGCCGCGGTGACCACGAACCGTTCGGGCCGTCGCCATCCCTCGGCTTCGAGCCCCGAGAGATCGGCGGTCGCCAGGTCGGCGACGTGGATCCCGTCCGAGCGCCGGAGCCGGTGGACGGGAGCGGTGGCGATGGTCGACGCGGTGTCGAGCACGTACCCGCCGCTGGGAGCGAGGGTGGCGGCGTGGTCTGCATCTTCGGGGGTCAACAGCTCCGGCTCACCGCCGTTGAGGGCCACCCGGTAGACATGCCGGAAGTACGGGTCGCGGTCCGGCTCCCGCCCGAGGCCGGTGAACCACACCCATCGTTCGTCGGCCCGGAGGACATCCCGCACCACCCATTCCCCGCTGGTGAGCTGACGGAGCAGGTCGCCGTTTCGCCCGTCGTAGAGGTAGAGGTGCCGCCAGCCGTCTCGCTCGGACGGCCACACGACCGTCCGGTCATCGGGAGCCATGCGCACGGCACTCGGCCACGGGAGCAGCGGATGGGTCTCGACATAGCATGCCGACGATTCGACGATCACCTCGTGGACGGCCCCGGTGTCCGTGTCCGCTCGGCAGAGGGCCAGCCGGCGGGCGCCGCGGTCCTCACGCAGGAACCAGACCGTGGTGCCATCTGCCCCCCACCACACCCAGCCGAGCTCGAGGGGCGCATAGAAGTGGACGGGCAACGGCTCGCCGCTCACCTCGGTCCGGCCCCCGTCGGTGACGTCCAGGATCACCAGTTGGGCTGAGGGCCGCTCGGCGTCGGCTGGGAACGGCACCCGCGCCTCGTGCAGCACCGGTGCGATCCCACCCGGTGGGGCCGATTCGATCAGGTAGCGGGGTGGTACCCGCCGCTGGTCGATGCGGTGGGTCACGACCCGGGTGGAGTCGGCCGACCAGAGGGCGACGGGGGGCGTGGGCAACCCGGCCCGCCGGAGCGTCACCCCGGTGAGCGCTGTGTCGGGTGTCCCTCCGTAGTCCCACCACGGCTCGGCGTCGAGGGTCAGGTCCCGTTCGGTGCCGTCGGCCAGGTCGACGGCCACCAGGTTCCCGTCACGACGGAGCAGCTCCCACCGCCGGTCCGGCGAGCGAAGCCCGTCCGGTCGCCCGGGCCGATCGAGCGGGGCCGGAGGATGGTCGAGGTCGGCAACGGTCCCCTCCCGGCAGTGGACCAGCACCGTCGCCGGATCGGCGCCGGCCCGTTCGAACCAGAACCGGTCGTCGTCGAGCCAGGTGGGCGACAGTGTGACGTTGGCCACGCGACGACGCACCTCTTCCTCGGTGAATCGTCGGGCCCGGCGGTAACGCTCGGCGTCCATCGCCATCAGGGCTCGGCAGTGAGGGAGGCGACCATCTCGTCCACGTTGGCCGCCACCCATGCCTCAGCGACCAGCCCGTCGGACAACCGGCACCAGGTCATCCCCCAATAGGACATGGGTCGGCGGGTGGGGGCGATCCCCGAGAACTCGCCGGTGTGGGTCCCCGATCCGTGCCAGCGCACGACGACGTGGTCCGGCACCTCGACCAGGTCGTCGATGTCGTGATGGAGATCGGAGAACGCGCTGAGCCAAGCGGCGATCACCGCCCGGAAGACGTCGGACCCCCGGGACTGGGCGTCGGGCGCGGTATGAACGACCACGTCGGGAGCGAAGACCCGATCGAGCGCCTCGAGGTCGCCCTTGTTCCACACCTCTCCGAACAGCCGCCCCATCACCTCGGCACCAGGTCCCACCGTGAGCTCCTCCGGTCGATGTCGACAACCTCGTCGTTGCCGCAGAGGACCCCTGGCCCACCGCCGTACTTTGGCACACGGGCGTCGGCGCTCGATGACTACAGCGGTAGTCCCCCGGTGGCGGCGGCCGTCGACCCCGAGTCCTGGTATGCGGCGATGGTGCGCTCGGCGATGCGCATCTGATGGATCTCGTCGGCCCCGTCGGCCAGCCGGGCCCAACGGGCGTGCTGCAACATGGAGGCCAACGGGGTGTCGGTGGAATAGCCCAGCGCCCCGTGGACCTGCACGGCCCGGT
>DATDHU010000143.1:0-11745 GCA_036521415.1 Acidimicrobiales bacterium
CGCAGGGTCCCGGCCAACAGGGTCCCGGCCAACAGGGTCCCGGCCAACAGGGTCCCGGCCAACAGGGTCCCGGCTGGCAAGGTCCTGGCCGGTGTTCACGCGGCCGGCATCGCGATCGTCGACCGGCTCGGTGGCGAGGGCCTCCTCGGCCGCCACCACCGTGCACCGCGAACCGTTCTGGTACCCGACGACCACCGGTCCGCCCGGGGCCAGAACCTCGGCCACGATATTGGCGGCGAGCACCACCGGGTCGTCAGATGGATCGAGGTCGACGGCCCGCACGTGGGCATCGGGAAGCTCGCGGGCCAGCGCCCGCCACAGGCCGGCGACGCCCGCTCCTGTGGGAGCGACGCCGACCGAACCCGGTCCGGCATTTCCGTTGCTCCCGTTCGACCCTGGCTGAGATGCTCGAAGGTCCCGCGACCCGGACTGGTCCATGTGCCGGCCGTGCGTACCGCCGAGCCCGGTTACCGCCACCAGGGTCTGTGCCCCGGCCACGGCCACTGGATGAACCTGTTCGAACACGTCGGCCGCGGAGTTCGACCCTGGATGGAGCAGACCCATGTGGACGATGCCGTCGGACCCCCATGGGATCACATCGGGCTCGACGACCCGGGTCGACGCACCGTGGGACTCGAGCAACGAAGCCACGAGCGGGGCAATGCCCCGACCATCGTCGACCACTGTGATCGAGTCACCAGCCAGCCCGGGGACATCGCGCAGCACGAGGTCGGCCGGCGGGGCCGGGACGACCCTGAAGACGGCTCTGACCGCCGAATCAGGGACTCCCGCTCCCGATGCCGGTGGGCCTGCTCGAAAGACTGCTGCGGCAGCCTCGGCCACCACCGATGGGGAGTCGGGGA
Source organism: Acidimicrobiales bacterium (assembly GCA_036521415.1). Taxonomy (GTDB): domain Bacteria; phylum Actinomycetota; class Acidimicrobiia; order Acidimicrobiales; family RAAP-2; genus DASXMT01. The sequence goes on from DATDHU010000143.1 coordinate 864, forward strand.
CATCGCCGGGCACCTCGGAGTCATTGCTGGGACTGTCGGGCACATTGCTCGGATCGACGCCGCTGTCGGCCATGCTGGGGGTTGGCCCTGACGACGTACTACCGCCGAGGTGTCCGTCGATCCAGTTCACGATGGCGCTGAGCGACTTCTGGGCCACCAGCTCTTCAACGATCGACTCGTCGAGCGAATCGCCCGCTCCCGTTGCGCCGGCGAGCCCGGCTCGCTCGGTCAGCTCGCCGAGGATCTCGAGCCGCTTGATCGAATCGATGCTGAGGTCGGCTTCGAGGTCGAGGTCGGCACCGAGCATGTCGAGCGGATAGCCGGTGCGCTCGCTGACCAGGGTGGTCAACAGCGTCATCATGTCCGGAACCTCGGGGGTCGCCCCTGGGCTCGCCTCCCCGGTCTCCGTTAGCGTCTGGGGGACAGCAACGGCCGGATCAGGCGATGGGGACGATGCGGACGGCGATGGGGACGATGCCGCCAGGCCGCCAAGGTGAGACTCGACCCAGGCCACGATGGCGCTGAGCGACTTCTGGGCCACCAGCTCTTCAACGATCGACTCGTCGAGCGAATCGCCCGGTCCCGTTGCGCCGGAAAGCCCGGCCCGCTCGGTCAGCTCGCCGAGGATCTCGAGGCGCTTGATCGAATCGATGCTGAGGTCGGCCTCGAGGTCGAGGTCGGCACCGAGCATGTCGAGCGGATAGCCGGTGCGCTCGCTGACCAGGGTGGTCAACAGCGTCATCATGTCCGGGACCTCGGGGGTCGCCTCCGGGCTCGCCTCCCCGGTCTCCGTCGGCGTCTGGGGGACAGCATCGGCCGACTCAGGCGATGGGGCCGAGGCCATTACTTGGTTCGGCGTCGGCACTTGTGTCGGTGGCACGAGCTGGGTCGGTGGCGCCGCCTGGGTCAATTGCGTACCAAGCGATGGCGTCTGGGCAGTCTGAGACGATTCGACGGGCCCTCCCAGATAACTGAGGAAGACCTGACGCTGCGCATCCACCAGTTCGCGCATCGAGTTCAGATACGCCAACATCGCCATGTCTCGCTCGGTGGAGACAGCCACGCCCGAGGCCACACCGGGGGCCATGCCCGAGGCCACGTCGGTTGATGCCGTTGCCGTCCCGGCCGCGTTCGTCCCTGGGCTCGAAACCGACGCCCGCCCCGATCGTGCGATCTCCGGCGCCGGGACCAGGCCTCCGGGCACGATGTCGCCGGCAGCCGTCCTGACAAGGTGACCGTTCACCTTCCAGCCCGGGCGCTTGCTCACCGCCGATGGATCCACCGGACGGGCCCGACCCTCGAACAGTCTGTTCGTCTCCACCGGCACGCCGACCGAGGCCAATTGGGCCAGGGCCATCAGGAACCGCCGCACCCCGTTGTCGCCGGCCGCGTCGCAGGCCACCGCGGTGTGCGGGCGATCCTTCAAGATCTTCCCCACCAACTGGGTGAGCACCCGACCGCTTCCCGCTTCCACGAAGGTGCGGACGCCGGCGCTGTACATCGCCTCGACCTGCTCGCGGAACCGGACCGGATTGGCCAGCTGGCGAGCCAGCAACGACCGGATCGCACCCGGATCGGAGGGATAGGGCGCCGCCGTTGTGTTGGCGAAGACGTCGATAGCCGGAGGGTGGACGTCGACCGACGCCAATGCGTCGGCAAAGGCCGGCTCTGCCCCGGCCACGACCGAACTGTGGAACGCGCACGCCACCGGGATCTGCCGACAGGCCACGCCCGCTGCTTCGAGTGCGGCGCCTGCCTCCTTCATGCCGGGCGTCGGCCCGGACAGCACCACCTGGCCCGGGCTGTTGTCGTTGGCCACCACCACCCCTCGAGGCGTCCCGTCGGGCAAGCCCGAGAGCACGCCGCGGACGTCCGAGGCCGCTCGGGCCACGGCCACCATGGTGCCCGGATCGTTCCCGGCCGCCCCGAGCATCGCCCGCCCCCGCTTCTCGCTGAGGGCGAACAGACCGGCTTCGGGCAACGCCCCGGCCACGGCCAGCGCCACCAACTCGCCATAGCTGTGGCCTCCGGCAACGGCGGGACGGATCCCGCAGGCCCCGAGCAACTCGGTCATGGCCAGACCGGCGATGCCCAGCGCCGGTTGTGCCACCCGGGTATCAGTTAAGGCCTCTCGTTGCTCGGCTCGGCCCGCTTCGGTGAACGCGGCGGGCGGGTACATACGGTCGGCCCAGGGCGCACCCAACCGGAGCCAGCGCTGGAGGCTGGGAAAGGCCACGAACAGGTCGGCAAGCATGCCCGGCCGTTGGCTCCCCTGGCCGGGGTAGAGGAACGCCACCGAGCCAGCGGCCGGCGCATCAGTCGGAGCCACATCCGGCGCCGGAGCGATGAAGACGCCCCGGCCCGGATCGGCCTCTCCCTCCCGCGCCTGTCGCAGCTTGGACAGGAGGTCAGCCACATCGTCGGCTACCAATGCCACCTGCACGGGCACTGCCTCTCGCGCCGGCTCATGCCCGCCAACTGACCCGCCGCCCCCGGCACCCCCGCCGTCCACTCTGGCCTCGCCGCCAGTCCCACGAGGAGCGGCACTCCATGCGGAGACCGTGCAGGCCAGGTCGCGCAGCCGCACCCGGGCAGGATCGGCGCAGGAGTCGACGAGGGCCTCGAGCCGCTCCATTTGCTCGTTTGCTCCGTCCCGATCGGCCGAGCGGAAACAGAACAGCTCCGCCGGCCACTCATCGAGCCCGTGATCGGGTAGCTCGTCACCCTCGTAGGCGGAGAGCACGGCGTGGAAGTTGGTCCCGCCGAAGCCGAACGCACTGATACCGGCCACCCGGTCGGCGGTGGCCCACGGTTGGGCGGTGGCATTGAAGGTAAACGGGCTCTGGGCCGCGTCGTAGCCAGGGTTGGGGGTGACGATGTTCACCGTGGGCGGACGGACGCCACGCTGCAGCGAGAGGGCCGTCTTGATCAGGCCGGCCATGCCGGCGGTGCACTTGGTGTGGCCGATCTGCGACTTGACCGAGCCGAGAGCAACACTCCCCACCGCGGAACCGGCCTCGCCGAACACCTCGTTGAGGATCGAGAGCTCGGTCCTGTCCCCCACCACCGTCCCTGTTCCGTGAGCTTCGACCATGCCCACCTCGGCCGGGGACACCCCGGCTCGCCGGTAGGCGCGTTCGAGGGCCCGCCGCTGCCCCTCCGGCCTGGGGGCGGTGAGCCCCAGGCTCCGACCGTCGCTCGATCCGGCAATCCCGTCGATCACCGCGTACACGCGGTCACCGTCGCGCTCCGCGTCCTCGAGCCGCTTCAGGGCCACGCAGGCCACACCCTCACCCAGGGCGATGCCGTCGGCATCGGCGTCGAAGCTCCGGCACTGGCCGGTCGGCGACAGTGCGTGCACCCCGGCGAACAAGAGGTAGTCGTTCACCCCGTTGTGGAGGTCGGCCCCGCCGCACAGAACCATGTCGCTCGTCCCGGCCCGGAGCTCCTTGCACGCCATGTCCACCGCCGCCAAGGACGAGGCGCAGGCGGCGTCCACTGTGTAGTTCACACCGCCGAGGTCCAGCCGGTTGGCGATTCGCCCGGCGATGACGTTCGTCAGCACCCCGGGGAACGAGTCCTCGGTCAGCGACGGAAGGGCAGCATCGAGCCCCTCGGGCAGGGGGCCGGCCGTCTGGGGGTACATGGCCCGGAAACCGTAGGCGGAGGCCAGGTCGGTCCCCGCCTCGGCGCCGAAGATGACCGACACCAGCTCCCGGTCGAACTCTCGTTCGGCGTAGCCGGCGTCAGCCAGTGCCCGGGCCGCCACCTCCAAGCTGAGGAGCTGCACCGGCTCGATCGACGCGAGCGACGCCGGCGGGATCCCGTAGGCCAGGGCGTCGAACCCGATCTCGGGTAGGAAGCCTCCCCACTTGGACGGGGTGCGTCGCCCGGCGTTGCCGTTGAGAGCGTCGGGGTCGAAATAGATGTCCACGTCCCAGCGCTCGGGCGGCACCTCGGTGATCGAGTTCGTCCCGGAGATGACATTGGCCCAGTACCGGTCGGTCCCGTCCGCGCCGGGGAAGATCCCAGCCATCCCGATGATGGCGATCCGGCTTCCTCGAGCGCTGGTCCGGCCGGCCCGGTCGGCCCGCGCGCCGCCATGTTCGACCCGGCCGGCCCGGAGGCCGGCCCGGTCGGTGCGGGACGCGACCGGGTCGCCGTGGGATGCAACCGAGTCGCCGCGGGATGCAACGGAGGAACCGATGGCGTCGAGGAGAGCGGAGCCATCCTTGGCATCGCCCTCGAGGTCGAGGTCGAGCTCGACGTCGGGCTCGCTCGTGCCGAGACGATCAACGGCATCCGCCAGCACCGCGGCGCCGCCCTCGCTCACATCGCTGTGCAGGTGGGCCAAGGTGGTCCGGTCCGAACGTAGGGCGGCGACCTGGCCCATCATGTACATGCCCTCCTTTCGTTGCACATCGGCCTCGACCGTCCCCAACTCGTCACCGTCCCGTCGCAGCCCCTTGCTGGCGATCCGCAGCCGGCCGAGGTTGAGCAGTTCGAGCGCGGCCCACAGCTCCTGTGAGGAGGCACCCGACTCGGTCAGGCGCCGGCGCTCGTCGGCGAAGGTCCGGACATAGTCGGTGTCGACGCAGCGAGTGGCATGGCCGGGTGAGGTCTCGAGGAGCACGGTCCGGTCGGCTTCGAGCGCAGCGTCCTGGAACCCGAGCTGGATCGCCCCCGAATCCACCGCCTCGGCCGTCGTCAGATAGGCAGTGCCCATGAGCACACCGATGGACGCCCCTCGCTCCACCAGGGGTGCGGCCATTGCCGCGACCATGGCTGCGGAGCGGGCGTCGTGAATGCCCCCGGCGAAGAGCACCCGGAGCTCCTCGGGTCGGTCGAAGGCCAACAGCCGTTCGAGCTGGGCCTCCCACAGCGTGAAGCTGGTCCGCGGACCGACGTGTCCGCCGCACTCCCGTCCCTCGAACACGAACCGCCGGGCACCGTCGGCCAGGAATCGGTCGAGCAGCCCGGGCGAGGGCACGTGCAGGTAGACGAGTGTCCCCTTCTCTTCGAGCCGACGCGCCTGAGACGGCCGGCCACCGGCGATGAGGGCCACCGGAGGCGGACTCTCCAGCAGCACGCCCATCTGCTCCTCCCGGAGCTCGGGCGGGACGAAGCCCAAGATGCCGGCGCCCCACGGCCGATCGGGAATGAGGTCGGCCGTTTCGCGCAGCACGCGCCGGACCTCGTCCGCCCGGAGCAGTGCGAGGGCCAAGAACGGCAGCCCGCCGTCCTCGGCCACAGCGGCGGCAAATGCGGGACGATCGCTGACCCTCGTCATCGGTCCTTGGGCTATTGGGTAGCGCGTCCCCAGTTCTCTGGCCAACACCGAGTAGGGGGCCAGCGGGTCCAGACGACGCGCCGACTCGATCGACGCCACGACGGAATGCTGGACCGCCTGCACCACGCCGCCGACCGTTCGGAACCGCTTGGCCAGGCCACGGGCGAGGAAGCCGTCCTGGCCGATCGGGACCAGCTGGCTCCGCAGATCGGTCCCGCCGAGCTGCATCGCCACCTCGGACCGAGTCGTGTCAGCGGGGAGGGACGCGGCGGGGAGATCCGGTCGCGTATAGAACCGGTGGCCCCCAGCGGTCACGGTCTCGCTGCCGTCCATGGCGGCCAACGCCGCCTGCAACTCCGACGGGATGCGGCTCTCGGTCGTCAGGGCCACCTGCGAGTCGAGAACGACGCCGGTCGCCCCACCGGCCATGGCCGCCGCAGCCGTGTGGAGACCGATTCCACCCTGAGACCAGATGGGCACCTCGATGCGCTCGACCAGAGACTGCAGGAGCACGAACGCTGTCTCCTCGCCGATCGCACCCCCGGACTCGGATCCCTTGGCCACGACGCCATCGACGCCGGCCGCGACGGCGGCTCGAGCCTCCTCGAGCGAAGTGATTTCAGCCAGGATGCGCGGGCGGCTACCCGGCCGTGTGCTGGCGTCTCGTGTGTGCACGTCGTTGGTCGGACGAGTGTGTGCATTCGTCGTCGGACGAGCGTCTGCGTCGGTCCACGCCGAGAGCGCGATCTCCACGGCCGATACCGCCATCTCTGGTGCTGATGACGATTCTCCATCGGACCGCCGAGCTTCTGCCTCTGGCCGACGTTCCCCGAAGTCGGCGTGCCGCCCCGACACTCGGCCGGACTGCCGCCCCGACGCTGCGTCGGCGCGCGGGGCAACGATCACCGTGTCGATCCGGTCGCTTGCTCGATCCCCGACCAAGGCGGCGAGGCCCGCTGGGCTCAACTGTGTTCGCGGACCGATGCGTACACCGAACGTACCTTGCCATCGAGCAAGGATGCGCTCCATGGCGAGCCGCCCGGCCTCGTCGTCTTCTCCCAAGTCGAGAACGCCCAAGGCGCCGGCCCGGCACGCTGCGATCACGATGTCCGCGTTGGGAACACCAAACGGCGATTCGACGATGACAGGAACCCGAACGTGCATGACAACCCGCATACGAACACCACCATTCGAGAGGTCAACTTGCCGAGGAACGAGCCGCAATCTTGAAGATCACGGTTTCTAACCCACTTAGATAACGAATTTTTTCCATACTGGACGAACGTTTTTCATACCGAACATGGCAGTGAAAAATCGTCGCTCGAAGTGTCCGTTTGGAGTTGCGCCCGACGCACCAATTCTACGCAGCTCAGTCGGTGCAATTACCAAACGGCACGTGTAACGGCAGAACTGGCGCGGCCGTCCGTTCGCGCCGCTCCCCGTTCGCTCAGCTCTGCGTCTCGCGCAGCTCGGTCCGCGCACCTGTCCGTCCATCTCGCTCGCCGATCCGTTGACGCTATGCAGCGCGGTGCGCGCTCGCTGTCACGCGCTCGACGCTCACTCGACCCCTCCCGTCGATAACATTGATGTGGCAAGCGGTGCAGGCGGCCGTCGAGCACGTCGGTGCGGCCCACCGTCGAGCACGTCGGTGCGGCCCACCGTCGACCACGTCGGTGGCAAGCGGTGCAGCGACGACATGAACGGTTTTTGACACGCCTTGACCGACACGCCTTGATCGACACGGCGTCGGTCTGACGCCCCGTCGACCTCGGTCACCGAGGCGCCGGCGCCCAAACCTTCAGCCGAACAGGTGACGCCATCCGATATCGGGGAGGTCGCTCCCGGCGAGCATCCGCTCCTCTGGATCGGTCGTGCACACTCCAATTGCGATCGGCTTCAGTAGTCCGGCGGCCTCGAAGGCGCCGACCAATCGGTCGGGATCACCGGTGGCCAGGATCAATTCGTAGTCCTCGCCGCCCCCGAGCGCCTCGTCGTCACGGGCACCAGGAGCAACCGGCACGAGATCGAGGACGATGCCCACCCTGGATGCGTCGGCCAGGTGCCGCACATCGGCGGCCAGGCCGTCGGAGATGTCGATGGCCGCAGTCGCTCCGGCCAGGCGGGCAACCTCTCCCTCGGCCAGTCTGGCGACCGGTCGTCGGTGGGCCTGCAGCAGCGCGGCCGTAAGCGAGGATGGAGCGGAATACAGCACGGTGCCCTCCAGCAGGAGTCGCAACCCGGCGGCCGAAGCGCCAAGCGGTCCGGTCACGAACAGGGTGTCCCCGGCCCGAGCGCCGGATCTCGCGAGAACGCCCGGGCTCGAGGGGCTCGCTCCCTCTCCTGACCCAATTCCCGCACCGGACCCGGAACCCGCTCCCTGACCTGGCCCGACGCTTCCGGTGACGGCAACCGAGACCATGACGACGGGAGCGGTGGACAGGTCGCCTCCGACCACGACGGCGCCGGTCTGCGCTGCCGCTTCGGCCATGCCCGAGGCCATCAATTCGAAGTCGGTACCAGGGGGGGCGGCCACCGACACCAAGAGGTAGTCAGGCCTGGCTCCCATCGCCGCAAGGTCGGAGACCGTCACCATGATGGCCTTGAACCCCAGGTCGGCGAGGCTACACAGCTCGAGGTCGACATGGATCCCGGCTACGACCAGATCGGTGGCCAGGAGGAGCGGTGCACCGGCCGAGTCCCTGACCAGAGCAGCATCATCACCGATCCAGAGGTCGCGAGTGGGAGCGGTCCTGCCCGCCACGGCTTCGAATTGGGCCTGCAAGGCGGCGATCACCTGGAATTCACCCGATTTGGGCTTGCCGGCACCGGGCTGACCGGTACTACCGGCGGTATGGGCTTTCGGCCGAGCGGGACGGTCGGCGGCGCCGGCACTGGGCTGACCGGCACTACCGGCGGTATGACCGGCGGTGCTGCCTGCGCCGCGACCAGCGCTGTCTGCAGCGCGACCAGCGGTGTCTGCGTTAGAACGGATGCTCGTTCCGCCCGTTCTGCCTGGTTTTGGGGACACCACCCCTCCTGCCTAGCATCCATCGCGCCGCCAACCGTCTACTATTGATGAACGGAACGCGACCGCTATGCGTGTGTCGCGTGACCCCGTTGTCCCTGTCGGCGTCCCGAGGAGGATTAGTCAACCCATGGCCCCCACTGTGAACAAAAAGCTAGTTGCCTGGGTTGACGAGATCGCCGCACTGACCGAGCCTGCCGATGTCGAGTGGTGCGACGGCTCTGCCGAGGAGTACGACCGGCTTTGCCAGTTGCTCGTGGATAACGGAACGTTCACCAAACTGTCCGAGGCCAAGCGGCCCAATAGCTACTGGGCCCGGTCGGATCCTGCCGATGTGGCCCGCGTCGAGGACCGGACCTTCATCTGCTCCACCCTCGAGTCCGACGCCGGCCCGACCAACAACTGGCGGGATCCCGACGAGATGCGGTCGACGCTCACCGACCTGTTCAAGGGCTCCATGAAGGGCCGGACCATGTACGTGGTCCCCTTCTCCATGGGACCCCTCGGCTCCAAGATCGCCCACATCGGCGTCGAGATCACCGATTCGCCCTATGTGGCCGTGTCGATGAGGATCATGACCAGGATGGGGCGCGGTGCGCTCGAGGTGCTGGGCGCCGACGGCGACTTCGTGCCCTGTCTCCATTCGGTCGGAGCGCCGCTGGCCGAGGGTCAGGCTGATGTCCCCTGGCCCTGCGATGCCGACAACAAGTACATCGTGCACTTCCCCGAGACCCGCGAGATCTGGTCATACGGTTCGGGCTACGGCGGCAATGCTCTGCTGGGTAAGAAGTGCTTCGCCCTCCGCATTGCGTCGGTCATGGCTCGGGACGACCACTGGCTGGCCGAGCACATGCTGATCCTCAAGCTGACGTCGCCGGCCGGGGAGACCCGCTATGTCACCGGCGCTTTCCCCTCCGCATGCGGCAAGACCAACCTGGCCATGTTGATCCCGAACCTGGCCGACTGGAAGGTCGAGACGGTCGGGGACGACATCTGCTGGATGAAGTTCGGGCCCGACGGACGTCTCTACGCCATCAACCCGGAAGCCGGCTTCTTCGGTGTGGCCCCGGGGACCAACTACCACACCAATCCCAACGCCATGCTGACCCTCGACGGCAACGCCATCTTCACCAATACCGCCCTCACCGGCGACGGCGACGTCTGGTGGGAGGGTATGACCGACGAAGCACCCTCCCACGTGACGTCCTGGAAGGGCGAGGACTGGGCACCGGGGTCGGACACGCCGGCGTCCCATCCCAATGCGCGGTTCACGGTGCCCGCCTCGCAGGACCCGGCCATTGCCCCCGAATGGCAGGACCCGGCCGGCGTGCCCATCGACGCCATCCTGTTCGGCGGGCGCCGGGCCTCGGTGGTGCCGCTGGTGTTCCAGTCCCTCGACTGGGACCACGGCGTCTTCCTCGGCTCGATCATGGCATCGGAGACCACGGCAGCAGCCGCTGGAGCGGTGGGCAACCTACGCCGCGACCCCTTCGCCATGCTGCCGTTCTGCGGCTACAACATGGGCGACTACTTCAAGCACTGGCTCGACATCGGCGCCTCCGCCGATCCGGAGAAGCTCCCCAAGATCTTCTACGTGAACTGGTTCCGCAAGGACGAGGACGGCAAGTGGTTGTGGCCCGGTTACGGCGAGAACTCGCGCGTCCTGGAGTGGATCTTCGAACGGGTGAGCGGATCTGCCGAAGCGACCGAGACCCCTATCGGCTACGTGCCAGCCCCGGGAGCCATCCCCACCGACGGGCTCGCCGTGTCCAAAGAGGACATGAAGAAGCTCCTGACGGTCGACTCGGACGAATGGCGAGCCGAGGTGCCGCTCATCCGTGAGCATTTCGCCAAGTTCGGGGACAAGCTCCCCGCCCAGCTGACCAAGGCCGTCGACCAGCTCGAGAAGCGCCTCGGCTGATTCACCGGCGGGTCGGTGAAGTCTCGGCGACCGACCGGTCGTTGAGACGCTGAACCTTCGGCATGGGGTCCGGCCGTCGGGAGCCACCAGAGGGGGTCGGCTCCGCTCCACCTGAAGCGGTCGGCTCCGCCTCGTGCCGTACGTCCATAACAACGCCTCTTATTCCCGGTCGATCGTCTCCTTCCGGTAGCTCCTCTGTTACATTCCTTGCCGCGTGAGTCGCTTCTGGTTTTTCTCTCCCCCACTCCATGAAATCCTCTTTCACCTCGGGTGATTTCTCTCTTACATCCGGTGGTGTTCCATGTGCTCTGAGGGACCGTTACACCCCCCTGCCACACTTTCTGTATGGCCAAAGCGGACCAGCGGAACAGCAGGAATACGAGGAGCAGCGGGCCGAGAGGAGCTCGGCGTGAGCGGCGAGCCGCCGAATCTGTCGCTCCCGATACCGCCCGGTCCCGCACCGATTCTCCTGGCCTCCCCCGGTCTCCCGACACGGCCGAGTCCTCCCCCGACACGTCCCCCGAGTCCTCCCCCGACACGGCCGAGTCCGTGACCGAGGCCATCGCCCTGCTCGAGTCCTTCGTCTCTTCCTTCGAGCCCGGGCGCTACTCGGGCGACGACGCTGCCCTGTTGGTCGACCGGTTCT
>DATDHU010000144.1:0-11416 GCA_036521415.1 Acidimicrobiales bacterium
CGTCCTCACCTCCGTGCGGCTTGCCCCGCCCGCGCTGCCGTCGCCCACGGGCGTCGCCACGCCCGGCGTGTCGACGCTGACGCCCACCACCAATGTGGCGGTCAGCGTGGTCCTCTCCAACCTGGGGACGGCCGACGAGCCCCGGGCCACGGTGCACATCACGCTGGCGGCCCAGGTCGGGGGCCGCACCGTTGCGGTGACCCGGGTCGCCGCCGTGGGCGCCGCCCGGTCGGTCACCCTGGCCCCGGCGTTCTTCGGGGTCACGCCCGGGCGGAGCTACCAGCTCAGCATCGCCATCGCCCTCCCCGCGGCCCAGACGGTGACGACCGGCACCACCATCGCCGAGGTGCTGCAGGTCGCCCCGACCACGCCGCCCACTACCGTGGCCAAGTGACGGCGCCGAGGCCGCCGAGAGCCGTGTCGCCCTCGGTCCGGTCCTGGTCATAGGATCGATAGCCAAACCACCCAGAAGGAATTGGAGGGGTCGCTCACGTGGCCGAGAGCATCACCATCACCGACAACAGGAACGGCGAAACCCTAGAGATCCCGATTGTCAACGGCGGAGTGTCGGCCACCGAATGGTCGAAGCTCCTTCCCGGCGTCTGGTTCTTCGATCCGGCGTTCATGTCCACGGCCGCCTGCGAGAGCGCGATCACGTATCTCGACGGCGAGGCCGGCATCCTGCGCTATCGCGGCTATCCCATCGAGCAGCTGGCCGAGAGCTCCACCTATCTGGAGGTGGCCTACCTGCTGCTGAACGGCGAGCTCCCGACATCGGAGCAATTCGAAGTCTGGCGTCACGACGTCACCTACCACACGTTCATCCACGAGAACGTGCGCAAGCGCTTCCTCGACGGTTTCCACTACGACGCCCACCCCATGGGGATGTTGGTGTCGGCCGTGGCCGCCCTGTCGACCTTCTATCTCGACGCCAAGGACATCTTCGATCCCGAATCCCGCGACAAGCAGATCATCCGCCTGATCGCCAAGATGCCCACCCTGGCCGCGGCGGCGCACCGCTTCAGCGTGGGGATGCCCTTCGTCTATCCCGACAATTCACTGGACTTCGCCGGCAACTTCCTGTCCATGCTGTGGAAGGTGGCCGAGCCCCGGTACGAGGCGGACCCGATCCTGGCCCGGGCCCTCGATGTCCTCTTCATCCTTCACGCCGACCATGAGCAGAACTGCTCGACCACGGCCATGCGCGTGGTCGGTTCGTCGCACTCGGATCCCTATTCGGCCACCGCCGCCGCGGCGGCGGCGCTGTACGGTCCCCGCCACGGCGGGGCCAACGAGGCCGTCATCCGCATGTTGACGGAGATCGGCAGCATTGAGAACGTGCCGGCCTTCATCGACGCGGTCAAGGCAGGGCACGGTGCGCAGCGCCTGCAGGGCTTCGGTCACCGGGTGTACAAGAGCTACGACCCCCGGGCCACCATCATCAAGCGGGTGGCCGACGAGGTGTTCACGGTGACCGGCAAGAACCCGCTGCTCGACATCGCCCTCAAGCTCGAGGAGATCGCGTTGAGCGACGAGTACTTCACGTCCCGCAAGCTCTACCCCAATGTCGACTTCTACTCCGGCCTGATCTACCAGGCCATGGGCTTCCCCCTCGAGATGTTCCCCGTCCTCTTCGCCATTCCGCGCACCAGCGGGTGGTTGGCCCATTGGCAGGAGATGCTGGACCAGGACTCCAAGATCGCCCGGCCGCGCCAGCTCTACATCGGAGCCGAGGCGAGGGACTACGCCCCCATCGCCGACCGCTAGTCGGGGAGGACCACCCGGACCAGGCCCTCCTGGACCAGCGACACGCACAGCTTGCCCGAACGGTCGAACAGGAAGCCGCGGGCCAGGCCCCGGCCCTGGGCGGCGACGGGGGAGTCGGTGTCGTAGAGCAGCCATTCGTCGGCCCGGAACGGTCGGTGGAACCACATGCAATGGTCCAGGCTGGCCCCCATGAAGGTGACGTCGTCCCAGCGCACGTCGTGCGGGGCCAAGATCGTGTCGAAGAGCGACATATCCGAGGCGTACGCCGCCACACAGGCGTGCAGGAGAGGGTCGTCGGGCAGTGTCCCGTCGGCCCTGATCCACAGCCGCTGGTAGGGCTCGCCCACCCCGTCGCGGTGCCAGGGCAGGCTGCCGATGTGGCGCTGATCGATGGGATGGGGACGGTCGAACCAGTCCGCCAGTTCCTCCTTCCACGGTTCGAGGCGCTCGAAGAGCGGGGCCAGGGTCTCGGGGTCGGGCACGACGGGCATGGGGAATTGGTGGTCCAGGCCTTCCTCGTGATTGTGGAAGGAGGCGGACATGTTGAAGATGGCCCGACCGTGCTGCACCGCCACCACCCGCCGGGTGGTGAAGGAGCGCCCATCGCGAATCCGGTCCACTTCGTAGAGGATCGGCACGTTGGGATCACCGGGGCGCAGGAAGTAGGCGTGCAACGAGTGGACCCGGCCGTGCTCGACCGTGCGCCCGGCCGCCATGAGGGCCTGCCCGGCCACCTGGCCCCCGAAGACGCGTTGGCGTTCTTCGTGGGGTTGGATGCCGCGGAAGATATTCACCTCGATGGGTTCGAGATCCAGCAGGTTGACGAGGAACTCGAGGGAAGCGCTCATGCGCCCATGTTCGCAGGCCGGCGTCACCACCGACGCCAGACACGGGAACGCCGATCCCGCTACCGTGCGCCTCCATGACCACAGCGCGCGACACCGCCGACGAGGAGCGACTCGAATTCCCTGAAGGGTTCACCTGGGGGGTGGCCACGGCGGCGCATCAGATCGAGGGCGGCAACGTCAACAACGACTGGTGGGCCTGGGAGCACGATCCGGACTCGGGGGCCGTGGCGTCCAGCGGCGACGCCTGCGACTCGTTCCATCGGTGGCGCGAGGACGTGGACCTGATCGGCGAACTGGGTTTGACGGCCTACCGATTTTCGCTCGAGTGGAGCCGGATCGAGCCCGCCGAAGGGGAGTTCTCCCTGGCCGCCCTCGAGCACTACCGGCGGATGTGCGCCGCCTGCCACGGGCGAGGGGTGCTGCCGGTGGTCACCTTCCACCACTTCACCACGCCCCTGTGGCTGGCCGGGCGCGGGGGCTGGGAGGCACCCGACGCCCCCGAATGCTTCGCCCGCTTCGTGACCAGGGCGGCGGCGTATCTGGGCGATCTGATCGGGTGGGCCTGCACCATCAACGAGCCCAACGTGGTCGGGGTGATGGGCTACTTCCAGGGCCAGTACCCGCCCGGGGTCAAGGACGACTTTTTCCGTTTCACCGCGGTCAACGAGGCCATGGTCCGGGCCCATCGCCTGGCCGTGGAGGCCCTGCGGTCCGGGCCCGGGGATTACCCGGTCGGGCTCACCCTCTCCATGGCGGAGATCACGGCGGAGGCAGGCGGCGAGTCGCTGCGCGACGCGGCCGAGGAGGTACTGGAGAACACCTTCCTGCGGGCCACCTCCGGTGACGACTTCGTGGGGGTCCAGTGCTACACCCGCATGCACTTCGGCCCTGACGGCCAGGCGCCCAACGATCCCAGCGTGCCGGTGACGCAGATGGACGACGAGCGCTGGCCCCGGGCGGTCGAGTTCTGCGTGCGGCGCGCCGCCGCGATCAGTGGTCGACCGGTCGTGGTCACCGAGAACGGCATCGCCACGGCCGACGACGCCGACCGCGTTGCCTTCTTGCGCGAGGCCATCGAGAGCGCCCACCGCTGCCTGGCCGAGGGCATCGACCTGCGGGGCTATTTCGTCTGGAGCCTGCTCGACAACTTCGAGTGGCATCTGGGCTACGGGCCGCAGTTCGGGCTGGTGTCGGTGGCCCCGGGTACGTTCGAGCGCCGACCCAAGCCGAGCGCCTACTGGTTTGGGCAGGTGGCACGGGCCAACGGGTTGGTCCCAGGCCGCACCTAGGCGGCCCCCAGGAGACCAAATGATCCTCGGGCTAATGTGGCCTCGTGCTCGACCGGCTCCACGCTTTGTATGCCTGGTTGCACACCCACGAAGGTCGCAAGGTCTTCCGCTACTCGATGGTGTCGGTCATCTCGACCGTGGTGTCGCTGGTCGTCATCGCGCTGGTCTTCGGCGTCTTCCACGTCTGGTCCTCCGAAGTGGTGGCCACCGTCTTCGGGAACGCGGTCGCCACCATCCCGTCCTATTGGCTCAATCGTCGTTGGGCCTGGGGCAAGACCGGGCGATCCCACGTCATGAAGGAAATCGTCCCGTTCTGGACGATGGCGGCGCTCGGCATCGCCTTTTCCATCATCGGCGCCGGGGTGGCTCATCACATCGGCGTCAAGTACGGCCTCAGCCACGCCGAATTGACGGTGGTCGTCCTCGCGGCCAACGTGATCTCGTTCGCGGTCTTCTGGGTGGCCAAGCTGGTGGTCTTCAACAAGATGTTCAAGGTTGAATTGTCGGAATTCGACGAGCACCTGAAGGCCGAGGAAGCGGTGGAGGAAGCCGTGGAGCACACCGCCACCCCGTCGGCCTCGCCCACGCCCTCGCCCTCGGGGCCGGGCTCGGGGTCCGGCGGCGCCGCTTAGTCGCGGAAATTGTTGAACTGCAGGGGGATGCCGAAGTCCGCTTCCTTGCAGGCGGTGATGACGGCTTGGAGGTCATCGCGCTTCTTGCCCGTGACCCGGAGTTGATCGCCCTGGGTCTGTGACGACACCCCTTTGAGTCCCAATTCCTTGATGAATTTGTTCAGCTTCTTGGCGTGATCCTGGGAGATGCCGGCCCGAATGGCGATCTTCTGGCGGGCGGTGCCCTTGTGGGCCTCCTCGATCTTGGCGTCCTCAAAGGCCTTGAGCGAGACATGACGCTTGACCAATTTCTCGTCGAGGACTTGGTGCAGGGCCCGCAGACGATCCTCGGTCGAGGAGGCGAGCACCAGTTCCTCCTCGCTCCACGCAACGGACGAGTCGGTGTTCTTGAAGTCGAATCGGGTGGCCGCTTCCCGGTTGGCCTGGTCGACCGCGTTGCGCACTTCTTGCATATCGACCTCGGAGACAATGTCGAAGGTAGGCATGGGCGCCAGCGTACCGGTCGGCTGTGGGCCGCCAGGGCTCCCGGTCGGGCTATCCTCGCCCGCTGCGGGTCGGTGTCCGAGTGGCCAAAGGAAACAGGCTGTAAACCTGTCGGTTAACGCCTACGGAGGTTCGAATCCTCCCCGGCCCACGCAAATGCAAGGTGCCAGGTGGTGCTGAGCCCATACTCTTGCGCGACCACCTGAGGTCGTTACAATGAGATTTCGGATTGGTTGCGGACGCCTGTGTGTCGGCATGCCCCCCCTCCGCCTACCGGCCCGTCGGCCCGGTGCGTGCGGCAAGCGAAAAGCGAGACGGACGACCAAGTGGACCAACGGATAGCCACAGCTGCAACCGCAGTCATGGAGCGGGTGCAATCACGGGCGCAGCGCTTGGGCATGGTGGCCGATGGGATGCGTCTCCGTGTCGCCCCCCGCCTGGCGCTCTCCGAGCGAGCCGAAGCTGACGACGCCGCCGCGGTCGATTGGCGCGTGCTCCGCCGACCGGCGCTCCTCGGCTTTCTCGCCATCTTGTCCGTGAGCATCGGGGCGTCGCTGCCCGGCTCGCCCTTCAAGCTCGAGATGGCGGGAACCTGGTTCTTCGGGGAGCCCTCGGTCTTCAACCCCGAGCAGGTCCTCCTGCTGCTCCCGGGCTTGGTGGCCGTCTACGGCGGGATGCTCCTCTTCGTCCGGGTCTGGTACGGCCTGTTCCAGACGCTGCGCCACCGCCCCGGTGTCCCGATCCGCCCGTTGGCCTGGATGCTGGCGGCCTGGATCGTCCCCCTCCTCATGGTGGCGCCGCTCTTCAGCCGCGACGTCTTCTCCTACGCCGCCCAGGGCGAGATGATGAGCCACCACATCAATCCCTACCTCTACGGCCCGGGGACCATCGGCTCGGGCCAATTCGTGAACCCGGTCGACGCCCTGTGGAAGAACACCCCGGCTCCGTACGGTCCGTTGTTCTTGATGGTGGACGGCTGGTTCGCCTCGGCCAGTGGGCACAACGCCATGGTCACCGTCCTCTTCCTGCGCCTGCTCTCGGTGGTGGGCGTGGGCCTCATCGCCTACTGCATCCCCAAGCTGGCCCGGGCCTACGGACGCGACCCGGCCTCCGCCTTCGTGCTTGCCGTGCTCAACCCCCTGACCCTGCTGGCGCTGATCGGAGGGGTGCACAACGACGCCATCATGGTCGGGTTGCTGGTCGCCGGCATTACCGCGGCCAAGCTCAAACACCCGGTATGGGGCGTCATCCTGTGCACCATGGCGGCCGCCATCAAGGTGCCGGCGGCCATGGGCATCATCTACGTCGCCTGGGGCTGGGCCGGGTCCGGCGTGACCTGGCGGGAGCGGGTGCGGCCACTGGTCAAGGCGGCGCTGATCGCCCTGGCGGTGATGACGGCGTTCTCCCTGATCTCCGGCCTCGGCTATGGCTGGATCGCCAACCTGGGCACTCCGGGCACCGTCCGCTCCTGGATGGCCCCGGCCACCGGGCTCGGCCTGGTGATCAGTGGGGGCCTCCATGTGCTGGGGGTCGGCGTCGGCCTCGGCGGTGTCCTCACCGTCACCCGCCTGCTCGGGCTCCTGTCGGCCGTCGGTGTCGCCGTCTACTGCCTCAAACACAGTCAACGGCTGGGCATCTTGAACGCGCTGGGCATCTCCTTGTTGATGTTCGTCTTGCTCGGACCGGTGGTGCAGCCCTGGTACCTGACCTGGGGCATCATATTGATGGCGCCCGTGGTCACCGGGCGGATGCTGACCCTGGTGTTGGGGCTTTCAGTGGTGGCGCCCTTCATCGGGCTCACCGGCGGCGCGTCGCTTCTCCATCAGCTCGTGCTCACCAACCCGGCCAGCATGGTGGCGGCCGTCGTGGTCCTGTGGGGCGTCGCCATGTTCCCGCTGGGTAAGTGGACCACCTCATGGCGCATGATCGACACCTCCCGGGTGACTCCGAGCCCCCGGCTGGCCTCGAGTCAACCCTCCGGTCCGGGCTGAACGTCCGGGCTAACTGTCCGGGCTGACCTACAGGACGCGCTGGAGTTCGACCACGTCCAGCCACTGACGGTGCTTGCGGCCCACTTCGCGCTCCACGCCCACCAACTCGAATCCGGCGGCGCGGTGCAGCCCGATCGACGTCTCGTTGTGGCCGGCGATGCGAGCGATGAGCGAGTGGAACCCGTGCCCGCGGGCCAGGGTCAGCAGCTCGTCGAGGAGGGCGCGACCGATGCCGTTGCCCCGGTGATCGCCGTCGACGTAGAGCGAGTTCTCGGCAGTGGCCGCATAGCCCGGGCGCTCGCGGTAGACCGAGAGTGACCCGAAGCCGAGCACGATCTCGCCCTCGGCGCCCACGTGGCCCCGGGTGACCCCGGGCCCCTCGACCGCCACGATGGCCGGGTGCACGCCCCGGTGCTCGTCCAGCCAGGCCGCCTGTTCGGCCGGCGTGCGCGGCACCATGTCGAACGTGTTGGTGCTGCCGAGTACCTCAACGTTGTAGATCGCCCTGATGGCGTCGGCGTCATCCGGGGCGGCCAAGCGCGTACGCACAGGCGGATGGTACCGTCGCCGCGTCGTTTCGCCGATGCCGGTCGGCGTCGTCGGCCCGGCTCTGGCTATCATTGACGGTTCGCGGCTCAACGGTCGTGGTGCCTCCTTAGCTCAGTCGGTAGAGCACAGCCATGGTAAGGCTGGGGTCGTCAGTTCAATTCTGACAGGAGGCTCGCCCTTGGCGGCGTAGCTCAGTTGGTCAGAGCACACGGCTCATAATCGTGTTGTCGCGGGTTCGAGTCCCGCCGCCGCTACCAGGCCGGGGCGGTCTCCCGGGCAGTGAGAAAGAAGGATCGAGCATGGCGAAGAACGAGAAAAGGGTGCAGGTCACGCTGGCGTGCGAGGTATGCAAGCGACGGAACTACATCACCACCAAGAACAAGCTGAACGATCGCGAGCGGATCGAGATGAAGAAGTTCTGCCGGTGGGATCGCCAGCATACGGTGCACAAGGAGACCCGCTGAGCGATCTTCGCCCGGCCGGTGCTACTCTGGCTGGCCGTTCCCCAGGTCAGGGGGGAGAACCTTCCGCCACCGACACAGATGGCCACCCACCGAGGGCAGTAGCTCAACTGGTAGAGCACCGGTCTCCAAAACCGGCGGTTGGGGGTTCGAGTCCCTCCTGCCCTGCTCGAAGCCCGCAAAACGCCGTGACCAACTATCAATGATGTGAGGCAGAACCCGTGAACCGCGAAACCAAGCGCATGATGCAGCGACAGGGCCAGACGGAGGCCGATGGGTCCCCGGCCACCCGGCGCGCGCCCGCGGGCAAGCAGGCCGCCGGATCGCGTGCGCAAAAAGGGCCGTCGGGCCGCAAGCGGACGACCCCCCTGCAGTTCAGCCGCGAGGTCCGGGACGAGATGCGCCTGGTGCAGTGGCCCTCCCGAACCGAGCTCATCAACTACACCTCGGTGGTGCTGACCACCCTGATCATCATGATCACCCTCATTTTCTTCCTGAACCTGGCGTTCGGGAAGCTCATCACCCTGATGTTCACCAAGTAGTCGGGTGGCCGAGATGACTGACATTGACGCGGAGGATGCAGCTGTGACCAGCGAAGAGACCGGCGAGAGCTCGACCGGGCCCGGCGAGCCGGACCTGGTGCTCGACGCCACTGCCGCGCCGGCCGCGCCGGCCGAGCCCGAGGCCCCGGCGGAGACCGAGCTCGGGGGCTGGGAGCTCGACGAGGAGGTCATCCCGGTCGAGAGCCCTTATGACCGCCCCGGTCGCTGGTACGTCGTGCATACCTATTCTGGCTATGAGAACAAGGTGCGCTCGAACATGGGCAACGTGGTGGCTTCCCGGGGGATCGAGGACCGGGTCTTCGAGGTCGTCATCCCGATGGAGGACGTCGTCGAGTTCAAGGGCGGTAAGAAGGTCACCGTGCAGAAGAAGGTCTTCCCCGGCTATCTCCTGGTCCGCTGCGACCTCGATGACGACACCTGGGGCGCCATCCGCAACACGCCCGGGGTGACCGGCTTCGTTGGCCCAGGAACCAAGCCGACGCCACTGTCCCGCCGTGAGGTGGAGAACATCCTGCAGGTCAAGGCCGAGGGCGTCGAGGCGACCACCAAGCGCAGCCGCCCCCGCCTCGAGTACGAGGTGGACGAGACGGTGCGGGTCAAGGAGGGCCCCTTCGCCGACTTCTCCGGCCAGATCGCCGAAATAAACGAGGACCAGCTCAAGTTGAAGGTGCTGGTCAACATTTTCGGACGAGAGACGCCGGTGGAGCTCGAGTTCAGCCAAGTCGCCAAGCTGTAGGCGAAGGCACCAGGAAGAAGAAGGAGAAACAGATGGCACCCAAGAAAAGGGTCCTGGCCGTGGTGAAGATCCAGCTCGAAGCCGGGTCGGCCACGCCTGCGCCCCCAGTGGGGACGGCGCTCGGACCTCACGGGGTCCAGACGATGGAGTTCTGCAAGCAGTACAACGCGGCGACGGAGTCGATGCGGGGTTCGGTCATTCCGGTCGACATCACCATTTACGAGGACCGCTCGTTCAGCTTCGTGCTCAAGACCTCCCCGACGCCGGTTCTCCTGCGGACCGCGGCCGGCTTGGCCAAGGGTTCGGCGACCTCGGGACGTGAGCAGGTCGGGACGATTACCGAGGCCCAATTGGCCGAGATCGCCAACGTGAAGCTCAAGGACCTCAACACCGACGACCTCGAGGCAGCCAAGAAGCAGGTCGCCGGAACCGCTCGATCCATGGGGATCTCGGTCGCCGGCTGAGCGGCCCCACACGAACGCGACAGGAGACAGATGGCCCAGCACGGAAAGAAATACCGGGACGACTTGGCGAAGGTGGACCGCGAGGCGCTTTACGGGGTAGCCGAGGCGGTTGACCTCGTCAAAGGGTTGTCCCGGACCACCTTTGACGAGACGGTCGAGCTGGCCTTCCGCCTCGGCGTGGACCCTCGCAAGGCCGATCAGATCGTGCGTGGCACGCTGTCGCTGCCCTCGGGCACCGGGCGGACCGAGCGGGTGGCCGTGTTCGCGTCGGGGGAGCAGGCCGCAGAGGCGCGAGCCGCCGGCGCCGACGTGGTGGGAGCCGACGACCTGGTGGCCCGGGTCAGCGGAGGCTTCCTGGACTTCGACGTGGCCATTGCTACGCCCGAACTCATGGGCCAGGTGGGAGCGCTCGGGCGGGTGCTCGGCCCCCGGGGCCTGATGCCCAACCCCAAGACGGGCACCGTCACCATGGAGGTGGGCAAGGCCGTCACCGAATTCAAGGGCGGCCGCGTCGAGTACCGGACCGACAAGGTGGGCAATGTGCACATCCGGGTGGGCAAGGCATCGTTCACCCGCGAGCAGCTCGTGGCCAATGTGCATGCCGTCGTGGAAGAGATCCAGCGGGCCAAGCCGGCCTCGGCCAAGGGCCGCTACATGTTGTCGGTGACCGTGTCGACCTCCATGGGCCCCGGCGTGCACATCGACCCGGCCCGGGCCCGCCTGGTGGACGAGGAGCTGGTCGCCACCGCCTGACCGGTCGGACACCCCTCGATCGCCGTACTACGCTGCACCCCACAGCTCACCGCTCCGGCGGACGAGCACTGAACCAAGACGCCACAGACCTCCGGTGCACCCTCGGGTGCGGAAGGGGCCCACATGGGCCCGCCTGACGAGGCGACTCACGCGAGCACCGGCCACCATGGCGGTGAGCGCTTCGTCGCACATCGGAGATCCTGACCCGTCGCCGGGCGGTTGATCCCGGTGGAGGACGACAGAGACTCATGCCGAACGCAGCCAGGACGCATAAGGCCCTCGTGGTCGACGAGGTACGGGCGCGCATCAACGGGGCCACCGCGTCGATCGTGAGCGAGTATCGAGGTTTGACGGTGGCCGAGCTGGCCGAGCTGCGCCACGCCCTGGCCGCCGTGGGCGGCGACTACAAGATCTTCAAGAACACCCTGGTCAAGCGGGCCATTGACGGTGGGGAGTACCAGCCGCTGGCCGATTACCTCAGTGGTCCGACGGCCCTGACCTTCGTCGACGGCGACGTCAGCGCGGTGGCCAAGGCCCTGCGGGACTTCTCCCGGGGCAATCCCCTCCTGGTCATCAAGGGCGGGTTGGCCGACGGCTCGCTGCTCACGTCCTCCGACCTGGCTGCCCTGGCCGAGCTGCCGCCCCGCGACGTGCTGTTGGCCCGCCTGGCCGGAGCCCTGGCCGCCCCCATGCAGCAGATGGCCGGCCTCCTCCAGGCCCTTCCTCGCAACCTGGCCTACGGCTTCTCGGCCTTGATCGAGCAGCGTGAGGCCGGTGGCGAGAAGCTCCCGGAAGCCGAGGCCGAGGCGGTCGCTCCGGCCGAGCCAGAGGTAGCGGCCGAACCAGAGGTAGCGGCCGAGGCCGAAGCCGAACCGGCGGC
>DATDHU010000145.1:0-43083 GCA_036521415.1 Acidimicrobiales bacterium
CCCCCCGGTCACCGGGGCGGCGTCGACGTTCGCCACCGCGCAGGCCGCCCTGGCCGCCGCCGGCTTCACCGCCACCGAGTCCAAGGCCTACAGCCCGACGGTCCCGCCCGGCCAGGTGATCGGCACCACGCCGCCGCCCTCGGCCGGCCCCCAGCCCTACGGGTCGCCGGTGACGGTCATCATCTCGCTTGGCCCCAAGCCGGTCGTGATCCCCGACGTGGTCGGTCAGTCGGTGGCCGTGGCGACGAGCTCCCTCGAGGGACTGGGGCTCAGGGTGGCCGGCCCCTCCGGGCCGCCCGGCTCGAGCACCATCCTCTCGACCGACCCGGCGGCCGGCGCCTCGGTGCAGCCGGGGACGACGGTGAACATCTACACCCTCTAGTCAGCCGATGGCGACGCCGTGACCACCCCTGCCGGCTGCGAGCTGTGCGAGGCCGCCCGCATCACCGAGTGGTTCTACGAGGACGACACCTGTTGGGTGGCCGACTGCGAGGTGTGCTCGGTGCCCATGGTGGTGTGGAAGCGCCACGGCACCGAGCCGCCCCCCGAAGAGGTCGACCACATGCTGGCCAGCCTGGCCGCGGTGGCCGACCAACGCCTTGGGGTCGACGTCTGGTCCTTCGACCGGGTCATGCGCCAGATCCCCGACCACTTCCACGCCCACGCCCGGGACCCCGACTGGTGGTACCGCCGGATGCGCCGTTGATCAAGTACCTGGGGTCCAAACGACGACTGGTGCCGGCCCTGACCGAGCTGTGCCGCGCGTCGGGTGCCCGCACCGCCGTCGACCTGTTCACCGGGACGACGCGGGTGGCCCAGGCCTTCAAGGGCGAGGGCGCCTGCGTCACCGCCGTCGACTCGTCCCGCACCGCCCACGTGCTGGCCCAGACCTACGTGGCCACCGATGTCGACGACCCGGCCGTGTCGCCGGCGATCCTGGCCGATGCGGTGCGCTGGTTGAACGGCCTCCCCGGGGAGCCGGGCTATGTCACCGAGACCTTCTGCGTGTCGTCGAGGTACTTCCAGCCGGAGAACGGGGCGCGGATCGACGCCGTCCGTAGTGCCATCGAGGCCGAGTTCGTCGGGTCCGCGCTCTGGCCCGTCCTGATCACCAGCCTGCTGGAGGCCGCCGATCGGGTCGACTCGACGACCGGTCTCCAGATGGCCTACCTGAAGCAGTGGGCCGACCGCTCCTATCGCCCCATGGAGCTCCGGGTCCCCGATCTCCTGGCCGGTCCCGGTGGCGCCCTGCGCGGCGACGCACTCTCCCTGGTCGCCGGCGGCCAGCTCGATCCTTGCGACCTGGTCTACCTCGATCCGCCCTACAACCAGCACCGCTACGACGCCAACTACCACGTGTGGGAGACGGTGATCGAGTGGGACGCGCCGGACCACTACGGGGTGGCGTGCAAGCGGGTGGACATCAGGGACACGGTGGGCCGGAGCCCGTTCAACAGCCGCCGCACCATGCCCGACGCCCTGTCCCGGGTGGTCAGTGCGGTGGAGGCCGAGGTGATCGTCCTGTCCTACAACGACGAGTCCTGGCTCTCCCTGGCCGAGCTGTACGACCTGTGCCGGTCCCGGGGCCAGGTCGAGGTGCTGGCCTTCGACTCCGCCCGCTATGTCGGCGCCCGGATCGGCATCCACGACCCGAAGGGTCGGAAGGTGGGGACGGTCTCGCACCTGCGCAATACGGAGTACCTCCTGGTGGCCGGGGAGCGGGGCCGGGTGCGGGCCATGGCCGAGGCGGTGGCCGTGGCCGGGCTGGGCGGCCCGGTCGGGCCGAGCCCGGCCTTCGTCCGGGGGTGATCGTGACCAGCAGGCCGCGGCTCGTACCGGCTTGACCGGTCCGTCAACGCCCTGACAACGTGGGCCGCACTCGAGCATGCGAAAGGGACCGACGCCATGGGTGCACTGGATGGACGGGTAGCAGTCATCACCGGTAGCGGCCGGGGGATCGGTCGGGAGCATGCACTGCTGTTCGCCGCCGAAGGGGCCAAGGTGGTGGTCAACGACCTCGGTGGCTCCGTCGACGGCTCCGGCGACGACCGGACGGCGGCCCAGCAGGTCGTCGACGAGATCACCGCCGCCGGCGGCCAAGCGGTGGCCAACGGCGACGACGTCACCGACTGGGACGGGGGCAAGCGACTCATCGACTCGGCCATCGAGGCCTTCGGTGACCTCCACGTCCTGGTCAACAACGCCGGCATCCTCCGTGACCGCGTCCTTGTGAACATGTCCGAAGAGGAGTGGGACTCGGTCATCCACGTGCACCTGAAGGGCCACTTCGTTCCCACCCGGCACGCGGCTGCCTACTGGCGGGAGCAGACCAAGGCGGGCAGGGAGATCAAGGCGGCCGTGGTGAACACGTCGTCCACCTCGGGCCTGTTGGGTAATCCGGGGCAGTCCAACTACGGGGCGGCCAAGGCGGGGATCGGGGCCTTCACCACCATTATCGCCGAGGAGATCTCCCGGTACGGGGTCCGGGTGAACGCCATCGCCCCGGCCGCCCGCACCCGGATGACCGAGCAGACCCCCGGTCTGTCCGACATCGTGCAGGCCCCCAAGGACGCCGCCCAATTCGACTCCTGGGACCCGGCCAACGTCTCGCCCCTGGTGGCCTACCTGTCCACCGAGGGGTGCCCGGCCAACGGCAAGGTGTACTTCGTGCAGGGTGGCCAGATCCGGCTCTTTCAGCCGTGGACGATGACGGACACGCTGGAAAAGAACGACCGCTGGACGGTGGCGGAGCTGCAGACGGAGATGCACCGCCTCGACGGCTGACGTGGAACCGGGGGCCGGGCCGGAGCGGCCAGCGTCTCCCGAGCGCTTGGAGACCGGGGCGGGCGCCGAGACGCTCGAGAGTGCAGCGCCTGGCAAGACGCTCGAGAGCGCTGCGTCTGCCGAGACGCTCGAGAGCGCAGCGCTCACCCTCGAGTCGGGTGCGGGGGCGGGGGCCGAAGGCGGCGTCATCGTTCCCTGGCCCGTCCTGCTCCGTCATCGGGCCCACGAACGGGTCCGCTCCTCGGACCGATACCAGTGGTGGGTGCTGTGGACGGTGCTGGCCGGGTTGTTGTCGGTCAACATCACGTTCACCGTCTTCGTCGTGGCGCTGCCCAAGGTGGCGGGCGAGCTCCACACCTCGGTCTCCACCCTGACCTGGACGTCGACCGGCCCGTTGCTGGCCTTCGGGGTCGCGGCGCCGGTACTGGGGAAGATCGGCGACGTCTGGGGCCTCCGGCGGCTGTACCTATGGGGTCTGGTCGGCGCTGCCGTCTGCGTGGTGCTCACCGCCTCGGCTCCCACCGCCGGCCTGCTCATCACCGCCCGGGTTCTGGACGGCATCGAGGGAGCAGCCACCGGGGCGGCGTCGATGGCCCTCATCTTGCAGGTCTTCTCGGCGGAGGACCGGGTCAAGGCCATGGGCTGGTGGGCGCTGGTGGGCGCCGGAGGCCCGGTCATCGGGGTGACGGTCGGCGCTCCGATCATCCAGTACCTCGGGTGGCGGGCGCTGTTCTGGGGCGAACTGCCGCTGATGGCCGTGGCCATGGTGCTGGCCCTGGTGGTCCTGCCCGGCCACACCATGCAGCACACAGGGGAAGCGGCGCTGGACACCGGGGACGCATCGTTGGACGTCGAGCTTGCCGATCAGCAGCGCACCGACGGGCTGGCCCAAGGGTCCGGCGCTGGCGCCACAGCCCAACCGGTCGCCGGAGCAACAGCCGAGCCGGTCGCCGGAACAACGGTCCCGGAGGAGCCGACCCGGGGCGGAGCCGACCCGATCGCCCCGTCCGACCCGGGTTCGCCTCGAACGGTTGCCCGTCGGCCGTCGCTGCGGCGGCTGGACTGGGCTGGGTCGGGGTTGCTCTCGTTGGCCGTGGTCACCGGTCTCTTGGGCCTCAACCAGGCCCCGACCTGGGGCTGGAGTGCTGCTGCCACCCTGGCTATGGCCGCACTCTGCGTGCTCGGGACGCTGGCCTTCGTCGCCCACGAGCGGCGTGCCCCGGAGCCACTGATCCCGCTCCGGTACTTCCTGCTCCGGAACTTCACCTTCCCCCTGGGAGCCCGGGCGCTCACCAACTTCTCCTACATGGGTGGCTTCTTCCTGTTTCCCATCCTCATGGAGCGGGTCTACGGCTACAGCGAGACGCGGGCCGGGCTGGAGTCGACGGCCCGACCGCTCTTGTTCTCGATCGTGGCGCCGCTGGCCGGCTACGCCGCCGTGCGGGTGGGCGAGCGCCTCTCGTCGGTTGTCGGGGCGTTGATCCTCGCCGTGTCCATGATCCTGTTCACTCAGCTCGGACAGCAACCCTCGTTGGTGTTGATCCTGGCCGCTCTGTCGCTATCCGGCGTGGGCATCGGGATCGTCACGCCGTCCACCGCAGCATCGGCTTCGAACGAGGTGCGGCCCGAGGAGCTGGGCGTGATGAGTGCCGCCCAGCAATTGGTGACCCAGATCGGCGTAGTGGCGGGCATACAGGTCATGGAGACCGTCCAGGCATCGAGCCATACGACGGCCGGCGCGCTGGGCTCGTTTCACCGCGCCTTTCTGGTGGGCGCAGTGGTCGCCGTTCTGGCCGCGATTTGCGCGCTGTTCATGCGCGACACCGAACGGCCGAGCCGGGCCGGCCTCCGCGCCAAGAGCGTGTCGTAGGCGCGGGCCATCAAGGCGACCATCCCGCGACCGAAGACCCAGGACACATTCGGCGACGCCGATCTGCACGGCGGCCAGCAGTACGCCCCGCTCCTGGAGCTCGAGAT
Source organism: Acidimicrobiales bacterium (assembly GCA_036521415.1). Lineage (GTDB taxonomy): Bacteria > Actinomycetota > Acidimicrobiia > Acidimicrobiales > RAAP-2 > DASXMT01. Next base: position 4,762 of record DATDHU010000145.1, read on the forward strand.
ATGAGCCGACAGGCCGACTGCCCCTGGCCGACGGGGATCTGAGCCGACTGCCCCCGGCCTACTCGGTGATGGCTTTGATCCTGGCCGCGACCTCGGCGGTCGACGGATCCGACACACCGCCCTGGAGGGCGAGGAGCTTGGCCATGTCCCCCTCCACTTTGATCTTGCCGGCCATGAACGCCTGCATGCCGGCCTGAGGGTTGCCCTCGATCAGAATGGCCTTGGCGATGTCGTACTCGAGGGTGACGGTGAGGTCGATCGGGTCGATGTGACCCACGTCCAGCAGCAGCTCGCCGGACGACGTGTCCAGGTGGGCGTCCAGGGTCCCGGATTCGAAGGGCACACCCGTGATGATCAGGTTCATCCGCACCGAATGCCCGATCGGGGCGCCCTTTCCGTCGTACTCAGCGCGAATGGCCCGTGCCTCGACGAGCCAGGGATCGCTCAGAAACGGATGAGTGGCCATGCTTGCACTGCTCCTTACCTGCTGGACGGTTCGTTCTCGACGGTTCGATCTCGACGGTTCGATCCCCGACGGTTCGCGCTCCGCGGTTCGCTCTCGCCGGTGACAACTGCCGGGCCACCCTATCGCCGGCCGCCCGAGGACCGTCGCTCCGAGATCGTCTGCAGACCGTTGCCGACCACGTGCCGTCTGTCCGAGACCGACGCCCTGCGGCGCACCGGCGGCCGACCGGTAGCATTCCCAGTCGTGACCGCTCCCATCATTCCTGGTGCCGAGCCGTGGTCCTTCGACGGGGGGCCCCAGGGCGTACTCGTACTCCACGGATTCACCGGCAACCCACAGTCCATGCGCCCGCTGGCCGAGGCCCTGGCCTCGGCCGGGTTCACCGTCGACTTGCCCCTGCTCCCGGGCCACGGCACCGCAGTCGACGACATGGTGCCCACCCGCTGGGCGGACTGGACCAAGGCTGCCGATGCGGCCTACCAGGCACTGGCGGCGCGCTGTGAGCGCGTGGTCGTGTCGGGGCTCTCGATGGGAGGAAGCCTGAGCTGCTGGTTGGCCACCCAACATCCCGAGATCGCCGGGTTGGCCCTGATCAACCCCATGATCGACCCGCCGGCCGAGGACTTCCAGGCCATGATCCGTACCCTGCTGGACGAGGGGACCGAAGTGGCGCCGGGAATCGGATCGGACATCGCCAAGGAAGGGATCACCGAGGCGGCCTACGAGGGCTCGCCCCTCCGGGCCGCCCTCTCTCTGTTCGAGGGGGTCGAAGAGCTCTCGCACCACCTGGCCGAGATCACGTGCCCCGTGTTGTTGATGAGCAGCCGGGAGGACCACGTGGTGGCGGTCGAGTCCGGCGACGTCCTCGCTGCGTCGGTGGGAGGTCCCTTCGAGCGGGTCTGGCTGGAGCGGAGCTTCCACGTCGCCACGCTCGACTGGGACGCTCCGGTGATCGAGGAGCGGGTGGTGGCTTTCGCGGCCAAGGAGCTGCAAGGTGACCCCGGCAACGGCGGCGACAGGGCCGACGGCGACAGACGCCGATGAGCGGCGACCACCGCCTCACCCGTGAGGACGTGGCCCACGTCGCCGGTCTGGCCCGGCTCCACCTGAGCGACGAGGAGCTCGATCGCTTCACCGATCAGCTGGCCAGCGTGCTCGACCACGCGGCGGACGTGGCGTCGCTGGATCTGGCCGGGGTTGAGCCCACGGCCCATCCGCTCCCCGTCTTCAACGTGCTCCGGCCCGACGAGCCCCGTCCGTCCCTCGACCGCAAGGAGCTCCTGAGCCAGGCGCCCTCGGTGGAGGACAACCGGTTCCGGGTCCCTCGCATCCTGGGCGAGGCGCCATGACGGCACCGTCGCCGGCGGCCGATCTGGCCGCGTCGGTCCGGTCCGGGGAGCGCGGCGCGCAGGACGTCCTGGAGCCGTACCTCGATGCCGTGGGTCGACGCGAGGCGGAGGTCCACGCCTTCAACCTGGTCCTGGCGGACGAGGCTCGGCGGCAGGCGGCGGAGATCGACGAGCGGGTGGCCTCGGGCGGCGACCCCGGGCCCCTGGCCGGAGTGCCCATCGCCCTGAAGGACAACCTGTGCACCCGCGAGGTCCCCACCACCTGCTCGTCCCGCATTCTCGATGGCTGGCGTCCCCCGTACGACGCATCGGTGGTCGAACGGCTCCGGGCGGCCGGGGCCGTGGTGGTGGGCAAGACCAACATGGACGAGTTCGCCATGGGCTCGTCCACCGAGAGCTCGGCGTTCGGCCCGACCCGAAACCCGCACGACACCACCCGGGTTCCCGGCGGCTCCTCGGGCGGCTCGGCCGCCGCCGTCGCCGCCGGATTCGTCCCCCTGGCTCTCGGCTCGGACACCGGCGGTTCTATACGCCAGCCTGCTGCACTGTGCGGCGTGGTCGGGCTGAAGCCCACCTACGGTGCCGTCTCCCGGTACGGGCTGATCGCCTTTGCCAGCTCGCTCGATCAGATCGGGCCGTTCGCCACCACGGTGGCCGACGCCGCGCTCACCCTCGACGTGATCGGCGGCCACGACCCCTGTGACTCCACCTCGCTCAACCGGCCGACGCCACGCACCCTGTCGCTGCTCGACGACGGGGTCGACGGGTTGACCGTCGGGGTGCTGACCGAGCTGCTCGACGGCGCCGACCCCGACGTCACTGCCCGGGTCCGCCAGGCGGCCGACGTCTTCGCGGCAGCGGGCGCCCGGGTGGAGGAGGTCTCGGTGCCCGAGGTCCGTCTTGGCCTCTCCGCCTACTACCTCATCGCTCCGGCTGAGGCGTCCTCCAACCTGGCCCGCTACGACGGCGTGCGCTACGGGCTGCGGGTGGACGCCGAGGACACCGTGGCCATGAACACGGCCACCCGGTCGGCCGGCTTCGGCGCCGAGGTGAAGCGCCGGATCATGCTCGGGACCTACGCTCTATCAGCGGGGTACTACGACGCCTACTACGGACAGGCGCTCCGGGTGCGGACGCTGATCATCAACGGCTTCGCCGCCGTCTACGAGCGCTGCGACATCCTGCTCGGCCCCACGACGCCGACCACCGCCTTCCCGCTCGGGTCCAAGGTCGACGATCCTCTCCAGATGTACCTGTCCGACGTGTGCACCATCCCCTCGAACTTGGCCGGCCACCCCGCCATCAGCGTCCCCTTCGGCCTCGGCGACGACGGGCTGCCCATCGGGGTACAGCTGCTGGCGCCCGCCCTTCAGGAGGGCACGTTGTTGCGGGCGGCCGCCGTCCTCGAGTCCGCTACCCCGGGGCCGGCCGAGCCGGTCGCCTCGGCGGCGGCCGGGTCGTGAAGGAGCGGATCATCATGAGCCCAGAGCGCGAGAGGAGCCGACCATGAGCGGCGACATGGAGATGAGCCGACCGTGAGCGGCGACTGGGAGATGGTCATCGGCCTCGAGGTGCACTCCGAGCTGAAGACTGCCACCAAGCTCTTCTGCGGGTGCCGGAACGCATTCGGCGATCAGCCCAACACCAACGTGTGCCCAGTGTGCACCGGGCTCCCGGGAGCGCTTCCCGTCCTCAACCAGCGAGCGGTGGAGCTGGCCATGGCCATCGGTACCGCCCTGCACTGCGAGATACGGCCCTCGACGTTCCACCGGAAGAACTACTTCTATCCCGACCAGGCCAAGGACTACCAGATCAGCCAGTACGACGAGCCGATCAACGTCAACGGCTGGCTGCAGCTGCCCGACGGGTTCCGGGTCGGCATCGAGCGCGCCCACATGGAAGAGGACACCGGCAAGACCACCCACGCCGGCACGTCGGGCCGGATCCATGGAGCGGCCTATTCGCTGGTCGACTACAACCGATCGGGCGTGCCCCTGGTGGAGATCGTCAGCGCCCCGGACATCCGCACCTCCGAGCAGGCGCGGGCCTATGCCGGCGAGCTCCGGTCCATCCTGGTGGCCTCGGGGGCGTCGGACGGCAAGATGGAAGAGGGGTCGATGCGGGTCGACGCCAACGTATCGGTTCGCCGGTCCTCCTCCGATCCCTTCGGGACCCGGTGCGAGATCAAGAACCTGAACTCCATCCGGTCGGTGGGTCGGGCCATCGAGTACGAGGCCGAGAGGCAGATCGCCCTGATCGAGTCGGGCGAGCCGGTGGTCCAGCAGACCCGCCACTGGGACGAGGACGCCGGCCGCACGGTGGCCCTCCGCTCCAAGGAGGAGGCGTACGACTACCGGTACTTCCTGGAACCGGACCTGGTGCCGCTGGTGCCCGACGAGAAGTGGCAGGCCGCCGTGGCCACCACCCTGGGCCCGATGCCGGCCGACCGGCGCGACCGGCTCCGGGAGCTCCTGTCCGACGGCGAGGGCGGACCGACGGGTGCCCACCGGGACCAGATCGTCACGGTGGTCGACTTGGGCCTCGACGACCTGGTGACACAGGCTGTGGCCGCCGGCGTGGGGGCGCCGCTGGCCCTGGCTCGCACGGCCAACGAGGCGGCCACCCACCCCGACGCCGCCCGACGGCTCGACAGCGGTTCGTACGTCGCCCTGTTGACCATGGAGGCGAGCGGGTCGCTCAGCGCCACCCAGGCCAAGGCGGTGCTTGGCGAACTGCTCGAGTCTGGAGGAGGGGACCCGGCCGTCATCGCGACCCGGCTCGGCTTCGAGGCCCTGTCGGAGGACTCGCTGGCCACCACCGTTGGTGAGGTGGTCGCCTCCCACCCCGACGAGTGGGGTCGCTATCGGGAGGGTGAGGACAAGCTGGCCCAGTTCTTCATCGGGCAGGTCATGAAGGCAACCAAGGGGCAGGCCAACGGGAAGGCCGTGGTCGCCGAGTTGCAGCGGCTCAAAGGCTGAGGCTCAAATACTGAGGTGCAGAGGCTGAGGTGCAGAGGCTGAGCTTCAGAGGCTGAGCTTCAGAGGTTGAAGCTCAGAGGCTGAGCCCAGCGGCCAAGGTGCCGCTCATCTGGCCCACGTAGGGACCGAACGGCCCGAAACCCACGCGGGCGATGGCCACCGGGCGAGGCGGGGTGGGCTGGCTGGGGGCATAGCTCCGCCAGGGGTTGTAGAGCAGCCAGACCCCGTTGTGCCCGATGAACACCGACTCTTCCCCGGGACCCTCCCCTTGGAGGTTCGAGGACACGAGGGGCTGGTTACCCAGGTCCTGACAGGGCCCCTGGGGACCGGCACAGCTGGACACCCCGACCCCGTAGACGGGCTGGTCGAACCAGTTGGCCGAGTAGAAGAGCCAGTACTTGCCGCCCACCAGTGCCAGGTCGGGGGCCTCCACGATGGTGCCCTGCCAGGGCTCGTCGGGTGCGAGGATCTTGGTGACCGGTCCGACCAGGGTGAGCCCGTCGACGCTGAGGCGCGAGGTCCAGACACCGGTGGGTATGGGGCTCCCCCCGATGTTCTCGTCCGACTTCCACACCATCCAATTCGACCCATCGGCGTCGGTGAACACCCTGGGGTCGATCGATCCTCCGTTGCCGGTCTGGCAGATGAACGGAGTGGACCGGGCGTCGAAGGGGCCGGTGGGCGAGGGCCCGACTGCGTCGCCGATGCACTGCATGGATGGGCTGGTTCCGACCACCGCCGCCGTGTAGTACAGGACGTAGGTGGAGCCAAAGCGGTGGATGTCGGGAGCCCAGGTGAAGCCGGCCTCGACCCACGAAGGGAGTGTGGGGAGCGCATCGGTCACCGGTCCCCAGTTCCCGACCGTCGTCCCTGAGACCACCGGGACGTTGGCGCCGTTCGGCGTCGACTGGCTGGTGTAGAGGTAATACCGGTTGCCGGTATTGAGGAGGAACGGGTCGCCTTGGTCCTGACCCTGGGGCAGGACGAGGGCCGGGGCCGATGGGTCAGTCGTGACCGGGGGGAGCAGCTGGGCAGCAGGGACGACCGGAGGGGTCGTTGGAGGAGCGGTCGAATTGGTCGTCGGGTCGACGGTCGTGGAGTGGGAGCGGGCCTGGTGCCGAGCAGTTGGGGCAGGGCCAGCGCCCCCGACCGGATCATTGGCGAAGACCATGAGGGCGGCGACCACGACGGCTCCGAGGAGGACCAGCACACCGGCGGTGAGGACAGTGCGGCGCTTGAGAGCACGGCCGCTCGTCCTTGGCCGCTCGGTCGTCATGGGTGTGGGTGTCCCTCCCTGGGTGGTGCCGTCCCCCGGACGGGCGCTGGCCGACATGACTTCGGTCGGCCGCGACTCTAATCCCTGGGGGCGCCTGACCAAAGGACCGAGCGAAAGTTCTGCTGGCACCTGAGCTGCTTTCGGGCTGGCCACCTGGCACCGCATGGCGCAGGCCCCTGGTTATTCTGTCGTGGTGCGAGTCACCGGTCGGCGCGTGGTCATCCTCGTGGCCGCCGTGCTGGTCGTGGCGGGCGGTGTCGTCGGTGGTCTGGTGGCCACGTCGGGGACGTCAGGGTTCCCGGCCGCCGACTCGTATGCCCACGGGCCGCTGGCTGCGAATGCGGGCCCCTTTCTCACCGACAGTCAGGGACGGGTCGTCTTTCTGCGCGGGGTCAACGCTGTCTACAAACGGGCACCCTACGAGCTCTACGCCGATCCGGGCACGGCCTGGAACTTCACTGCGGCCGACGCCCAGCGCATGGCCAAGCTGGGGTTTAATGTGGTGCGGCTGGGCCTGATCTGGGAGGGGCTCGAACCGGGGACGGCACCCCCGAACGACCCCGCTATCTGCTCGGCGGGCACGCCACAGAACCCCCACCAGTTCGACGCGGCCGTGGCTGCCGCCTATCTGGCCAAGGTGGCAAAGACCGTCGACCTGTTGGGCCGATACCACATCTACACGCTGCTCGACATGCACGAGGACGTGTACAGCTCGGAGTTCGGCGGTGAGGGTGCCCCGCCGTGGGCAGTGTGCACCGACGGGGAGCCCATCGGCACGCTCCCCGGTCGGTGGTCGAACACCTACAACGATCCTGCCCTCCGCGCGGCCGTCCAGCACTTCTGGGCCAACGACGTCGCTGGCGACCTGCAGGGGGAGTACGACCGAGTGTGGCAGACGGTGGCTCGGTATTTCTCCCACGATCCCTGGATCGCCGGCTACGACCCGATCAACGAGCCCTTCACTCGGGACCTGACCGCCACGTCGGCACCGCCGGGATCGCCGCTGGTGGCCGGCCACCTGGAATGCTTCTACACGGGAACGGCCCACCCGGGCCTGAGCTTCTTCGACGGGACGCCCCTCTCCTGTCCGCCCGACGATCCGTCAAAGGGGCTGATCCGGACGATCCAGGATGCCGATCCCCATCATCTCGTGTTCTTCGAGCCGGACATCTTCTCGAGCCGCGGCAAGCGCAACGACGTAGGGCCCATGGACCTGAAGGGCCTGGTCTTCAATTTCCACGTGTACTGCGGTCTCCGGAGCGGCGTCACCGGAGACCCGACTGATCTCGACGGCTGCGCGGCGCAGGAGCTGCACACCATGCGTCGAAGGAGCGAGGAGCGCCCCGATATCGCCAGCGCCAAGCAGCCGGCCGGCCCGGCCTGGTTCATGAGCGAGTTCGGCGCCACGACCAGCGAGCCCCTCATGGAACGGCTCACGGCCAACGCCGATCAGCTCGAGTTGGGTTGGACCTACTGGGCCTGGAAGTACTACGGCGACCCGACGGGCAGTTCGGACGAGGCCCTGGTGACGCCCACGGGCGCCCTGGCCCCCACGGCTGCCTCGATCTCCCGGGTGTACCCCGAGGCGGTGGCGGGCACGCCCATCTCCTTCGCCTTCGATCCGGCAAGCGCCGACTTCCATTTGGTCTACGCGCCCAAGGCCCAGGTGGATGCCCCCACCGTTGTGGTCGTCCCCGTGGCCGTCCACTATCCGCAGGGCTATTGCGCCCAGGTCACCGGGGGCACGATCGTCTCCAAGCCCAACGCCACGCACCTGCTGATCGCCAATACCCAGAATGCCTCGATCGTTGCCGTCACCGTGAAACCACGAACCTGCCAGGGCTCGGGCGTTTAGCTCGAGGGTTTCCAGCCAGAAAGCACATGCAGGGTTGACCTGTTACTTGCAGTAACGTTACTATGGGTAACGTGGCTCGGATTCGGCGTTCGGCTCCTCGCACATCCCCCTCCGATCTGGAGGCCGATCGTCAGAGCCGCAGGTCGGCCCAGCGAGCCCACTTGATCGAGTCGGCCATCGTCGCAATCCAACGCGAGGGCCCGGGGGCCTCCATGGATCAAATGGCCGCCCAGGCGGGGGTGACCAAGCCCATCCTCTATCGGCACTTCTCGGACCGGGCCGGGCTGGTGGCGGCGATCGCCGAATTCGCCTTCAGTCAGGTGAGCGTCGCCCTGGAGGCCGCATTGCACGCCGACGCCACGCCGAGGGAGCTGGTGGCCTCCACGATCGACACCTATCTGATGTTCATCGAGTCCGACCCCGACGTGTACCGGTTCCTCGTGCAGCGGAGTGTGTCCGAGGCCGGAGTGTCGATCAACGACTACATCTGGCGCACGAGCCGACAGGTCGCCCTGGTGCTGGGTGAAGCGCTCAGGGCAGCCGGGCTCGACTCGGGGCCGGCCGAGGCGTGGGCCTTCGGCATCGTCGGCATGGTCCACTCCTCAGGTGACTGGTGGCTGGAGCGCGGGGCGATGCCCCGGGCTCGCCTGACCGAGTACCTCAACAGTCTGGTGTGCGACGGGCTTCCCGATCTCAGTGCCCTCGGGAGCGCAAGGGCGTGGCTCCCCGACTCCGCGTCCACTGGCTCCGATCCCAATGACTCCGATCCAAGCGACTCCGATCCCACTGACTCCGATGCAAGCGACCCCGATCCAAACGAATCCGAACCAACTGATGCGGCAGCGAAGGTTCTGCCGATCACCGACGCAAGGAGGTCCTCATGACCGTCACCGTCGAACAACCCAGTACTGCCGATGAGGCAACGGCCGCCGATAGGTCCGGCGAGCCCGACGTCGCGGGTGCCGTTGACAAGCGGATCGTTCGGCTCAACGCGGCATCGCTCCGGCGCGTGATCGAACCCGACACCGAGGTGACGGGAGGTGTCGGTCCCGGCCAGGTGATCCCGAGCGAGATGCTCAGCCTCGCCGGCCTGGACCTCGGTCTCACGGAGGCGCAACGGGCCACCCTGTCCCGGGAGGAGTTGGCTTCCGTCGCGATCGCCGGCACCCGCTTCGAGACGTTCCTCATGTCGGGGTTCGCCGCCCAGATGGCCAGCAGCCCGGACCTGACCGACCCCCGGATCGTGTACATGCTGCACGAGATGGGCGAGGAGACCAGGCACTCCCGTCTGTTCATCCGCCTGGTGGGGCAGCTCCAGCCCAGAGCGTCGGACCCCATGCAGTCGCGCCTCGGCCGGATGTTCTTCCGACGGGTGCTCCGCACCGTCCTCAACCGACCGGCCGTCTTCTGCGTCTTGGTGCTGGCCGGCGAGGAGATACCCGACCTGTTCCAGAAGAAGATCGCCGACCATCCCGACACCGATCCATTCGTTCGGGAGGTCAATCACTACCACCGGATGGAGGAGGCGCGGCATCTGGCCTTCGCCCGCGCTGTGCTGCCCGAGCTCTGGGCCGACGCCTCGTTCGTCGACCGGGCGCTTATTCGCCTCGAGCTTCCCCGGCTGATCCGCCTGATGTTCGACGGCATGATTCACCCCGGTGTGTACCGCACGATTGGGCTGCCGGCGTTACGCACGTGGCGGGCCGTGGCCCGGAGCCCGTTTCGCGTGGCACTCCGCCACGAGGCGACCCGGCCCGTCCTGACTGCGTTGGTCGACGGGGGTTGCTTCCGTCGTGGCTCGATACCGAACCGCTGGCGCCGGCTGTGCGGCGTCGACGGCTCCGGCGATGCAATGGTCTGACAGTCCACGGGGCTATGAGCTGACCGTTTGGACGAGGTTGGCAGAGGAACGCCTCATCGGAGTGGGTTTGAGCCGATCGGTTGTCGCCCTTGGTCTTTCAGCACTGCGTCATCGCCCTCGGCCCTCTGCCACTGAAAGTGACCGTACGCGGCCATGGGGAACGACAGCCGACATAGGCGGTTCGGTCCTCCGGGTGACCGTCGGCAGGTTTCCGTTCTGCCCGTGTCTCGGCGAAAGCGTCGCGCAGCCGCCCTTCATCCGGGCGTCAATTCGCCGAAACGTGGACAATTTCGAGCACGCCGAGCTCTGACTTGGAGACCGGAATCCGAAGGAGAAGGATACTTGTCTCGCCGTCCATCCTCACGGATCGTGAGATAACAGGAATGTCCAGTGGCCCACATCCTTGCGAAACCCTCCGATCGATGGTGCTTGACATGCACCCATCCGGCTGCGTAACCTAACCATATGCAGCTGAACAGTTGCATATTCAGCCGAGGAACTTGTGGGCTTTGGCCATGGACGCAGTCTTCAAAGCACTTGCCGATCCCAGTCGCCGCCGGTTGCTCGACCGGCTGAACGACCGGAGCGGCCAGACGCTGCGGGAGCTGTGTGCCGGCCTGGATATGGCCAGGCAGTCCGTCTCTAAGCACCTAGCCGTGCTCGAAGGGGCCAACCTGGTGACGACGGTCTGGCGGGGCAGGGAGAAGCTCCACTACGTCAACGCCGCGCCCATCAACGAGATCGCCGAACGCTGGATCGACCGCTACGACCGTGAGCGGGTTCACGCCCTCGCGGACCTGAAGAAAGCGCTGGAGGAGACATCCATGGAACGTCCCGAGTTCGTATACGTCAGCTACATCGAGACCTCACCGGAGAAGTTGTGGCAAGCACTCACCGATCCCGCGTTCACCGATCGGTACTGGGGCGGCGGCCCGAGTAGCGACTGGAAGGTGGGCTCGTCCGTCCTCTGGCGTTCGACGCCCGACCGGCCGTTCGAGGACCACGGGCAGGTGGTGCTCGAATCGGATCCCTACCGGCGGCTGTCGTACAGCTGGCACAACTACCAGCCCGAGCACGCGGCGATGTTCGGCTGGAGCGACGAGGTCTTGTCCGAACTGGTGAAGGAGCGGATCTCCAAGGTCACCTTCGAGCTCGAGCCGATGAGCACGGTGGTGAAGCTGACCGTCGTCCATGACGGGTTCGAAGGGAACACCGAGATGCTCAAGGGTGTGAGCCAGGGATGGCCGCAGATCCTCTCCCGCCTCAAGACCATGCTCGAGACGGGCGACATCGGACCATGGCCCGACGGGGACCGCAAAAGGGTCGCAGCCGAGTAGGGCCCGTCGCTCGCGGTACCCCGCTGGGGATGACAGGTGGATATCTACACCGGCATTGGGGATGTCTCGGGAAGTTCTGGGGACAAGGTCGGGATTTCGCGTCAGGCCATTGACCCACGCTGGTCAGAGGCGCAATGTGTCTTTAGTTCGGGAAATCAACGGCCACCGGAAACGGTGGGAACGGGGGTCTTCCGAATAGGCGATCCGGTGTCGGATCGGTGGGTCCGTGAGGTCTCGCCGGACCGGCGATCGCTGCAGGGTCGTCCGACACGGCCCGGCGCGATCGTCCCGGATCAGTCCGCTGCACGGTCCCGAGGAGCGCGGGCGGCTTCGTCCGTTCGGTTACTCGGGACCGTTGCGCGTCCAGGTTCTGGCGCCGGTCTCGACAGGGCGGGGTCGCCGGCCATGCGCTGTGCGCCGTCGACGCTAGTGATGGTGGCCGTTCAGTGTCCGAGGGGAAGAGCTCGGACCACCGGCGGAGCCCGAGCCGGCTGGGCTCGTCTCGGGCGCGTCCATGAGACAGGGATCGGCGAGCTCGTCGTCGCATCGCTCGCACTCGAGCTCCAGGGTGCTGTGGGAGATCGAGTAGGGGCCTGCGATGGCCCGCTTGGCCCGTTCGCCCACCACTTGGGCCTCTTCCAGGGTGGGATGACCGGTCAGGACGAGATGGGCCGAGAGGGCTCGCACTTCGCTCGACAGGCTCCAGACGTGCAGGTCATGGACCTCGGCCACGCCGGATACGGCCGCCATGCTGGCGGTCAGCGACTCGAGATCGACGTCCGCCGGCGTCGATTCGAGGAGTACGGACACGCTGGACCGGAAGACGCCGGCCGCTTCGTAGACGATGATGGCGGCTACCACCAACGCGCTCACGGGGTCGAGCCACTCGGCGGCAGGCACGAACAGCAGCACGATGCCCGCGATGAGCACGGCCGCGGCGGCCAGAGCGTCGCCGGCCATGTGCAGCACAGCCGAGCGCATGTTCAGGTCCCTGGAGCCGTCGCGCAACACGAGGACGGCGAGGCCGTTGACCACCATGGCCAGCGCGGCGATGACGACGACCGTCCCGGCATGGACCGGCTGGGGATCCTGCAGCCGCCGGATGCTCTCGACGACGATGACCACGGTGACCACGGCGATGGCGCCGGCGTTGGCCAGCGCGGCCAGAATTGTCGCCCTGTGGTTGCCGAACGAGCGTGCTGCGCTCCGCGGGCGCAATGCGAAACGCACGGCGAAGAGTGACAGCACCAGCGCAGCGACATCAGTGAGGTTGTGCCCGGCATCGGCTAGCAGACCGGTGGAATGGGCTCTCAGCCCGAAGACGACCAGAACCGCCACCAAGAGAACGTTGAGGCCCAAGCTGATGGTCAATCGTCGTGTGCGGGTCATGGGGTCTCTCAGCCGTCCATTGTACCGGGACCTGGAGCTTGACCCCCGGACGTACGCCAGGAGCGACCTGCCCTTCACACGGAGCGGGCGCCAGAACCGGACGCCTGCCTGTCACACGATCAGGGCAGGCTCCCCCACAGCCGGCTGGGACGGGTTCCCCACGCAACCTGCCGGGAAAGGCTTCCCTGGACCACCGGAAGGTCGTCGGCGTGGGTGACACCCAGGCACCGCGAGTCGGTGCGGAGCACCCGCACCGGGAGCCCGGATCCCGACGCGATGGCTGTTCCGACCACCTCCGGCAGCAGAACCTCGGCCTTGGGTACCTCGATGCCCCGGGCCAGTTGGTCGAGGATGCCTTCCTCGTCGAGGCCGGAGGCGGTCATCGCCGCATCGAAGATGCCCCAGATCTCGGGGCGGAAGCCCCAGAGATTCACCGACACCGTGGCCTCGCCGTCCAGCTTCTCCGGCTGCAGGCCGTCCAGGCTCGAGAAGTCGGCGCCCCCGCTCAGACGCGAGACCTGCCGCCGCTCGGTCATGCCCACCAAGTGTCCGCTGGCGTCGACCTCGCAGATCCCCCGGGTCACGGGGTCGTCGGTCACCACAGTGTGGGCCAGCTGGAAGCCGACCAGCGCGTGCTCGTCGTGGCTGGTGGCGAGCTGGTGGCTCAACAGTCCGAAGGCCTCGAGGCCGTAGACGTCATCGGCGTTGGCCACGGCGAATGGTTGCCCGGTGCCGATGGACGACCGGGCGGCCAGCGTGGCGTGGGTCGTACCGAGTGGTACCCGCTGCTCGGCAAAGCTCACGTCGACCGAGGAGGGCCAGCACCGCTTCACGTGGTAGCGGATGGCCGGCCCCGTCTCGGGGTGGATGACGAGGACGATGGCGCCGAAGCCGGAGGCCACAGCGTCGCTGGCCACGAGGTCGATGACGGCCTCGCCCGAAGGGCCGACCGGGGCCAACGGCTTGCAGCCGCCGTACCGACGGGCCGCGCCGGCGGCCAGCACGACCAGCACCGGAGCCGCCGAGGGGCTCACCCGCCCCAGCGCAACACGGCGCTGGCCCAGGTCATCCCACCACCGAAGCCGCTGAGCAGTACCCGGTCGCCCTTGTGCAGTCGACCGGCGTCGATGGCGTCGACCAGCGCCAGCGGGATCGAGGCCGAGGAGGTGTTCCCATACCGATCGATCACCATCACCGCCTTCTCCTCGGGAATGCCGAGTCGCTGGCAGACGGCCGAGATGATGCGCAGGTTGGCTTGATGGGGGACGACCAGGTCGATCTCATCGGTGGTGAGCCCGGCTTCGGCGATGGCCCGCTCGGAGGACTCCACGACGGCCCGTACTGCCTTGCGGAAGATCTCCTTGCCGTCCATGTATAGATACCCACCGTGGTCGCACTTGAGCAGATGCCGGAGGGAGCCGTCGGCGTTCAGGTTCCAGGACAGGAGCTGACCGGGGCCGTCGGTGGCCTCGAGGACGACCGCACCGGCCCCGTCACCCACCAGCACTGCGATGGACCGGTCGTCCCAGTCGGTGATGCGGCTGAGGGTCTCGGACCCGATCAACAGGAGTCGCTCGGCCCCAATGGCCAGCATCCCGTGGGCCACGGCCAGGCCGTAGACGAATCCGGAGCACGCCGCGTTCACGTCGAAGGCGCCGCCGGGGACGCCGATGCCCTCCTGTACCGTGGCCGACGTTCCCGGCACGATGGCGTCGGGCGTGGTGGTGGCCAGGATGACCGAGTCGATCTCGTCGGGGCGGCGCCCCGCCTTCTTCAGTGCGGCCAGGCCGGCCTCGATGGCAAGCCCCGAGGTGGTGCCCCCGATCCGGCGCTCCCGGATGCCGGTGCGCTCGACGATCCAGGCGTCGTTGGTGTCGAGGGTGGCTGAGAGGTCCTCGTTGGTGACGACCTTGTCGGGGACGGCGATGCCCCACCCGGTGATGATGCCGCCTCGGCCCGGGAGCGTCATCTAGTCCGCCTCGAGTACGTGGATCCCGATGAATGCCGCATCAGTCCCGATGATGCCACCGGTATTGGCCGCGGCGGCAATCCGGGCCCCTGCGACCTGGCGATGGCCGGCGTCACCACGCAGCTGGGTGGCCAGCTCGACCACCTGGGCCAGCCCTGTGGCCCCCAAGGGATGGCCTCGGGCGACGAGGCCGCCGGAGGGGTTGACCGTCACCCCGCGCCCGCCGACCGTTGTGTCACCGGCCACCGTGGCCGGGCCGGCGTCGCCAGGCTTGAAGAAGCCCAGCGATTCGAGGGCGTAGAGCTCCTCGGCGCTGGTGGCATCGTGCAGCTCGACGACGTCCATGTCCTCGGGCCCGACCCCGGCGGTGTCCCACGCGGCTATGGCCGTCTCGGCCAGGCGCTCGTGGTAGTCGAGGTCGCCGTTGCCCGAGCGCACCGTGCTCGAGATGATCTTCGGCCGGCCCGGTGCCGGTCCCGTGGTCAGCACGACGGCGGCGGCGCCGTCGGTGAACGATGAGCACATGAACCGGGTCAAGGGCCCGGCGATGGGGGCCGAGGCCAGCACCTCGTCCATGGTGACTTCGGTCTGGAACTGGGCGTTCGGGTTGAGCGCCCCGTGGTGCCTGGCCTTCACGGCGGTGGCGGCGAATTGCTCGGGGGTGGCGTCCCGCTCCTCCATCTGAATGACAGTCCAGGTGGCGTTGAGGCCCATGAGCACGGACCCCGCCTCATTCTCGAGCCGCTCGTGCATACTGATCCTGTCCGGGAGCGGCACCCCGTCCTCGATCCCGGCGATGGTCTCAGCCCGGTCGCCGGTCCACATCTTCTCGACGCCCACGGCCAGCACCACACCCCCGTCAGCCCGGGCGGCCAGGGTGGCCAGGTGGAGGGCCGAGGCCCCGCCGGCACAGGAGTTGTCGACGTTGATGATGCCGGCGTTCCGCAACCCGGCCCGCTTGAGGAACGACTGGCCGCGGATGCACCCCTGGTCGAGGAGCCGGCCGGCGGTGGCATTGCCGAACACCACCAGGTTGACGGCGCCCGGGTCCACTCCGGCGTCGGCGACGGCCTCGGCCACGACCTGGTGGGACATGTCCTCAATGGTCCGGTCCCGCCGGTTCATCGGGGTGACGGCCATGCCAGCGATGTGTGCGAAGCGCTCCATGAATGTCCTTCTATCGTGGTGGACTCGGTCGGCCGCGGTCAGGCGGTGGAACGGGCGAGGGCCTCCATGAGGCGGTCGACCTGCGGTAATGGTTGGTCGTGGGTGATGTACAGCACGACGTGCTCGGCGCCCGCTTCCCGGTAGGCGGCCACCGTGCGGGCCACGGAGTCGGCGCTACCGGCGACCAGGTGGCGAGAGAACGCCTTGGCCGGTATCCCGTAGAGCGAGGACATCCATTCCGTTCCCTGGCTGAGCCCCTTGTCCCGGTCATCGTCGACCGCGGCAAACAGCACGACCGAGCGGGTCACGGCGTCGTCTGGACGATCGGCCCGTTCGAGCTCCTTGGCCAGTCGGGCTAGTGCGGCGCGGTACTCCTCGGGGGCCAGCAGCATGGGGATCCAACCATCGGCCGAAGACGCCGCACGCCGGAGTGCCACCTCCGAGGATCCCCCTACCCAGATGGGGACGGACTGAGGAGCGGGGAGCTGGCGGTAGCGGTCGACGCTGGACCCGGTGATATCCCCGACGTGGACGCCGGCGCCGGACCCCCAGGAGGCGCGGAGCTGGTTGATCCCCTCGTCGAGCTGGCGGCCGCGGGTGGCGTAGTCGATCCCGGACACCTCGTATTCGCCGGCGTGGCTGCCGACCCCCACCCCGAGGACGATCCGGCCCTGTGACAGCCACTGGAGCGAGGCGGCCTGCTTGGCCACAGACGGTGCCTGTCGCAGCGGCAGCTGGATGACGCAGGTGCCGAGTGTGGCCCGGCGGGTCGCGGTCGCGGCGACGGTGAGCGCGGTCATGCACTCGATGGCCGGCCCGTGCCAGAAGAGATGGTCGGTCGCCCATAGGGCGTCGACCCCCAGCGCCTCCGCCGTCCGACACGTCTCGGCCAGTTCGGCAAGCGGATCCACGTCACCCGGCCCATTGCCCGAGCCCGCCGCACCGGTGGTACCGTTGGTACGACCACGGGGAGAAATCCCAGGACACGAATGCTGAAGGTACTGCGGAAAGGTCGGGAGAATGAGTCCGACCGGCCCGAGTGGGGTGGCTGGTCGTACCATGGGCACACACCATCGTAACCGGCCACAGACCGGCAGTGCGATGATTGCTCAGCAAGTTCTTACCTCTCGGTAACCGGAGCCGTCCGGAGCCGTGTTCGGAGCCGGCGCCCGGCACGACAGAATGGGGGTACGGCGCAGCCAGATCCGGCTGCGTGATGCGCACAGGAGGTCCCTATGTCGACGGATAAGACGGAGTCGACTGATGAGTCCGTCTCGACTGCTGAGCCCGCGTCGACCGTTGACCAGGGGTTGACCGACGACGAGCGGGCGAAGCGGCTCGGAGACCTGAACGCCATCATCGAGCTCATGCGGCCGGCCGTGCAGTCCGACGGAGGTGACTTGGCCCTCGTCCATGCCGATGTGGAGACCGGTGTGGTCGAAGTGCAGCTCCAGGGGTCGTGCAGCTCGTGTGCCATCAGCTCCTCCACCCTCCAAGGTGGCGTGGATCGGATCCTCCACGACCGCTTGGACTGGGTGACCGAGGTGGTCGGCGGGGTCGACGAGACGGAGGACCTGTTCGAGAGCCAGGCCATGGGCCGCGGCGGCTACGTCCCGAGCCTCTGACCATACGGGTACAGGGAAGCCCGCAGGCAACCCGGAAGCAGGCAGCAGGCAACGGCGATGGGACCACTGCCCCGACTCGACGCGGACAGGCCCTACTGACGGATCTCCGTGGGACCGGGCGCTGATCTCCGTGGGACCGGGCGCACTAGCATCGACGCGGATGACTTTGGCCAACAGTGGAGACGGCGGTACGGACGCTCCCGGCCCGGTCGACCTGGACCTCCTGGCCGCCGCCCTCAGGGCCGACACGGCAGACGTCGACCTCTTCTTCGAGGTGCTGGGGGGAAAGCTCCTCGAGATCCTGGGCGACCGGGTAGAGATCGAACGGGTCGGGTCCCGGTTCAAGAAGGACCGACCCATTGGGCGGATCGCCGTCGACTTCGATCCGATCGGGCCCCGTCTGGAAGTGACCAGGGAGAAGCGCGGGATCTCGTGCCACGTGCGCAAGACGGTGCGGGGCATCGTCATCAGCGACACCGAGGTCGACGTGGCCACTTGGACATCGACACTGGTGGCCTCCTTGGCCGACGAGGCGACCCACAGCGCTTCCACCCGGATCGCACTCCAATCCCTCCTGACCTGACGAGGAGCCGTTGACAACCACCGATTCGACCCAAGGCCTGCCCCCGGACGCGTTGCGCCGGCTCCAGGAGTCCGAGGACAGCGCCGGGCGGCGGGGGCTGTTCACCAGCGACCTTTCGGTCAACGAGTTCTTGTTGGTCAAAGAGGCCGGCTTCCATCCGCGTGGCCTGGTGTTCGGAAGCTCGATCTACCACATCGGCTTCCAGCGTCGGGCCATGCGCAAGAATCGGGAGCTCGGCGCACTGACCCAGGCCATGTACACGGCCCGGGAGCTGGCCATGGCCCGCATGGAGACCGAGGCCGACGTGCTCGGGTCCGACGGGGTGGTGGGCGTCCGGCTATCGGTCAATTTCTACGACTGGGGGAAGCACTCGGCCGAGTTCATCGCCATCGGTACGGCCGTGTCGGCCGACGATCCCGGCATCCAGTGGAGGACCTCGGCGGGAAAGCCGTTCACCAGCGACCTGAGCGGTCAGGATTTCTGGACATTGGTCCAAGCCGGCTACGCCCCTCTGGGCCTGGTCATGGGGACCTGCGTCTACCACGTCGGCTATCGGGGCGTCGGTGCGGTGATGTCCACCAGCATGCGGAACGCCGAGCTTCCGCACTTCACCCAGGCGCTCTACGAGGCCCGGGAGCTGGCGATGAGCCGCATGCAGGAAGAGGCCCGGGCCCTCGGGGCCGAGGGGATCGTCGGCGTGCAGCTGGTGGAGAAGTCCCACTTCTGGGGCAGCCACGTCATCGAGTTCCTGGCCATCGGCACCGCGGTTCGACCCCTCCGCCCCGACCATGTGATCGCCCAACCGCAGATGATCGTCACCCTGGATACATGACCGGCCCGCCACCCCCGCCGCCGAGCGCCGATGGGCCGGAGGGAGCGGCACCTGCCGGCGACCTGCCCGAGGCGGCGCGCTCCCGGTTGGCCCAAGGAGCCGTCCCCGGGGGTACGTGGACCAGCGACCTCTCCGTGTCCGAGCTCTCGGCCGTCGAGCGATGCGGCTTCATGCCCGCCGGCATGGTGGTGGGGATGACCGTCTACCAGTTCGGGCTGCAGGGGTACGGGTCGTACCAATCCTCGGGGGGAAGGGTCGGTTCAGTCATGGGTGGCCAGCTCTACATGACGCCCGGTTGGGCCGGCGGCTACCAGCAGGCCTACGTCTGCCAGCACGGTGCCTATGGCCACCTGCCCGGCTATAACTTCGAGGACCGCTGGTACGAACAGGGACTGACCGAGGCGTACACCATCGCCATCGACCGACTCCGGGAAGAGGCCGAGCTGCTCGAGGCCCATGGGGTGGTCGGGGTTCGCTACGAGTCCCGCCGCCTGCCGCTGGCCACCTCGGCGCCGGTCATCGAGATTCGCATGGTGGGGACGGCCATCCGGCGCCCGGGCTCGCCCTTGTTGGCCGAGCCGTTCACCTCGCACCTCTCCGGCCAGCAGTTCGCCAAGCTGATCGACACGGGCTGGGTCCCCGGCGCCATGGTGGTCGGGGTCGGGGCCATCCGCTCCTACGGCGGTTGTGTGGTCGGCGACGGGAGCGCGTCCGGCTCGGCCGTCTTCAGCCAGTACTCGGCCGGGGAGTTCCGGCAGCGGTCCGACGCCATCCAGCATTGCCGGCGGTTCGCGGTCGACCGGTTGGGGGACCACGCCGCCGGCTACGGGGAACGCGTCGTCGGTGTGGACGTGGCCGCCCAGTTCCACAGCTCCATGGAGGACACGATGCTGGTCGAGAACGTCATGCTCGGCACAGCGGTGCGCCGGTTCCGTGAGATCGAAGACCCCCAGCCGGCCCGGGTGACAGTGGGACTGGCGGACGTGCGTCGATGAGCACCGTGCGCGACCCGCCGGGCCGTCGATGAGCACCGTGCCCGACCCGGGGCGCCGATGAGCACTGTGCCCGACCCGCCGGAGCGTCACGTCGCCGACATGGCCCTGGACGCCCTGCGCCGACCCCCGGGCAGGCCGGGCGGCCGGGAGCGTGCGTCTGGGTCGGGCCACCGTGGCGCCGTGTCAACCGACTTCAGCGTGGACGAGGCAATCCTGGTCGAGGGGACCGGCTACGAGCCCCTTGGTCTGGTCGCCGGTGCGGCCATCTACCGCCCGCCGTTCTGGGGGCGCTACGGGGTGTCGATGCGGGAGAACCGCGAGCTGGTCGACCTCTCGGACAGCCTGCATTCGGCCCGCACCATCGCCATGGGCCGGCTCCGGACCGAGGCGGCCGCGCTCAATGCCGACGGCGTGGTCGGTGTCCGACTCGAGTTCGAAGGGGCCGAGGGCAAGGGCCGCGACTACCGGTTCAACGCCATCGGCACGGCGGTGCGGGCCACCCGCCATGCCACCGTGCTGGCCAACGAACGACAGTCCGACGGCATGCCCCCACGACAGGGTGAAGTGTTCACAAGTGATCTGAGCGGCCGGGACTTCGCCCTGCTGGCCCGGGCGGGTTACGTGCCCGCCGGCATGGTGATGGGGGTGTGCGTGTATCACGTCGCCCGCCGGCAGTTCGGGGAATGGCTCAAGACCCAGAACGCCAATATCGAGCTCGAGCTCATCACCACGGCGCTCTACGACTCCCGGGAGCTGGCCATGGAGCGCATGCAGACCGAGTCGCACTCGTTGGGCGCCGACGGCATCGTGGGCGTACGGATCCAGGAGGAGACCCATGTGTGGGGGAGCCATGTCATCGAGTTCCTGGCCATCGGCACGGCCGTGCGCCTGGTGGCCGACGAGCACCGCTCACTTTCGCCCGAGATGGTCGTCCCGCTCGACGACCTGACCGTGGACACCGATCCGCGCAAGCTCCACGGCCGCTAGACGGCGGCCGGCTCGGTCAGCCGACACGGCCCGTGGCCGCCCGCTCTGTCGGCCTTCAGCCGGCCAGGTCCTCCACCCCGATCGGCCCGTAGCGCACCAGCGGCTCAAATTGGTCGAGGACGGTCCGGTCGGTGTCGCCGATCCCGCGGAGGGGAGCCGTGCCCAGCCGCCGGCTACAGAACCGGCGGGCCACCGCCGCCTTGCGGGCATCGCCATCCCGTTCGAGCGACCATGCCGCCTCTTCGACCAGGAGGGCGCCCTCGGCCGTGTCGGCCAGCAGCTCGGCGAACCGCCGCGAGTGGAGCAGGGCCAGGTCGTCATCCAGCCCGGCCAGCACCTTGACCGCCTCGTTGGCATCGGACAGAGCGGCTGCGACGCCGTCGACTGCCGGCGCCAGCACCGCGTGGGGGGCACCGCGGTCAATGGCCCGCTCGACTCGGGAGAACAGTGCCTCGTGGGCGTGTTCGCCCCGGACGGCCCGACGGACATCGATGCACAGGATGTTCTCGGTCCCCTCCCAGATGGTGTGGCACTGGGCGTCTCGGAGCTGGCGGGCCATGGGCCAGTCCTCCATGTAGCCATTGCCGCCGAACACCTCGAGAGCGTTGCTGGCCGCCCACAGGGCCACCCGGGTGCAGCGCATCTTGGCCAGTGGGATGAGGATGCGGCGCAGGAGCCGGCCCTCCTCGGGGTCGACGGCGGTCCGGCCCGAACCGGCGCACTCGTAGCTGATCGCCATGCCCGCCTCCAGGTCGACCAGCATGTCGACCAAGGTCTCTCGCACGAGCGGATAGCTGTCGATCCGGTTGCCCCACTGCTCGCGCCGGGCGGCGTAGATGGCCGCTTCCAGGAACGAGCGGCGGTGGATGCCAAGGCCCATGAGCGACACGCCGAAGCGGCTGCCGTTGACCATCTCCATCATCCGGTTGATGCCCCGACCGTCCCGCGCCGCGTCGGTGACTACGCCGGCGGTTGCCGCGCCGCCTGATGCCCCGGTCCCGGCCGTCGAGTTGGCCGGCTCGTTGCCGGCCAGCCAGGCCCGCGCCCCGTCCAAGGTCACCTCGCCAGTGGGGACCCCGACCGTCCCCAACTTCGGCTTCAGCCGCTTGATGACGAACCCGTTGGGTGCCCCGTTCGGAAGCCGGCTGGGAACGATGAAGGTGGCAAGTCCTCGGCTGCCTTCGGGGGCGCCAACGGGGCGAGCCAGCACGATAAACACGTCGGCGTCCACGTTGGAGCAGAAGTGCTTGTCGCCCCTGAGGAGCCACTCCTCGCCGTCCTGGACAGCCCGCGTGGTGTTGGCGCCTACATCGGAGCCACCCTGGCGCTCGGTCAGGAACATCCCGCCCTCCCAGGACACCTCGGGGTCGAGTGAGGTGAGCTTGGCCAGCACGTCGTCACGCACGCCGGCCGGGGCGTAGCGCTCCACGATGTCGGCCGCCCCGCCCGTCATGCCCAGTCCGCAATAGACGGCGGTCTCGGCCTGGCTGACCAGGTAGGAGAGGGAGGCCGTGACCACGGCGGGCACCGGGCGCCCCGCATGGGCGGGAAGCCCGACGAACCCGTTGCGGATGAGGTCGGCCTTGTTGGCCAGCCAGGCCGGGTGGTGGACCACCTCGCCCACGTCGAAACCCCAGCGGTCGTAGCGGTTGAGCACTGGCCCGTGGGCGTCGGTGACCTCGGCCCGGGCGGCCAGGGTGCGCCCGACCAGGTCGCCGTAGCGGGAGACGTGCTCCTCGGCGAAGGTGCGGTCGGCCGGGTCGGGGAGGTACCGATCGAGTAGGAGGGACAGGTTGGGATCGAGTCGATACCAGTCGTTGCCGATCGCCTGGTCGAGTTCGGCGTAGTCGGGAAGCATGGAACCGATCGTATGCCTGCCCGGTTCCTCGGGTGCCTCGGATCCGGTACCTCCGATTCGTTGCGTTAGTTAGCCGAACTAACTATAATGGGTGCGTGACCACAGCCACATCAGATCCGAGCACGCCGGGTGCAGCCAGGACGGCCGTGACCACGGCGACCGACGAGTCAGCCGGCGGCCCCGTCGGTTCGGACCCGACTGCCGCCGGAATTCCGCTGGGCCTGCCCGCCGGGGTCGAGCAATCCGAGGCCGAGCTGGCCGCTCGGCTCCGTCTCTCGGTCACCCGGCTGTACCGCCGCCTCCGCCAGCACACCGTGGGCGGCCTGACCGCCTCCCAGGCATCGGCCCTCTCCACCATCAACAGGCTGGGTGCGCCGACGCTGGGCGAGTTGGCCGAGTGGGAATCCATCCAGCCGCCCTCGATGACCAGGATCGTGGCCAACCTCGAGCAGGCGGGTTACGTGAAGCGGGTCGTCGACCAGGCTGACCGGCGCGTGGCCCGGGTGACCTTGCTGGCTCCGGGCCGCAAGGTGCTGCAACAGAACCGGTCACTGAAGAACGCCTTTCTGGCCCGGCAGCTGCGCCAGCTCGACGGGCAGGAGCGGGAAGCACTGGGCGAGCTCACCGTCCTCCTCGAGCGCCTGTTGGAGCTCGAGGACCCATGACCAGGCGGGACGGACCGTGAGCGCAGTGGGCGCCGCCACCCGGCGCACCTTCCGGTCCCTCCGGGTCCGCAACTACCGGCTGTACTTCATCGCCCAGCTCATATCCAACTCGGGCACGTGGATGGACCGGGTGGCGCAGGCCTGGCTGGTCCTGCACCTGACTGGGAGCGGCTTCGACCTCGGCATCGTCACCGGGCTGCAGTTCCTGCCCGTCCTGCTCTTCGGCCCGTGGGGCGGCCTTGTAGCCGACCGAGTGGACAAGCGGAAGCTGCTGTACGCCACCCAGTCCGGCGGCGGCCTCATCGCCCTGGCCCTCGGGATCCTGGTGGAGACCCATACCATCCAGCTCTGGCAGGTCTTCCTGCTCGCCTTCTGCCTCGGCGTGATGAACCTGTTCGATAACCCGGCGCGCCAGACGTTCGTGTTCGAGATGGTCGGCAAGGAGGACCTTCCCAACGCGGTCAGCCTCAACTCGGTGGTCATGAACGCCTCGAGGGTGGTGGGACCGGCCGTCGGCGGGGTGGTGATCACGCTGGTCGGACTGGGCGTGTGCTTCCTGGCCAACGCCGCATCCTTCGGGGCCGTCCTGGTGGGACTGGCTCTCATGCGATCGAGGGAGCTCCACAAGATCGACCCGGTGGTGCGGGCCAAGGGCCAGCTTCGGGACGGGTTCCGCTATGTCTGGCGGACCCCGTCGCTACGCAACACGCTCATCGCCATGGCCGTGATCGGGATCTTCGCCTACAACTTCCAGGTCACGTTGGCCCTCCTCGCAACCGTGACCTTCCATGGCGGCGCCGGCTCCTATGCGGTCCTGACGTCGTGCATGGGGATCGGCGCCATCGTGGGAGGGTTGACCGTGGCCCACCGCGGTCGGCCCACGCCCAGGCTCCTCCAGGGTGTGGCCCTCACCTTCGGTGCGCTACTGGCCGTCGTGGCGCTGTCCCCGAGCCTGGCCTTCGCCGCGGTGGTCATCGTGTTCATGGGTGCGGCCTCCATCGCCTTCATCGCCACCGCCAATGCCGAGCTGCAGCTCGAGTCGGAGCCGGCCATGCGCGGCCGGGTCATGGCCCTGTACGCAATGGCCTTCCTCGGTAGCACCCCCATCGGCGGCCCGCTCATCGGGGCCATCTCCGAGTGGACCAACCCACGGGTGTCGCTCGCCGTCGGCGCGGTCGCCACCTTGTTGGCGGCGGGCATCCTGCGGTGGCGATACCGTGCCGGCGAGGCACGGACGGCGACCACGGTGGCCGAGAGCGCGACGCCGGAGGTCGAGCCGGTCCCGGAGGTGACGACCGAGGTGGCCTGAGCTGGCCAGGTGGGCGAATCAGATGGGCGAATCAGATCGGTGGCCAGGTGGCCTGACCGGATCGGCGGCCGACACCTGGCCTGGTCAGGCGGCGCCAGCCGGCTTGGGCTCTTTGGGGAGTCCGAGCACCCGCTCGCCCACGATGTTCCGCTGGATCTCGGCCGTCCCGCCCCAGATGGTCTCGGATCGGGAGAAGAAGAACGCAGCCTGCAGGTCGCTCACCGGGTAGTCGGAACGGCCACGCTTCAAGGGCGACTCGCCGTCCTCGTCGGGGTGGCCGGTGAGGATCTGGGCGTCGAGGCCTAGGATGTCCAGGGCCAGCTCCATGGTGTCCTGGTGGTACTCGGACCAGAACATCTTGTTGCAGGCGCTCAGAGCCGCCATGTGGTGGGTGCCGTTCAGGGCATCGGTGAGCGACCGGAAGCCGTTGATCTCCATGATCTTGACCTTGGACCACGCCCGGGCCAGGCGTTGGCGGGTCAGCGCATCGGTGTCGCGCCCGTGTGCTCTGGCCTCGTCGATGATGGTGTTGAGCTCCCGGGCAAACCGCCGGTGGCCGGTGGTGGCCGACGAGCCCCGCTCGAAGCCGAGCGTGGTCATCGCCACCTTCCACCCGTTGTTCTCGCCCCCGATCACGTTGGCCCCGGGGCAACGGGCGTTGTCGAAGAAGACCTCGTTGAAGTCGCCCGACCCGTCGACCTGTTCGATGGGCCGGACTTCGATGCCGTCTTGCTTCATGGGGACGAGCAGGTAGGAGATCCCAGCATGTTTGGGCGCGGCCTGGTCGGTCCGGGCCAACAGGAAGATGAAATCGGCGAACTGGGCCTGGGTGGTCCACACCTTCTGCCCGTTGATGACCCATTCGTCGCCGTCCAGGTCTGCTCTCGTCTTCAACGAAGCCAGGTCGCTCCCGGCATCGGGCTCGGAGAAGCCCTGGCACCAGGCGATGGAGCCGTTCAAGATCCCGGGTATGAACTGCTTCTTCTGCTCTTCGGTTCCCCACTGGAGGATGGTGGGACCGACCAGTGTGTCGCCGAAGAAGTCGGCTCGCAGCGGCGCCTCCATCCGGGCGAACTCCTCGTTGAGCACCACCGACTCCATCAGGGACAGCCCCTTGCCCCCGTACTCGGTCGGCCAGGAGGCGCAGATCCAGCCTCCGTCGAAGAGCTTCTTGGTCCAATCCCGGTTGAACGCCTTCTTCTCCTCCCGGGTCATCGAGAAGTCGGGCTTGCCCCAGCCGTCGGGCAGGTTCTCCTGGAGCCAGGTGCGGATCTCGGATCGGAACGATTCGGCCTCAGGCGGATAGGAAAGGTCCATGTGGTCGACAGTACCCGCCGGCAACGGAGCAGACACCAGGCGGCAGCACAACGACCCGACGTCCCCGCTGGCCCTCGGGTAGAGTCAGGTCAACCGGACGAGAGGTCCTACGTGGACCGTGACGAAGGGGGGTGTGGCCGATGGAACAGGGAGAAACCCCTGGTACAACGGGATCCACACCTCAGCTTCCCGTCTGCACGCACTGTCACTGACCTCGGCCATCGGCTGACCGGTCCGGTGTGATGGGGCGGCCCCCGATGCTGGCTGCACCGAGGGCGCCCCGGCAAGGCTCCGATCAGCCTCCGCCGAGCTGCACCGCCTTCACGATCAGGAGTACGGCGCTCACGACCAGATAGGCGCGGAGGGAGAGGATGCCGACTCTGATCCCCGGCGACCACTTGACCGGTTTGAGCAGGGCCAGGGGCGGCATCCGCCACGAGAGCTTCTCGCTCTCACTCATCTGCGGGGCCGGAGGGATGCTGGGCTGGCCGCTGCGCCGGGCCATGACGCGCAGCACGATGGCGACGACGGTGGCGGTCGCCACCAGGGCGACGGTGATGCCGATGAAGACAGCGATGACGTTGACGCTCGGGAAGAGGGTGGTGGCCATGAGGATGCCCGAGAGGATGAGCAGCACCCCGATGATCAGGGAGGCGAGCAGGTTGAGCCACTTGGAGTTGATCCACGGGCCGAGCACTTCTCGGTCGTTGCACAGGAGTAGGAGGAACACGGCCGCCGACGGCAGGAGAAGCCCGGCGAGCGCTTGGACGACCGTGGTGATCAGGCCGAGCGGTGCGTGGGGGATCAATACGATGCCGGCGGCAACGACGACCATGGCCATGTAGCTGAGATAGAACTGCTTGGCCTCCTTGAACCCCCGGTGAAGCGAGTGGCGGAGGCCGAAGACATCGCCGAAGGCGTAGCTGGTCGAGAGAGTCACCGCCGCCGCGCCGAGAATGCTGGCGTCGAACAAGAGGATGGCGAACAAGTCGCCCAGGACCTGACTGTGCTGGGCCAGGAGGTGGGCAACCCCAGCGGCGTTGGTGAAGTGTCCGAACGCGCTGGTGCCCCGGGCTGCGTAGTCGGCGACGACCATGATGCAGGTGGCACCGATGACCACGACGATCGAGCCCACTACGGTGTCGGCCCGCTCGTAGCTGATGAACCTGGGGGTGATTCGCTTGTCGACGATGTTGGACTGTTGGAAGAACAGCTGCCACGGGGCAACGGTGGTGCCGACGATGGCGATGATGAGCAGCACGGCGGCGGAGGTCACCCCACCGTTGACTCCCGGTATGACGAAGTTGTGGCCGATCGTCCCCCACTGGGGGTGGGCCAGGAAGAACATCGGGACCTGAATCAGGCTGATGGCGATGAAGAGGAACATGGCCCGTTCCCATCGCTGAAAGCTTCCCGAGGCCATGATGGCCACGAGTGCCACCGCGGCAATGGGGACAGCGATGTAATCCGAAATGCCGGCGTACGAGGCAGCGAGCGAGATCCCGATGAACTCGGTGACGATGGTCAAGAAATTGAGGATGAACAGGTCGCCGACGCTGAACCAGCCCCAGCCCCTCCCGAATCGTTCGTTGATCAGGCGGGCGTGACCGACTCCGGTGACGGCGCCGAGACGGACCACCATCTCCTGGTTCACGATGAGGACCGGGATGAGCAGGAGGAGGACCCACAGCAGGCTGGTGTGGTAGTTCTGCCCGGCCTGGGCGTACGTGGACACGCCGCCGGCGTCGTTGTCCCCGACCATGACGATGAGGCCGGGCCCGGCGATGGCGGCAAAGGTCAGGAGCCGTCTCCGCAAGCTGCGGCGTTCGCCGATGTCACCCACGGAGACCCGGCCGAGGGCACCCTCGATATCGCCCAGGTGGGCTTCATCGAGGACGGCAGAGGCCGGGGCCTGGAGCCGGCGGCCGGCTCCCGGGTCGGAACGGGTCGAAGCGGTCGTCCCCGTGCCGCCCGCCGTCGGTCCATCGCTTTCCCGGGACTTGGCCGGGCGGTTCGAATCGGTCGTCCCGGCCGGCGGCTGAGGTGCTCCCGGCCCGTGGCTCGCGCGTGGTGCCTGGTCCGTGTGCGGTCCCTGGGGTGTGGGGGGTCCCTGGGGTGCGGCGGGTCCCTGGGGTGCGGCGGGTGCAGCGGGCGCCTGGGGTGCAGCGGGCGCCTGGGGTGCGGCGGGTCCCTGTGGTGCGGCGGGTCCCTGTGGTGCGGCGGGTCCCTGCGTCTCCGGGGAGTTGTCAGGGCGTGACGAATCGGCCGCCCCGGTGGCACCCGTGGCGGCTGGTCGGTCCGTCATGGTTACCCCCGGGGCTCCGAGTCTTTGGTGGCTGCGCTAGTCGTCTCCGAACCAGCGTGGGCTGGTTCGGGATGCGCCGGGGGTTCTCGGCGCCTCCAGTCCTCCGGGATCGTCGCCTCGAGTATGTCGTCGACGGTGATCACGCCGAGAAGCTGGTTGTCGTCGTCGACGACCGGGACCGTCATCAGGTTGTAGTCGGCCATGAGGAGGGCAACGTCGACGACGTCGGCCGCCGCCGTGACCCGTACCGGGTCGTCGTCGACCACGTCGAGCAGGCGAGACTCGGGGTCAGCCTGGAGCAGACCGATGACGCTGACCGTCCCGAACAGGCGGTTCGCCGCGTCGACGGCGTGCATCGTGATGAGCGCCTCGGGTTGCACGTTCTCGCCCAGGCGAATACGTCGGAGGGCCTCCTCGACGAGAGCATCCTTGGGGGCGGTCAGGAAGTCGACGCCCATGATCCCCCCGGCACTGGTGGCATTGAAGCCGAGGAGGGTCAGCACCTTGGTGCGCGTGCCCGGTGGGAGGAGGTCGAGGACCGTTTGGCGGCGCCCCTGGGGGAGCTCGGCGATGGCGTCGGCGGCGTCGTCCGCCCGCATGTGGGCGATGACGTCGGCCACCTCTGGGTCGGTCTTGTCCCCGAACAACCGGGTGGCGATGTCGGGGTCGAGCTCCTCGAACACGTCGGCTTCGAGCTCAGGGTCGGCATGGACGACGTCGAGGATCTCCTCGCCTTCGGTATGAGAGGCGTCCTCGAGCAAGTCGGCAATTTGTGCCGGCTTGAGCTTGACCACCCGGCCGAAGGTGGCCCTCGATCGGACGCTGGGGGTATGGCCGATCAAGGGCTCGAAGGCCTTCCAGTCCTGGCAGGGATGCCCGGCTGCCGTCCGGATGAGGCCGAACAGCCTGGCCGGACGGCGCGTGTCCAGGCAGGACACGACCCACCCCTCGTCGCTGGCCCGAAGCTCGACGTCCCAGGCCCGGACCAGCTCGGCGTCAGCGACGTCGATGAGCCGGTGGCCGAGGATGTCCTCTCGCAACAGGACTTCGCCGTCGCGGCGTTCGAATCCCCGGAGGTCGACTTTGGACTTGGCCAGCGCGATCCGTTGTTCGCTCAATTCCGCCACCCGTTCCATCGGCACGTAGACCCGCCGGCCGCCGACTTTGGCCACCAGACCGGTCACCACCGGGTAGTCGTCTCCCCGCAGTCGGACGATGACGTCGTCGACCTTGCCGACGCCCTCGTCGGTCGGTGAGAACAGCGGACGACCCAACAGCCCGGACAGGTGCACATCGGCACTGTAACGAGTCGCATTGAGACCATTGAGCTGAGGTGTCATCACACTGCCCACATTCGCACTGTCGCCTTGTTGATCCCGGGCGTCGTTCAGGAGCCAGCCGGAAGCAGGTTTCGACCCCTACGGTCCGACACCATCGAGGTGTGTGTGACGCTACCCGCCAGACGGGGCGGGAACGGACCCGAGGACGGTGAACGTTCCGTTGCTCGGTGAACATTTCGTGACGGAACGGGCAGACCGACCTCTCCCGTGAGCGAAGGGCAGACCGAGGACTGCCAGGGACGTCGGTGGTGGTTTGACTCCTCCGAGTGGCCGGAGTCGGCCCCCAGCGCTCGGGTCCTTGTGCCTGAAACTAGAACGCGTTTGCGCCGAAGGCCCTGGCCGGGGGAGGCTTTCCCCCCTATGACCCCTCTCGACCGGCTCGCTCGTGCCTAAATTTGGTCTTCGGCGTCGCTCGTCGGTTACCCCGCGGTCAGTTCCCGAACGCATCGTCCCTGCTCTTCCGGCCCCCGGCGGGCTCCGGATCGCTTTCCTCGTCTACCGGGGGAATCCCCGGTGCGGGGGGCAGGGCGTCTACACGCGCCATCTGTCGCGGGAGCTGGTCAGGCTGGGCCACTCGGTCGAAGTCTTCGCCGGCCAACCCTGGCCGGAAGTGGACGAGGGCGTCGGCTTCACACCCGTGCCCAGCCTCGACCTCTACCGGGAGCCCGACCCCTTCCGGATCCCATGGCCGAGGGAGTTCACCAGCTCCATCGACGCCCTGGAGTTCGGGGTCATGTGCACGGCTGGGTTCCCCGAACCGTGGACGTTCAGCTTGCGGACCAGACGACTGTTGGCCGAACGGCGGGACGAGTTCGACTTGGTCCACGACAACCAGTGCATGGGGAACGGCATGATCGGGATGCTGGAGGACGGGTGGCCGCTGGTAACCACGCTCCATCACCCCATCACCGTCGACCGGCAGTTGGCCCTCAGCCACTCGACCAACCCGTGGCAGCGGGTCACCACCCGTCGCTGGTTCGGCTTCTTGCGCATGCAGGTCCGGGTCTCGCGGGAGCTCCCTCGCATCATCACCGTGTCCGAGTCGTCGAAGACCGACATCGCCAAGCAGATGGGAGTGGAGTCGTCGCGCATGACGGTCGTGCCCGTCGGCGTGGACCACACCGTGTTCCGGCCACAGGCCGACGTGCAACCGGTCCCCGGCCGCCTCATGGTCACCTCCTCCTCCGACGTGCCCATGAAGGGCTTGGTGCCCCTGCTCGAAGCGGTGGCCAAGCTGCGTACCGAGCGGGACATCGAGCTGGTCGTCATCGGCAGCCCGCGCCCGGACGGCCGCGTGGCACGAGCCATCGACCGGCTCGGCCTCGCCCCGATCGTCCGCTGCGTGACTGGGATCAGCGACGAGGAGCTGGCCCGGAACTACGGGCAGGCCCAGGTCGCCGTGGTGCCGTCGTTGTACGAAGGGTTCTCACTCCCGGCCATCGAGGCCATGGCCTGTGGCGTCCCGGTGGTGGCCACCACCGGTGGGGCGTTGCCCGAGGTCGTTGGCACCGACGGCGAGACCGGCTTGCTGGTGCCTCCCAACGACCCCGGCGCCCTGGCCGCCGCCATCGGTCGCCTGCTCGATGACCCCGTTCTGCGCACGACCTTGGGTGATGCCGGGCGGCAGCGGGTGCTTGGCCGTTTCACCTGGGAGGTCACGGCTCGAGGCACGGTCGAGCAGTACCGGGCGCTCATGGCCGGGCGTGGCGTCGTCTTGGCGGGCGGCACCGCCGAGCTCACGGGGACGGCGGCCAACCCCACCGAGCCAATGAAGAGCGGCGGTGACCCCGCCGAACCGACGGAGACCAGCGGTGACCCCGCCGACCCGACGGAGACGGTGGCATGCTGACCGTCGACTACGGGAAGCTCGGCGTCCGGCCCGGGGACCGCCTGCTCGACCTGGGCTGTGGGTTCGGGCGGCACGCCTACCAAGCGGCCCGACTCGGGGCTGAGGTGGTGGGGTTCGACGCCGGTGCCGACGAGGTGCGCAAGGTGCAGGACACCTTCGGCGCGATGTCCGTCGCCGGCGAGCTGAGCGCGGAGACGGCCAGGGTCGGTGCCGTCCGGGGCGACGCCCTGCGCCTCCCGTTCGGCGACGGGTCCTTCGACCGGGTCATCGCCTCCGAGGTCCTGGAGCACATCCCCGACGACCGCACGGCCATGTCCGAGCTGTCCCGGGTGCTCCGCCCCGGCGGCTCCATGGCGGTCACCGTTCCCCGCTGCGGCCCCGAATTCGTGAACTGGGCCCTGTCCGATGAGTACCACAACGTCCCCGGCGGCCACGTGCGCATCTACCGGCACAAAGAGCTGGTGGCCCGGCTGGAGCGCACCGGACTGACCATGATGGGCAGCCACCACGCCCACGGCCTCCACGCGCCCTACTGGTGGCTTCGCTGCCTGGTTGGCCCGGCGAACGACGATCACCCGGCGGTGGCCGCTTACCACCGCCTCTTGGTCTGGGACATCGTGAAGGCGCCCAGGACGACCCGATACACCGAGCGGGTGCTCAACCCGCTGGTCGGAAAGAGCCTGGTGGTCTACCTCATGAAGCCGGCCGTCACTGGTCCGGCAGTCACCAAGCCGGCGGCGAGCGGGGCGACGAGCAAGCCGGCGGCGAGCGGGGCGACGAAGACCGGGGCGACGGGGGCAAACCGGTTGGCCGACGGCTCAGCCGGGCAGCAGGCCGAGCCCTCATTGGCGGGGGCGGGTGCGCCGGCGTGAGGGTCATCCCCGAGGTCCCGGGCATCCTCAGCTCGAGCCAGGTCTTGGCCACGGCGCACTCCATCGCCGGCCTGCAGCGTCCCAACGGGATGATCCCGTGGTTCCCGGGCGGCCACTGCGATCCGTGGAACCACGTCGAAGCGGCCATGGCCCTGACGACGGTCGGTCTCGACGCCGAGGCCGACCGCGCCTACCAGTGGCTGGTGGACACCCAGCTTCCCGACGGGAGCTGGTTCAACTACTACCTGGCCAGCAGCATCGAGGATCCCCGGCTCGACACCAACGTCTGCGCCTACCTGGCCACCGGCGCCTGGCACCGCTTCATCTCGACCGGGGATACCGACGGCCTCGAGTCGCTGTGGCCAGCAGTCGAGGCAGGCATCGACTTCGTACTCCGCTGGCAGCGCCCAGACGGCTCGATCTGCTGGTCCCTCGACCCCGCCGGCTACTTGGAGAATTACGCCCTGCTGACCGGCTCGTCATCGATCTACCACAGCCTCCGGTGCGCCATCGCGTGCGCCGAACGGCTCGATCACGAGCGTCCGGACTGGGAGTGGGCGGCGGGCCGCCTGGCCCACGCCGTGGCCTACGAGCCCTCGTCGGCCTTCGCCCCGAAAGAGGAGTTCGCCATGGACTGGTACTACCCGGTCCTGTCCGGAGCGATGACCGGCCGGGCGGCGAGGGACCGGATCGAGGCCGGCTGGTCGACCTTCGTGATGGAAGGATTCGGCGTCCGCTGTGTCTCGACCGGCGAGTGGGTCACCGCCGCCGAGACGGCCGAGTGTGTCCTGGCCCTCGACGCCCTCGGCATGGATGACGTGGCCCTCACCCTGCTCGAGTGGGGCCAGGGCCTCCGCACCGGGGACGGTTCGTACTGGACGGGCATGGTCTACCCGGAAGAAGCCACGTTCCCGCCCCTGGAGCGTTCCACCTACACGGCGGGCGCCATGGTGCTGGCTGCCGACGCACTGAGCCGTACGACGCTGGCATCAGGGCTGTTCCGCGGCGAGGGCCTGCCCACCCATCTGGACCTCACTGAACCGGCCCCGGAGGCCCCGACCGAGCCCGCCTTCCCCCGCGGTTCCTCGGGCACCCTCTGAACCCGGCCTGCACGGGTCTGCGGCCGTAAGGACGGCGGTTCTGACCCGCCGTGCGGCCGCCCTCACCCGGGTGGGCGCACCCGCTTGAGTACCCGCAGTGAGCCGCACTCGCCGTCCTCGGTGAACGCTCCGGAGTCGAGGGCGTGGCGCCAGAGGTCAAACGGTGGCCGGCCGCCGTCGGCGGGGTCGGGGAACACATCGTGAATGGCCAGCAGGCCGCCCACCGGCACGTGAGGCGACCATCCCCGGTAGTCGGCCCATGCCGGCTCGTCACCGTGTCCCCCGTCGATGAAGCAGAAGTCCAACGGCGTGCTCCAGCGGCCGGCCACGATCGGCGAGTCGCCCACCAGGCCGACGACGGTCGTCTCCAGCTCGGCCCGGCCGACCGTTCGGCGCCAATGGGGCAGCGTGTCGATGCGACCGGTGTCCGGGTCGACCAGCCCCGGGTCATGATGCTCCCATCCCGCCTGGTTCTCCTCGGAGCCGTGGTGGTGGTCGAGGCTGAACAGGATGGCACCGGAGGCCTCGGCCGCCGCGCCCAGGTAGACGGTCGACTTGCCGCACCACGCGCCCACCTCGACGAAGGTCGCCGCCGGCGAGGCCCGCCCGGCTCGGAGGGCCGCACGGTAGAGGGCCTCGCCCTCGTCGTCGGGCATGAAACCCTCTGCCGCCCGGGCCGCAGCAAAGAGGTGGTCGCGGCGATCGGCGCCTTCGGCGCCATCGGCGCTCTCGGGGTGCTGGGTGGCCTGGGGGTGCTCGGAGGGCATCGGTTCAGCCTCTCACGAGGGTGACCAGGCTGTAGACGGCGAACCCGGCCAGCACGACGCCTCCGACCTTTCGGATGACGGCGAGGGGCAGGACCGCGGTCAGGGCCCGCCCGGCGAACGCGCTGAGGGCGGACACCGTCGTGAGGCCCAGGGCGGCGCCGACGAACACCGAGACCGGGGACTGGTACCTGGCCGCCAGATTGGCCGTGAGGATCTGGGTGAGATCGCCGAACTCACCCACCAGGATGACCAGGAAGGCCATCCCCACGACACGGAACCTCGGCGAGGCGTCCGCAACCTCCTGCGCACCCCGTTCCTCTTCGTCCTTCTCGGGCACGACGAGCAGGTAGACGGCTCCGGCGGCGAAGAGGGTCGCCGTCACCCCCTCGACCCAGCGGTGGGGCAGGAGGGCGAGGACCCGGCCGATGGCCACCGCCGCCGCGGCATGGAGGACGAAGGCCACCGTGGCCCCGATCCAGACCAGCACGGGCCGGTACCGGCTGCCCATGATCAGCGTGGCGATCATGGTCTTGTCGGGCAGCTCGGCCACCACGATCAGGGCGAAGACAGTGGCGGCGATGCCCAGGTTCATCGACGGGCAGCGCCCAGCGGAGCGGGCAACCGGTCAGGTGCCGACCGAATCGGCCAGGAGCTTGGCCAGACCCGGACCAACCCGCTGGCCGAAGGCCACGTTTACGTCCAGGCGCTCGAGGATCTGCTCGACGGTCTTGCCCCCGGCCGGCAGGGGATGGGAGGTCACGAAGGCGGCGACGGCCTCGGCCTGTTCGGGCGTCCGGCACAGCGTGCGGACGCCATCAAGCATGCGGGGGAGGATGTTGGCGGGGAACCGATCGACCAGCGAGTCCCAGTCGGCGGTGATCCGCTCCCAGGAGGCTGGGCCGGTGAGCCGGTTAGCCACCAGGAGCTGCAGCACAAAGGGGGCGTTCTGGGTGCGGACCTCGGAGATGGCCAGGTCGTAGGTCCGTTGGGCCAGCTCAGGCTGGTCGAAAGCGGTGAGGGCATAGAGGTACCGGTTCTCCTCTTGCGGGTTGGCCGGCTTGCGATAGCGCTCGAGGTAGGCCTCGAACTCGGCCGAGCCCCCGGTGGTGGCCACGATCTCCAAGACGGCAGACTCGGTGTCAGGGTGGAGGGCCGCCCCGGTGGCTGCGGCCCCGGTTGTAGCCCCGAAGCGCCGTGCGGCCTCCTGGCGGACGGCCTGGTCGGCGCCGATCGTGCCCAGGGTCCGGAGCACCGAGGCGCGCAACGACGGTGTTCGCTCCCCGTCGTCGTCCCTCGGGTCCCAGCCCACCTGCTCGACGACCGGGCCGACCAGGGTGCGCACGGCTTGTTGGAGCGCGGGACGGTCGGCGTCGGGAACGATGCGGTCGAGCAGGCCGAGGGCGCCTATCACGACCGACCAGACACTCGGGTCTCGCTCACCGGAACGGCTGAGGGCGCCGGCCAGCCTGAGCACGTTTCCGGCGGGCGCCTGTCCGGCCAGGGCGGCAGCCCAGGAGTCCGACACCAGGTTGTAGCGCTCGAGGGCCTCGAGCTCGGGCAGGATGGCGCTCAGCCGATCCACCACCGAGGTCGGGTAGGCGACCCGATAGAAGCCAGATCCGCCGGCGTTGACGAGCGGGTCGGTGGCCCGGAGGGACGACGCCGGAGTGCCGTCCCCGCCGACCAGGACCGGGACCGGGTCCCCGCCGTTCCCCGAGGTCGACCGGACCAGTGCCGGGATCTGCCAGGAGGACCCGATGGCGCCTCCCGGCTCTCCCCGGTACGAGAAGGGCTTCTGGGACAGGGAGTCGTCTTCAGCCAAGCGGACCAGGGGATAGCCGCCCTGGTAGATCCACGTGTCCATGATCTGGCGCACGGGCTGGCCGCTCGAGCGCTCCAGGGCGTCCCACAGGTCCGCCGTCTCGGTGTTGGAATAACTGTGCGTCGTCAGGTAGTCCCGGATGCCGTCCCGGAAGGTCTCCGCCCCGAGATAGCGCTCCAGCATCCTGAGCACGCTCCCGCCCTTCTGGTAGGTCAGGACGTCGAACATGCCCTGAGCCTCCTCGGGGCGCCCGACGGCGAACTCGACCGGTCGGGTGGCATGGAGGCCGTCGACGGCCATAGCCGCCTCCCGTTCCACCCCGAAGCTGACCCACCGCTGCCATTCGGGCCGATAGGCGTCGACCGCCAGGACCTCCATGAACGTGGCGAAGGCCTCGTTGAGCCAGATGCCGTTCCACCACTTCATGGTGACCAGGTCGCCGAACCACATGTGGGCGATCTCGTGGCAGATCACGTCGGCCACCCGCTCGAGCTCCACCCGGGCCGCTTGGGCCGGATCGACCAGGAGGACCGATTCGCGGAACGTGACGCAGCCCAGATTCTCCATAGCCCCGAAGGCGAAGTCGGGAATGGCCACCAAGTCGAGCTTGTCGGCCGGGTACGGGATGGCGAAGTAGTCGGTGAAGAAGCGGAGGGCGTGGGCCCCCACCTCCAGGGCATAAGGGGCCAGGTGGGCCTTGCCCGGCGGGTGCACCACCCGCAGGGGGACGCCGTCGACGTCGACCGGCTCGGTGGCCTCGAGGGGCCCGACGATGAAGGCGACCAGATAGGTGGACATCGGCATGGTCGGGGCGAACCGGATCCGGCGGGCCGGGGCCGATCCCCCCGAGGCGGGCTCAGCGGCCTCCTCGACGATGGGCCCGTTGGAATAGGCGGCGAGACCCTCGCTGACGACCAGGGTCACCTCGAAGACGGCCTTGCGGTCGGGCTCGTCCCAGCAGGGGAAGGCCCGACGGGCGTCGGTGGCCTCCATCTGGGTGGTGGCGATCAGCTGCTCGTTGCCGTCGTCGTCGGTGAAGCTGCTCCGGTAGAAGCCGTGGAGCTTGTCGTTCAGGATTCCGGTGAAGGACAGGCGGAGGGTGGCCGGGCCGACCGGGACGGGCCGGGCAAAGGTGAGGGTGACCCGCTCCTCGTCGGCGTCGAGGGTGGTCGAGGAGGGCTCGAGTGGGGCGGTGCCACCCGATGTGCCATTGCCGGCGCCGCCACCGGCCGGGCTGAGCGCGGCCGAGCCGATGGTCAGCTCGGCGGCGTTCAGGACGATGTCGGTAACGGGTTCGCCTACCGTGACGTCGATGGCCACGTCACCGGTGAAGGTGCCCGCGGCCAGGTCGGGGACCAGGGTCAACCGGTACCGGCTGGGCACCACCGAGTGGGGAAGGCGGTAGGTAGTCGGATCGTCGTCGGTGGGAGCGCTCATCTTCGGCAGGCTACCGTCGCACCGTGCAGAACGACCACGAACCGACACCAGTCGATATCCGACAGCCACCCCGCTCGGCCACCGAGCTCGACGTCGTCGCCATCGGCAATGCCCTCGTCGATGTGCTGGCTTCGGCCACGGACGAGGACGTGCAAAAACTGGGGCTGGTCAAGGGGACCATGGCCGTCGTGGACCTGGAGCGTTCCGAGGCCATCTACGCCACCATGGGGCCGACCGTCGCCGCCTCGGGCGGGTCTGCCGCCAATACCGTCGCCGGTGTGGCCGCGCTGGGCGGGCGCGCTGCCTTCTTGGGCCGGGTGGCCGACGACGAACTCGGTCGGACGTTCACCCACGACATCCGCTCCATCGGCGTGGCTTTCGAGCCCAGGCCCACGCCGGCCAAGTCGGGCGAGAGCGTGACTGGCCACTGCCTGGTCCTGGTGACCGACGATGCCGAACGCACGATGGCGACCCACCTCGGAGTGGCTTCGGACTTCGCCTCGGTCGACCTGCACGCCGGTCAGCTCTCCTCCACGCAGGTGGCCTACTTCGAGGGCTACTTATGGGATCAGGAAGCGGCAAAGGCGGCTATGCGAGAGGCCATGGACCTGGCTCATGCCAACGACGCCGCCGTGGCCCTGACCCTGTCCGATCCCTTTTGCGTCCAGAGCCACCAAGACGAGTTCTTGGAGCTCTTGAACGGCGACCTCGACATCCTGTTGGCCAACGAGGAAGAGGTCATGCTGCTGTTCGGGACCACGGACTTCGATGCGGCGGTGTCCGCCGTCCAGGAGACCGGCCTCCTGGCCGCACTGACAAGGGGCGCGGGCGGGTGTGTGGTCGTCACGGCCAGTGGCCCCGTGTCAGTGCCCGCTGCACCGGTGGACAAGGTGGTGGACACCACCGGCGCGGGAGACCTGTTCGCCGCCGGCTTCCTGTACGGGATCACCAATGGCCTCTCACCGGAAGAGAGCGCCAAGCTCGGAGCCGTCTGCGCGGCCGAGGTGATCGC